>JAZSCV010000070.1:0-27028 GCA_045530855.1 Acutalibacteraceae bacterium
CATAAGGTCATCTGATGAACCTGATGCTGCAAGTGGTAAAACCATGCTTGTAAGCAACACGAACACGAGGGCAAATATGCCTATTGACCTCATTCTGCTGTTTTTTGTTTTCATTGGAAAATCCCCCTAATATATGTAAATGACATAAATTATTTCTGACTTAAAATTGCGACCATCAATTACTTGTTAATTTTCTTGGTCACGTCACCGGCTTTGAAAACTACGTAATCTGAAGTTATCTCTATAAGCTCCCAGCTACCGATTGTTTCACCCTTTGAAAGAGTGAGCGTATCACCTTCGTTACCTATCTGAACCAAAGCTGTTTTAAGACCGCTGCTGCCTTTAACGTACCCTTTGTACTGTGCTGTTGCAAGTACATCCTGTGAAAGAGGGTCATTATCGATTATTTCAACAACATCTTTATCTTTGATAAGGTTGTTACCCGGTAAAACCTCTACCTGGTTTGTGTTATTAACTTCAACTTCGTTTGTTGGCGGAACATTTTCATCCAATAATATTCCATCACCAAATATCAGGAAAAGAACTACGCCTGCCAGAATCAGGAACAACACAACAGGAATAAGAATTTTCATAATCGGGTTTTTGTCGAAGAAATCCATTATTTTGAGCATCACGTCATTTTTTGCAGATACACCTTTATCTTTCTTTTCTTTGTTTCCGAATTTAGGTAACTCCAGAGCCATATTTAATAACCTCCAAATAAACTTGATTTAAGTCTAATTTCCGTATTTTAAGTATTACGACACATATATTATAAACAGTCGAAAATCTTCAACAGGGTACACTACCCTATTGATACTAATACACATTATTAATATACTATATATAGGAAAATTTTTCAATGCTTTTCAACTAAAAAATAGTAAATATACGCAAAAAAAATACATAAAATATCACCCGCATTTTTGGTTCTTTTTTACATTTTAAAAAAGCTCCGTCCGATATTACTCGAACGAAGCTTTTTACTGTTTATTTCAGGATTATTTTCCGCTTATTTTGCAACGATATTTATGATCTTTCCCGGAACATAAATCTCCTTGATAATTGTCTTACCTTCAAGGATTTCCTGAACTTTTTCATCTGCTTTTGCAACAGCAATTGCATCATCAGCTGTTGAATCCTTTGCAATTGTTATTGTTGCACGGAGTTTACCGCAAATCTGCACAGGAACTTCAATTGTAGCATCAATTGTTTTTGACTCATCAAATCCAGGCCACTGAGCAACAGCAAGGAGACCCTCGCCACCAATCTGCTCCCAGATTTCCTCTGCAACATGAGGTGCAAATGGATCAAGGAGCTTTGCGTAAGTTTTAAGCTCGCCCTTTGTAATTGAGCCTACATCATAAATCTCGTTAAGAAGTGCCATAAGAGCAGCAATTGCAGTATTGAATTTCATGTTTTCAATATCTTCCGAAACCTTCTTGATTGTCTTGTGGAAAGCTGTTTCAAGCTTTTTGGAAAACTCTTCACCATCTGTGAGGATATCAAGAAGGTTCCATGATCTGTCAACAAACCTCTTACAGCCCTTAACGCTGCTTTCACTCCATGGTGCGGCTTTTTCATAGTCGCCCATAAAGAGTACATATGTACGAAGAACATCTGCACCAAAAGAGTCTACAACCTCGTTAGGGTCAACAACATTACCCTTGGATTTACTCATTTTTTCGCCATCAGGACCTAAAATAAGACCCTGAGCTGTTCTCTTTTTGTATGGCTCATCAAACGGCACTTCACCTATATCATAAAGGAATTTATGCCAGAAACGAGAATAAATAAGGTGACGTGTAACGTGCTCCATACCGCCATTGTACCAGTCAATAGGACCCCAATATGCAAGTTTTTCTTTATCTGCAAAGGCTTCACTGTTATGTGGGTCAATATATCTGAGGAAGTACCAGGAAGAGCCTGCCCACTGTGGCATTGTATCTGTTTCGCGCTTTGCAGGCTGACCACACTTAGGACATGTGCAATTAACAAAGCTGTCGATCTTAGCAAGAGGGCTTTCGCCATCTGAACCCGGCTGGAAATTATCAACCTCAGGCAATTTAAGAGGAAGCTCCTCGTACGGAACAGGAACAATACCGCACTTTTCACAATGAACAATCGGTATTGGTTCACCCCAATATCTCTGACGATTGAATGCCCAGTCCTTCATTTTGTACTGAACGCCTTTTTCACCTATACCCTGCTCTGCAAGATATTCGGCCATTTTATCAATAGATGCGGCTTTTTTATCCATACCATTGAGGAAACCGGAGTTAACCATTTCACCATCACCGGTGTATGCTTCAACATTGATATCTCCGCCCTTGATAACTTCAATAATATCAATACCGAATTTCTTCGCAAATTCATAGTCGCGCTGGTCGTGTGCAGGCACAGCCATAATAGCACCTGTACCATAGCCCATCATAACGTAGTCAGAGATATAAATAGGAATTTCCTTACCGTTAACAGGATTGATTGCAGTAAGACCTGAAATACAAACACCTGTTTTATCCTTAACAAGCTGTGTTCTTTCGAACTCTGTTTTCTTTGCACACTCTGCGCGATATGCTTCAATTTCAGCCATATTACCGATTTTTTCTGCATATTTGTCAATAAGAGGATGCTCCGGTGCCATAACCATAAATGTTACACCAAAAAGAGTATCAGGACGAGTTGTATAAATCTTCATTTTCTCGTCTGTACCGCTGATTTCAAAGTTAACAAATGCACCTGTAGATTTACCTATCCAGTTAACCTGCTGAAGCTTGATGTTAGGAAGATAATCAACCTTTTCGAGACCCTGAAGAAGCTTATCAGCATACTCTGTGATTCTCAGATACCATACATCCTTTGACTTCTGCACAATATCACTATGGCAGATATCACACTTACCACCCTGTGAATCCTCATTTGAAAGAACAACCTTACAGGATGGGCAATAGTTAACAAGTGTCTTATCACGGAAAACGAGTCCGTTTTCAAACATTTTAAGGAAAATCCACTGTGTCCACTTGTAATAATCCTCTTCAGTTGTATCAACAACTCTGTCCCAGTCGAAAGAGAAGCCAACCTTCTTTAACTGTGAAGAGAATTTTTCGATATTCATATCGGTAACCTTACGTGGATGAATACCTGTTTTGATAGCATAGTTTTCTGTAGGGAGACCATACGCATCAAAACCGATCGGGAAAAGGACATTATAGCCCTGCATTCTCCTTTTTCTTGAAATAACCTCAAGACCTGAATATGCCTTGATATGGCCAACGTGCATACCTGCACCGCTTGGGTATGGGAATTCTACAAGTCCATAGAATTTTGGTTTATCTGAGCCGTCTTCTGCATGGAAAACACCTGCATCTTCCCATTTTTTCTGCCATTTTTGTTCAACGGCTGAAAAATCGTACTTCATTTCTATCAAACCTTTCTGAATGGAAACTTAACTTATTTATTTGAGCAAATCTGCAACATCAAGCTTTGCGCCATCTTCCCAAAGACGCTCAAGATTATAGTAATTTCTTGATTCTTCAAGAAAAACATGCACAACAACACCCGGGTATTCAAGAAGGACCCAACCTGTTGCTCTACCCTCAATATGGTCAGTTTTAATACCTGCTTCTTCAAGCTGGTATTCAACCTCATCAGCAAGGGCACGAACATGGGTAGTGGAGTTTGCTGTTGCAATTACAAAGTAGTCCGCAACAATTGTAAGCTCTTCAATTTTGATAACCTGTATATCGTTACCTTTTTTGTCATCAAGAGCTTTAACTATTTTTTTTACTAAATCCAAACTCATATTATTTCTCCTGTATTTTAAAAGTAGCATCATTGTAGGCATCTATTGTATCCGGATGCACTAACCTTTCAGCATCTATTAAATCCTTAATTGTGAAACTCAAGCCTTCTACAATTGCTTCATCCAAAGACCTCACAGCCTTTTCACGCATAATTTCAACACCGTTGTAATCGCGCTCAACACTGATAAAATCTGCAATGAATATTATTTTCTCCAAAAGGCTCATATTTTTCCTACCGGTAGTGTGGTAACGTATGGCATTAAGCATATCATCATCTGTAATACCAAACTCTTTTTGAGCAAAAACGCTGCCACAAATGGCATGGTAAAGCTTAGGTGTATTAAGCTCAATATCTGTAAGCTCAGTTTTATTTTCAAGCATATAAGATAACTGCAAACCCGCAGGAGTATCCTTACAGGAATCGTGGATAAGACCTGCAGTATATGCTTTTTCCTCATCAGCCCCGTATATATGCGCAAGCTCCCGTGCAGAATCAGCCACATTCAATGAGTGTATGTAACGTCTTTCAGTCAAACGTTCCTTAAGAACATTTTTGAAGCTTTCGTTCCGGTTCATTTATACAACTCCTTTGAAATAATATAGCTTGAAACCTCAGGTGAAAGGCATCTGAAGTCACCGATTTTAATATTATCGCGAATTTGTGTAGAACTGATTTCCAAGGGAACACATTGGCAAAATAAAACATTTCCACCTTTCAGCTTTTCCTCTGCAAAAGCCTGCATTTCGCGAAGTTTTTCCAGTTTTTCTGTTCTGCATGCCGCTACAAGTGTACAAATTTTTAAAATATCGTTATACCTGTACCATCTGTCAAAAGAAAGAAGCATATCATCCCCCACAAAAAAATACAACTCGCTATTTGGATTGCTTTTCTTTATCTCTGTCAGGGTGTCGATTGTATAACTTTTGCCACCACGATTAATTTCAATATCACTGACCTCGTACAAAGGGTCATTGAAAGCAAGGCGGCACATTTCAAGCCGGTCGTTTGCAGATGCACCACTTGTTTCTTTGAATGGTGACATAGCAGCAGGTATAACAATAACTCTATCTGCACCACAATACTTTACAAGATTATCTGCAAGTAATCTGTGGCCCTCGTGTGGCGGGTCAAAAGAGCCGCCATACACCGCTATTTTTTCCATATCAATACATAACCATAGAGGAAAGCTCCAGGTCCCCTCTATAAGAAGTTATTTTGATTTTTACTCGTTTTACCTCTGTAGGAATGATTTTATGTATCCTCTTATACCCTACAACACCGCCTGATGCAATCTTTTTGAACTGTCCGTCACCTTCATCAAGATACATTTCGTAGCTTTCAACATGCTGACCGTTAGGTATGTATTCCTGCATAACAATCTTGTCAAACATATCTTTTTTAGAAAGAGTAATGGTAATTTCAGGCTGAGTATCACCGGGTGCAGGTCGCCAGGTTTTATTTTCATCTGTTGAGAAAAGATTTTCGGCGCTATACTCCGATGATAATGTGCTACTTGCCTCAATTGTACCAATCTGAGAAACCTTGTAGTTGTATGTTCTTCTCAAATCAACACCAAATGCCTTGAGAATCTGTGTATCCATTTCTGCAAACTTACCATTTTTCATTGGCGGAACACCTAACATAAAGGCACAGTTTGCACCTACTGTATCAAGGTAAAGCTTCTGTAATTTATCCTTGGTTTTGGCTGTATATTCATCGTCCTTGTGGTAAAACCATCTGTCACGAATAGAAAGACTAACCTCGCAGGGATACCAGATAAACTCCTTCTCCTTTTTTATAGCTTTCCTCGAGCCTAAATCTAATTCATACTCTTTTTCTTTCTTAAAAAAGCTCTTTTTAACAGGCTTTCTGCTTCTTTCCAATGCACTGTAGATGCTGTGCCTTTCAGGTACAACACTCCATTCGTTTTCACGAATTACACCCCATTCGTTGCCATACCAACGCACATCGGGACCTACAAGGGCAATAACAGCACCGGGCTGGCATTCTCTTACAACCTCGTAATAGCCTTCCCAATCATATTCCTGCATTTTCCCCTCTTTGGTGCGCTCATTTGCACCATCAAAGCGAACATAGAATATATCCCCATATTTCGTAAGAACTTCTCTTAAAAGCTTTTTGAAGTATTCGTTATACTCATCACCTTCGCCAAAAAGCTCACAATTTCTGTCTAAAGGAGATATAGCAATACCGAATTTGAGACCTTGATTTTTACATTCCTGAGATAAAAGCTCAACAATATCTCTGTTTTCAACTTCCCAATTCAATGCGTAGCCTACCGAATAGCGAGTATGCTCTGTTGCCCAAAGGCAAAAGCCGTCATGGTGCTTAACATTAAGAACCATACCCTTAAAGCCTGCTTCCTTGAAGAATGAAACCCACTCAACAGGGTCAAATTCTTCAGGATTAAAATTGAGCGGACTTATAGTTCCGTCTGTCCATTCAGTATTCACTACTGTAGCAAGGCCAAAATTAATAAAGCCGTAAAACTCAGTTTTCTGCCAGTTAACCTGCCTTTCGGAAGGCTTTACACCGGCAGCTATTTCGTGTGGAGTCATAGGTAATCCTTTCAAGCTATTATTTTCCGCTGTCGCAATTTGTTGCAACAATATCTACACCAAGGTCAAGAATATTTTCTATAACAACATCACCGATTTTAACAGGCGCATTAATTGTTGCAGAGTTAATAACCTTCATGCAATCAAACATTTTATCCTTCGGAATAGGACCTGCAGATTTAACAGGCACAACAGGATGAATGCCACCTACAACCTTAACACTTGTAGTAAGGCTTCTCATAGGATTTGTAATTTCTGTACGGGCATAGCTTTCTCCGCGTTTACAGGTATTACCTGTAACTGAAATCACTTCACCGTTTTCAATTTCAACTTCAATAGGACATCCTAAAGGACAGGATACGCATATAAGACTTTTTTTCATTTCGGTACCCTCCTTATTCTTCAATTCTGACAACTATTTCGCTGTCTTTATTCATATCTTTAAGCATTTCAGGTGTAATTGTAACATTTTCCATTTCACCCGGAGCAAGCTTGATTTTCTTCTTTGAAGAGAGTATACGGCCATCACATTCAACAACAACCTTTGCGCCCTTGTACACCTGACCAACGCGGAAATACAATTTAAGGCTTTCCTCACCTTCAATATTCACTCTTTGAGGAACAATGTAACGAACACCATTTATACCCTTGGTGTTTATATATGTTCCGCCCTTTTTCTTTCCAAAAATGTAATCTGCGGCACCCTTACCTGCAATCTGACTTTCCTCTGTAACATAGTCAACAAGGTCATGCACCTGTAAAACGTTACCGCAAGCAAAAATACCCGGCTGGAGTGTTTCTCTGTATTCATCAACTACAGGTCCGTTTGTTACTCTGTCAAGGGCAACACCAACATCCTTGGAAAGCTCATTTTCAGGAATAAGACCAACGGAAAGAAGAAGTGTATCGCACTCAATGTACTCTTCAGTACCGGGAATAGGCTGAAGCTTCTCATCAACATTTGCAATTGTAACGCCTTCAAGCCTGTCCTTACCATGTGTTTTTACAACTGTACAGCTAAGGCGTAACGGGATACCGAAATCATCAAGGCATTGCACAATATTTCTCTGCAAGCCCCCTGAATAGGACATAAGCTCGCAAACAACCTTAACCTCTGCACCTTCAAGAGTCATACGACGCGCCATAATAAGACCGATATCGCCTGAACCGAGAATAACAACCTTCTTACCGGGCATATATCCGTCAATATTAACATACTTCTGTGCAGTACCTGCAGTCATAATACCGGCAGGACGGGAGCCCGCAATAGAAAGTGCACCGCGTGGTCTTTCACGGCAACCCATAGCAAGCACAACAGCAATTGCTTTGAATTGCATAAGACCCTCTTTATTGTTAACAGCGGTAACAACATTGTCCTGAGAAATGTTGAGTACCATTGTGTCTGTGTAAACATCAATATCTGTTTTTTCAACCTGATCAATAAATCTGCCTGCATATTCAGGACCTGAAAGTTCTTCACCAAAATAGTGAAGACCAAAGCCTGTGTGAATACACTGCTCAAGAATACCGCCAAGTGTTTCTGCTCTTTCGAGAATAACTATTTTTTCTACGCCCTCTTCTTTTGCTTTAAGGGCTGCAGCCATACCGGCAGGACCACCGCCGACTACAACTAAATCATAATCAAACATTTCCCTGCCTCCTTACTTTGTTCTGTCGTACATAATTTTCGACTTGCCGCCGAATTTTGTGATTTCGTTCATATCGGTACCTAATTCTCTTGCAAGAATTTCAACTACCTTGCTTCCGCAGAAGCCACCCTGGCATCTGCCCATACCGGCTCTTGTTCTTCTCTTCACACCATCAACATCTCTCGCACCTGCCGGAGCATGGATAGCATCAAGAATTTCGCCCTCTGTAATTGTTTCACAACGGCAAACAATTCTGCCGTACGCCTTATTTTTCTTAATAAGCTCTGCTCTTTCTTCTGTAGACATATGTCTGAAACGAACAGGCTCAGGTCTTACAGGATTGTAATCAACCTTCTTTTCAAGGTCACCTGCAAGCTCAAGAAGTATTCCGTCTACCATTTCTGCAATGGCAGGAGCAGAAGAAAGCCCCGGTGATTCTATACCCGCCGCATTAATGAAATTCTTATTAACTGCAGAAGGACCTATAATGAAATCGTCGCTTACAGGATGTGCTCTGTTACCGCTGAATGAGGTAATTGCATTTCTCAAAGAAACTGCAGGAACACTCTTGATTGCGTTAACATAAATCTTATCAAGACCTACATTTGTTGTTGCAACATCATCGCCATCATCAATATCCTCAGCAGATGGGCCAACGATAAGGTTACCATCAACTGTAGGAGAAACAAGAACACCCTTACCCATTTTTGTAGGGCATTGGAATATTGTTCTTGAAACGAGAGTACCCTGTGATTTATCAAGAAGATAATAATCGCCATGACGAACAACGATTTCGATTGAATTGTCACCTATAAGTGATGCAATTTTACCTGAGTTGATACCTGCCGCATTAATAACATACTTTGCCGTTATTTCACCCTGAGTTGTTTTAAGAACAAACTCATCGTTTTTATATTCAATATCTTCAACAGCACAATTTCTTATAAACTCTGCACCATTTGTAACAGCATTTTCAACACCTGCAATTGTAAGTTCATACGGGCAAACTATTGACGATGTTGGTGCCACAAGTGCACCTACAGCAGTTTCACCTATATTGGGCTCCATTTCAACGAGCTCATCTCTGCCTACAACCTTAAGCTCCGGCACGCCGTTTGCTACGCCTCTTTCAAGAAGCTTGTCAAGATGTGGCATTTCCTCATCTGAGAAAGCAACAACAAGTGCACCATTATTTTTAAGAGGAACACTAAGCTCCTTACATGTTTTTTTCATAAGCTCAACACCACGAACATTGAGCTTTGCCTTAAGTGTGCCCGGTACAGCATCAAAGCCTGCGTGAACAATAGCACTATTGGCCTTTGTTGCACCCATTGCACAGTCGTTGTGTCTTTCAAGAAGAGCAAGCTTTATGTTGTACTTTGAAAGCTCTCTTGTGATAAGTGAGCCTACAACACCTGCACCTATAACAACAACATCGAATTTCATTCAGGACCATCTCCTTAATAAGTTGAAACGATTTTGTTTAAACCGCATAATATAACTTGTTAATTATATCATAGCAACATTGTAAAATCAAGACAATATAGCTGTAATTATATTACATATTGTGCCTTGTTTTTTTGTTGATTTTAGTGTATTATAATTCGTTGTAATATTTTTGTGAGGTAAATATATGAAAAAACCTGAACTACTTGCCCCTGCGGGGGATATGAATTGCTTGAAAGCTGCCGCAAGATTCGGTGCCGATGCGGTATATATCGGCGGTCCTCTTCTTCAATTAAGAGCAGAAAAATCTGCTTTTTCTGAGGAAGATATTGCCTCAGCAAGCAACTATTTGCATAATCTTGGTAAAAAGCTTTACGTTACAGTAAACAGCTTTACAAAAAACAATGAAATCGAGCCACTTAAAGGCTATGCCCGTACACTTTATTCTTTAGGTGTAGATGCTGTTATTGTTGCAGATTTAGGTGCTCTTCGCACCATTAAACAGGCAGAGCCCCGTTTAGAGGTGCACATAAGCACACAGGCAAACTGTTGCAACCATGCATCTGCTATGGCTTATTATGAATTAGGTGCATCAAGAATTGTTGTTGCCCGTGAAATGACAATTGATGAAATAGCCGAAATGCATCAGCAAATTCCCGAAGACCTTGAAATTGAAGCTTTTGTACATGGTATGTGTATGGCATACTCAGGCAGATGCCTTATTTCTTCATATATGAACGGCAGAAGCGGCAACAGAGGCGAATGCACCCAGCCTTGCCGTTGGGAATATTATCTCGTTGAAAGAAACAGACCTAACGAATATCTTAAGGTTGAGGAATACGACGACCATTCCGCACTACTTTCATCTCACGATATGAAAGCAATAAGCTTTCTTGATAAGCTTTCCCAGGCAGGTGTCGACTCATTCAAAATTGAAGGCAGAATGAAAACAGAATACTATGTTTCTCACGTTGTTAATGCCTACAGACATGCTATAGACAAGACTGCACCTATGGAAATTCTTGAGGACGAATTAAATGCCATAAGCCACCGCCCGTATAATAGTGGCTTTTACTTCGGTAATCTTGTTCACGAGCATAAAAACGATGGCCTTTATCATTGGGATTGCACCTTTGCAGGCGTAGCCTTAGAGGATTGTGTTGGCGGAAAATTGAAAATCCAACAAAGAAACTTCTTCAAAAAAGGTGACACAATAGAGGTACTTTCACCAAACTCAATAGGTATGAAATTCACCTGTACAGAAATTACAAATCAATATGGTGAAAGCTGTGAAACCGCTTGCCACCCTCAGGAAATACTTACCCTTGCTTGCGATATCGATGTAAAACAGGGTGACATTTTACGAGTACGAACAGAAAAAGAAAAAATTATAACAAACATCTGATTTTATGAAAGAATTTGAAATCCTTGCACCCGCAGGTGCCGAAGAACAATTAAAAGCAGCAGTCAGGTGCGGAGCAAATGCAGTTTACTTAGGCACAGGCAATTTCAATGCCAGACGAAATGCGGAAAACTTTACTGCTGACACACTCAAGAATACTGTTGATTACTGTCATTTACGCAATGTTAAGGTGTATATTACACTCAACACATTGATTTTTGACAAAGAGCTTACAGACATTTATGATACTATCGAAAAAATTGCCAAAAGCGGTGCTGATGCTGTGATTGTGCAGGATTTTGCAGTAGCAAATGCTGTAAAGCAAATTTGTCCACAATTACCATTGCACGCCTCAACGCAAATGGCTGTACACAACACAAGCGGCGCAAGGCTTTTGCAAGAATTTGGCTTTTCAAGGGTAGTGCTTGCAAGAGAGCTCTCCTTAGCTGAAATCAAAACAATCCGCGAAGCTGTTGATGTTGAGCTTGAAGTATTTGTCCACGGCGCACATTGTATGGCTACCTCAGGTAACTGCTACCTTTCCGCAATGCTTGGTGAAAGAAGCGGTAACAGAGGTCTGTGCGCCCAGGGTTGTCGACTTAATTGGGTATCACGCCACGGCCGTGAATATGCACTTTCACTTAAAGATATGTCATACCTTAACAGCATAAATGAGCTAAAAAGCATTGGTGTTGAGTCCTTCAAAATTGAAGGAAGAATGAAGCGCCCCGAATATGTTGCCGCCGCTGTATCAAGCCTTAAAAATGCTATTGACAACAAACCATACGACAAAGAAACATTACGCTCTGTTTTCTCAAGAAACGGCTTTACGGACGGCTATTTAAAAGGCAAAAGAGACCTTACAATGTTTGGCTACAGAAACAAGGAAGATGTAACATCAGCAAACAATGTTTTAAAGTCCTTGGAGCAGCTTTATAAAACCGATATACACCCCATAGGTGTTGATATATCACTCTCCCTGAATGATGGTAATCCTACCATTTTTCAGATGGAAGCACAAGGCAAAAAGGTATCTGTTACAGGTGCTGTTGGTGAAGCTCCACGCACCGCTCCCCTTTCACAGGAGATTGCTCAAAGGAACGCATCAAAGCTTGGTGAAACACCTTTCTTTTTACAGAATTTCTCCTTTGAAAACCCTTGTAATTTAACTATTTCCGCATCAGAAATCAATCTTTTAAGGCGTCAAGCTGCATCACTTCTTCAAAACAAATTAACATATGTTGACAGAGAAATTTTCTCTGTTTCCCCGAAAAAATCCTCTTTATATTACCCGGCTCATCAGCAAAAAATCCGCGTAAGATTAGAAAGCTTTTCCCAATATTCTGATGCTTTCGATTCTGCTGAATTTATAATATTATCTGTTGATGAAATCACAAAAAACAAAAATGAAATCGAGAAAATCAAACACAGAATTATAGCCGAACTTCCCGCTCTTATTTATCCCCATAACGAAGAAAATATTTGCGCTATCCTTGATAAAATCAAAAACTTTGGTATTAATCGGGCTTATTGTTCTAATATAGGCGCATTAAAAATCGCAAGGGATAAAGGCTTTATTCTACACGGTAGCCACGGCTTGAACATCACAAACACAGATTCTCTGAGCACATATAAAAGTCTGGGATTATGTGACACAACACTCTCCTTTGAGCTTTCTGAAAAAGCACTTAAAAATCTTGGCGGTGATATACAAAGAGGTGCATATATTTATGGTTACTTGCCATTGATGTTGCTCAGGTCTTGTCCTCAAAAGAGTTTATCAGGCTGTGGTGATTGCAACGGAAAAACCACTATAAAAGACAGAAAAGGCATTGGATTTCCTCTTTTATGTCATAACAAACAATACTCAACCCTTCACAATAGTGTACCCCTTTATATTGGTGATAAAAATCTTTCAATGTTAGATTTTGCAACGCTTTATTTCACAGTTGAAACAAAAGAGAAATGTATTGAAATATTTGAAAGCTTCACCAAAAAGAAAAATATTATCGGTCCGAAAACAAACGGATTATTTATGCGCGAATTACTCTAAATAATAGCTAAAAGTGAATAGTTGATTGAAAGCCGTTGATTTTCAATGGCTTTTTCTTTAAAAAAATTCAACAAACTTTTAAAGAAATTAATGTAGACAACAAATTCCCACCATCATTTTGCTACAAAAACAGATGCCTCGTTTGTGCAATATTGCCAAAAGTTTTGCAGGCTTTTTTGTTGTTTTGTATATTCAACAGACAAAAACCGACACTCATCGCGTTGTGCATATTGCACAAATGTGACGCAAATACTTTGTGCAATATTACTTGACTTTTTTATACTATTCAGTTATACTTTGCTTGTAAGTTAACGGAAAGGAGTACACAAGCAATGATCGATTACAGTGAAATCAGAAACAACCTTCTCAAAGAGATCGAAGAAGAAAAAGGTCTTTCTTGGGGAAAAATCGTAAAGATTATAAAGCTTAACGGTCTTTACAACAACGAAGGTAAATAATCAAAAATATTTAACCTTCTTTTTTCGGTATTACTCTTAAAAGATTATTGGCTCTCCCCTGCCAAGCGCAGAGTCAAACCTTTTAAGATTTACATATATATAGTTTCATAAAGTCAAAACACAGGACACCTCATTACGAGGTGTTCTGTGTTTTATTATCATTTCAACTATTTCCCAATGGGTATTGAAATATCATATAAATTACATTATAATTAATCTATTAAACACAGGGAGGTATTTTTATGGATTGTATTTTTTGTAAAATCGCAAATGGAGAAATTCCCGCAACGAAGGTTTACGAGGACGATACTGTTGTTGCTTTCAATGACCTTGAGCCTCAGGCACCAACACACATTCTTGTAATTCCAAAAGCACACATTTCCTCTGCCGCTGAAGTTACTGAGGAAAACAGCGCTGTAATTGCTCATATTTTTGAAGTAATCGCAAAGCTTTCTAAGGATATGAATTTCAGTGATGGCTTCCGCGTTGTAAACAACTGTGGACCAAGTGCCGGCCAGACGGTGCATCATATTCATTTCCACCTTATGTCAGGCAGAAGCTTCACATGGCCTGCAGGCTAAAAATCCCAGCTTAAGTAGGTACTGAAGATGAAAAGACCGATGCTCGTTACAGGTATAACCGCTGTTATTTTATGCTTTCTCTTAACATCCTTTGAGATTGCATCAATCGCGTTACCTGTATTAGCAGTATCGGTCTTAATTTTATATTCTATTAAAAAGCTCGGCTTACGAAAGCACATTGTTATACCTGCCATATGTATTATTACCCTCCTTTGCACCCTATCATTTTTCGGTTACAACAAAACAAAGCTCTCTCCTTATATGCAATACCACAATTCAAGCGAAACTATTTGCGCAAAGGTTATTACAACACCAACTGTAACAGAAGATAAAACCCGTTTTGTTATTAAGGCAGATAAAATCGGCGCCAAAGATGCAGATGTAAAAATCAATATACTTTTACAAGGTGATTTTTCCGATAGTGTTAAGCTTTTTGACTATGTAACACTTCCTGAGGCTTATATAACCGCACCCACAAGCAATTCAGCTGATTACAATTTGCAGGAAAATTCTGATGACATTTTCTTTACTGCAACCGATATTACATGTGATGTGCTTTGGCAATGCAATAAAACGCCATACTACTATTGCCTGAGGCTTAAAGAAATTATTTCGGATAAAATTGATTTATATATGAATACAAATCAGGGCGGATTATTGAAGGGTATGCTTTTCGGTGGTAGCGCTTCAATGGACACTTCTATTACAAAAAGCTTCAGAAATTGCGGTATTTCACATTTGTTGGCTGTTTCAGGCTTACACACATCCTTGTGGTGCGGACTTCTTATTTCGCTTCTTTCAGCCTTTAAAATCCCTGAAAAAGCAAGAAACATAATATGCCTTGCATTTCTTGTTTTGTTCTGCATTATTTCGGGCTTTACGCCATCTGTAATGAGAGCATCCTTTATGATGGCAATTATTTTATCTGCACCCCTTTTTAAACGTATGCCTGATGGATTAAATTCACTTGGTGTTGCAGTTACCTTGATATTATTAATGAATCCATACACCGTTTCAAGCATAAGTTTTCAGTTATCTGCCACAGCAACCTTAGGTGTAATTTTAGCAAACAATTACAATGAAAAAATCGCAACCATAATTAAAGAAATACCAATAACCCCAATCAAAAGAATATTAAATTCACTTTTATCTTCTCTATTAATAAGCTGTTTTGCAGGTCTTTTTACACTTCCTGTTTCCGCACAGTATTTTGGCGTTTTAAGTCTTGTAGCGCCCATAAGTAATATACTTTGTGTACAGCTTTCTTTTTACGGAATGATTAGCGGTATAATTTCAGTCACTTCGTCTTTTATAAATATACCATTCATTAAAAATATCTGCATTTTCCTTTTCGAAATCACACAATTCATTTTAGATATTGTAATAGCTTTATCAGAAAAAATTTCTAAATACAAATTCTCCACAATTCCCGTACACAAGGAATTTTTCAATGTTGCTCTTATAATTTGTTCTGTTGTTTGCCTTTTTGGATATATCTCATATAAAGCCAAAGAAAAGAAATATATTATTACACTTTCTGCTATTGCAATATCAGTTGTATTAATTACATCTGTTCTATTCCCTGTATTTTCTCCTGTCCACAAAAACAGTATTACAATTTCCAGCGCAGGAAATAATATTCAGCTTGTAATCCGTTCAGGCTTACAGTATGCATATTTGGAAAACAGTTCTTCTTTAATAACATCAGATACATACAATGCATTACCTAAAGCAACAAGTGAAACATTAACAGCCTATACTTCTACCTATCTGACTAAAGATTCGGTAAACAACCTTACTGTAATAGTTGACAGTTATGCACCAAAAGAAACAATTATTTCTACAGGAGTATATAAACTCGCAAAATCCTTTAAGGCGAAAACCCCTCAAAACACCACTATTTCCAATTCAGGAAAAATCACGTTATCTGATGAAATAACTTTAGAAATCGTTGACACAAACAGTATAAAATATGCTATAATAAGGGGTAATGAAAAAACTGTCTATGTGCATCTTTATGGTGATACTGATTTCAGTAAATATGTTTCTGTTGAAGAATGTGATGCTTTTGTATTTAACACAAAAATCCCCGATACAATCCCCAATAACGCAGAAACTGTTATACTGAGCGCTGACAGTAGCTATGACCTTATAAAGGCTAAAAGGCTCAAGGACAGCTGCAAGGCACTTCACATTACAGGCAAAGACGGAAGCACAAGCTTTTATATATAAAAACAAGGAGTTTTTATGGCACAGTTTAATGAAGAAACATTAAAAAAGCAAATCAAAAGCGGAGATTTTTCAAGAGTTTACATTATTTATGGTAACGAAGGCTACCTTAAACAGCACTACTCCTCTATGATTTGCAGTAAAACCGTTTCAAAGGATTTTGAGGACTTTAACCTTAAAAAACTTGACGGCAAAGAAACATCATTAAATGAAATATACGATTGTATCTCATCATTTCCTATGATGAGCGATTACACCTGCACTCTTGTTAAGGATTACCCTCTTAACAATTTTATTGGTGACCGCGGTAAGGTCGATAGTGAATTTGAAACAGTAATCTCCGATATACCGGAAAGCTCTTTGCTTGTTTTCTGGATGGATACAATTGATGTTGACGAAAAAAACTCAAAATGGGCAAAGGTTCTTAAAACTATCGATGGTGTTGGTGCTTGTGTTAAAATAGATAAACGCACACGCTCTGCTCTGGAAAAGCTTCTTGTTACATCTGCAACAAAAAAAGATTGTGTTCTTTCAAGAGAATGCGCTTCATATATGGTAGGCCTTGTTGGTGAAGATATGGCAACACTCCAGAATGAATTAAACAAGGTTTGTTCCTATAAAGGCTCGGGTGAAATAACAAAAGACGATATAGATAAAACAGTCATCGTGTCTGTTGAAGCCAAAATTTTCCAGCTTTCAAGAATGGTCTGCCGCGGAGAAGCAGACCAGGCGTACGAAAATCTGCAGAATCTTTTCAAGTTACGGGAAGAACCTGTTGTTATACTTAGTGTGCTTTCTAAATCCTTTGTTGATATGTACAGGGTTAAAGCGGCAAAAGAGGCTAATGTGCCTTATTCCAGGCTTGCAGATGAATTTGCAGGTAATATATACAAAACAAAAATGTTTACTCTTGATAATGCAGCAAATGATGGCTCACGCTTTTCAATTACGCAGTTAAAAAATGCTTTGGATGTTTTATCTGATGCAGACAGACGGCTTAAATCCACAAATGAAGATAGTAAAATAGTCTTAGAAGAAGTTATTTTAAGGTTGTTGCGATTATAATGATTAAAATTGATAGAGTTGTAATTGTAGAGGGGCGCTACGATAAAATAAAGCTTTCCTCTATTTTGGATGCAGTAATTATCGAGACCGAAGGCTTCGGCATTTTTAATAACAAGGAAAAGCAAAAGCTTATAAGAAAGCTTGCCGCAACAAAAGGTCTGCTGATTTTAACAGACAGCGACTCTGCAGGCTTTAAAATACGCTCGTTCATTCGCGGTATGGTACCTGCAGAGCAAATAATCAACGCATATATACCCGATATATTCGGCAAGGAAAAACGCAAAACAGAGCCTTCCAAAGAGGGGAAATTAGGTGTCGAAGGCGTTGATGCTCAAACCATTCTTTCTGCTTTAGAAAAAGCAGGTGTTTTCTGTGAAACCGTAGAAGAAAAAGAAAAAAGAGAAATCACCAAAACAGATTTATATGAAGATGGTCTTTCCGGCAAGCGAGACAGTAATGCTTTAAGGGTCAAACTTCTTAAACACCTCGATTTACCCGAAAGACTTACATCAAACACATTATTACAGGTATTAAATACCTTTTTGACCTTTGAGGAATACAAGCAAGCAGTTGAGGATATAAAAAATGGTTAATAAAAATGATGAATTCAAATTGAATATAACCGGTTATACCTCTGAGGGTGGCGGTGTAGGTAAATACGATGGTCAGGCAATTTTTGTAGAAAACGTTGCTGTTGGTGACGAAATTCTTTGCCATATAATCAAAGCCAAGAAAACATATGCTATAGGTAAAGCAATAAAAATTCTTAAGCCATCAAAAAGCAGAATCGAGCCTGAGTGTGAAAGTTTCAAGTCTTGTGGCGGTTGCTCCTACAGCCACATAACATACGAGGAAGAATTGCATCTTAAGGAGCAGAAGGTAAAGGATGCCTTTGAGAGAATAGGCGGTTTATCACCCGTATTCAAGCCAATAATACCTTCTCCTCAGATTTCAAGATACCGCAACAAAGCACAATACCCTGTCAAACGCGAAAATGGTATTTTAAACATCGGCTTTTACGCAAAAAAAAGCCACAGGGTAATTAACGGCTGCGATTGTTTACTTCAACCAACTGATTTCTCAAATATTATCGAAATCTTCAGAAGGTGGATTAATAACAACGGTATTACTGTTTATAACGAGGAAATAGGTAAAGGCTTAATCCGTCACATATACCTGAGAAAAGCATTTAAAACCGGCGAAATAATGGTCTGCGTTGTTATAAACGGAGTCTCTCTCCCCTATGAAAATGACCTTATTAATGCATTAAAGGCAATTGACGGCTTTAAAACACTTGTTGTAAGTATAAACCGCTTAAATACGAATGTTGTGCTTGGCAACAACTACACGGTTCTTTATGGCGACGGCTACATTACAGACGTGCTTTGTGATGTGAAAATCAAGATATCTCCTCTCTCCTTTTACCAGGTAAACAGAGATGGTGCAGAGCTTTTATACAAAAAAGCCGCAGAATACGTAGCCCCTAAGGAAACTGATGATATACTTGACCTTTATTGCGGTGCGGGTACAATCGGACTTTCTATGGCAACTAAGGTAAAATCGATTATCGGTGTTGAAATAATTCCCGAAGCAATTGAGGATGCTAAAGTAAATGCACAAATAAACGGCTACACAAACACACGATTTATATGTGCAGATGCAGAACTGGCTGCACAAAAGCTTAAAGAAGAAAATATTACCCCTGCAACAATCATACTTGACCCACCGCGAAAGGGCTGTAGTGAAGAGCTTTTAAAGACCGTTGCAGGAATAAACCCCTCAAAAATAGTTTATGTTTCCTGTGACCCTGCAACCTTAGCAAGAGATGCCAAAAGGCTTGCAGAGCTTCAATACATTGTAAAAGAAGTAACGCCTGTGGATATGTTCCCAAGAACCGCTCACGTGGAAACAGTTTGTTTACTCACAAAAAATAATCAGACGAATGGAATAAATTAACAAAATGAAAAGCAGACTTTATATGCTACATAATCTAATAACTCTTATATGTGTTTTTACTGCATTCTCTTTATTAATATCAGGATGCGGTAAACAAACAGACGTCAACGGAGATATAATGAGATATAATGGCACTCAATATTCACCTTTAGAATACCCAAGCAACATATTCTTTTACAACTATAATGTAAAAGAATTTGATAGTATCAAAGATCCGGACGGCATATATCCAATTGAAAGTCCTCAGTGGGACATAATATGGAATTGCGGAGATCTCTATTGTGAAAAGAGCAAAATAGACGAAGCCAATACTTACTATGCAAATGATAACAATTACAAATGGTACATTCTCATAGATACTATTGACGAAAAAGAGCCGGACCCCCTCCCAATAAAAGTAACACCAACAGAAGCAACTACTGTTTACAGCTTAGATAATAATGAAATGGATCTTGCTGTATATTTTGAGGATTTCACAAAACTCGGAACCATATACAAACTCAGTAACGATGGTGTGGTTTATGCAACATTATCAATTGGTCAATACGATGGTCATTGGTATTGGCGAACCGAAGTAATTGATGAAACCAGAGAGCAAGATGGTACATGGCCGGAATACATACAACTTTTGCCCCAAACACTTGACAATAAAATTAACGAAGTGGAATAAATTCAAATCATATACAAAACGCAATAAAAAGCAAATCCCCGACACGATTGTGTCGGGGATTAATTTTGTGGATAATTTATTTTTTTCTGCTACGACGATGGTGTTTCTTACCTGAGCCACCATAGTAGTAGCTACTGTTACGGCTACCATAGTAATAAGATGAACCGTAATATCCGCCGTATCTACCTGAGAAGTAACCGCCTGATTTTGCGGATGCAAGTCTGAGTGTACCTGTACCTGCGCGGTTATAGATACAACCTAAGATATCTGCCTTTGTTGTCATAATATCGCTTAAAGCGTATTCAATCTGACGGAGAGATACTCTTTCCTCTGCAGTTACGAAAATCATTGTATCTGTATAGTTTGCAACGATAGCCGCGTCAGCAACAACACCTGCAGGAGGACAGTCGATAATAACATAATCGAAGTTTGCTTTAGCAGTTTCAACAATTTTTGCCATACCTGCAGAAGCAAGTGTTTCTGATGGGTCATTAACTGCTGCAGATGCAACAAGAAGGTAAAGGTTATATCTTTCAATGTACTTAACAGATTCCTCAAAAGTCTTGTTGCCGTTAACTATATCGTAAATACCCTTTTCGTCTTCAAGAGAAACACCAAGTGTTTTACAAACAGCCGGCTTTCTAAGGTCAGCGTCAATAAGGAGAACTGACTTACCACTCTTTGCAAGAGAAAGAGCAATGTTTGAAGAACATGTTGTTTTGCCTTCACTCTCAGTCGAACTTGTAACAGCAAAAACAGAAAAGCCTTTTTTGTGGTTTGCGTTTTCAATTTTAGTTCTTATAAGCTTAAAGGTTTCAATAAACGGAAGACCTACATTTCTGTCTGTAATAAGAAGACGTGTACGGTCGTGTTTGTTTTTAGATTTAATGTTAGAAACAGTTGCAAGAATATCAACATTGAAGTTATTCTTAATATCTTCAGTTGAAAGGAGCTTGTTCTGAACCTTATCTGTAATAAGAATAATAACAACTGCAAGTGCCGCACCTAAAATTATACCAATTGCTGTATAAATAAGTGTAGACGAGTCAGATGCAAGCTCTGCCTTTGTAGCGCTATCGGCAACAGTAATGTTCGCTGTTGGGAATGCATCCTTAACAATGTCATTATAAACACTCTGAATAGCAGTTGAAACAGCATATGCTGTATCTTTATCTGCACTGTTAACAGAAACATTGATAAGAGTTGTTTCGTTACCGATTTCGATACCAATCATACCTCTGATCTGATCTTTGGTGAACTCCTGACCTGTTGTGCTTTTAACGGTTTCCTGAATCTTAGTAACAAAGTCGTTACCGCGCAAGAGAAGTGTTTTAAAGTTGTTAGCAATATATGTAGCAGCCTGAGCGTCACTTGCCGTGATATATGTTGCGGCTGCTCCGGCAATATCTCTATCCTTGTTAGAAACATTAAAAATGATTGTTGATGTGTAGCTTTCCTTGTATGTAAGCTTTGCAATTGCGAAACCTGAAACAGCAAATACTACAACAAAGATACATATAAGCCACCATTTAGAAATAAGCTGGCGCATGAATTTGAATATAAACTCAAGACCAATTTCTTCTTCGGTAGTTCTTTTTTCTTCGTAAGCCATTGAAATTCTCCTTTTACTATTCATATGTAGTTTATTTTATCATATTTTAAAAATAACTACAATACTTTTTGACAAATTAAAGACCATTTTTCTTTATAAAATCAACAAACTCATCTTTTTCATCTTGTGAAACGGAGCCTGCATTGTCAAGTTCAGCTGCAAAATTCTTTTTTTGAAAAATCGCACTAAAGATTCTTATTACCCATATAATTGGTAACAAGAATGGAAATTTTTTCAGAATGGGATATCTATCCTGGGTTTTTGCCCTTGAAGGGAACAACCTCGCTAACAAGAAAGACGATTTATTTGATCCGTAATCCCCTCTCAGAATACCACCTAAATAATAATTTGTTTTATTACCAAAAACACCGCTAAGCATTATGTACTCTGCCATTTCCTGCATATCCTCAGATGCCTCTGCACCGCAGAACCACATATCGCAAAGCTTGTTCATTCTGTTATCAAAATCTGTAAGACCTGTAATCTGAAGTGCATCTTTCAAAACACTATCGTTACATAAAGGTCTTAATTGATTTTTAAGGTGGTAGTGGTCTAACACATTTCTTATCCCTGTGCCCGCTGTAGCAAAATGGTGAGCAGAATGAGAAAGTATATAAACGTAAAAATCCTCATTTGTCATATTAAGCTCGCAGGTATCGTCCACAGCAGTTAATCTTGAAAAGGCGCTTTTGTAATACTCATAGCCTTTATCGTAATCATATTTTAATTCTTTGTGTATTTCTATATTTAAAAACGGCTTTTTAATATAACCAATATCCTTATCATCTGCAACAGAATTTTTTTCATATCCTCTGCTTTTAAGTATATCTTCTGCAAGAGCTATTTTTTCGCTATCAACATAAACATCCATATCAAGCATAAAACGTTGTTCAGGAAATTTATAGTATTTTGAAAGCTTATGGCCTTTCAAAAAGCAATGCTTAATATTATTTTCTGTAAAAACCTGTGAAAGAACTTCCTTTTCTTTCATTTGTGTTTCATAACGCATAGAAATTTTAAAAAGCTCTTTTTTAAATTTAGCTTTAACCTCAGCAGGTGCAAAATCACATTTTAAAACAGCACCTGCAATAAGTGGAGTTACCCTATGCACATCTGCAAGTGTATACAGTTTGCTAAAATCAACATCAGCAGGCAGTGAAAATTCACCACCTGCTAATTCTGCTTTTAATATGCCGACAATCACATTGCCAACAGAAATAACTTCATCAATTGTGTTTTGGTTTTCTTTCATTTTATCAACCTGCTCAAATTATATCTAAGCCGCCTTAAAGGGTATCTGTTATATGCATTTTTAATATATTTTTCTTTGTGCTTTATATATTCAGGGTCATCAACTGCTATCTTTTTTCCGTTGATGTTCATTTCACATACAACACCGATAATATTTTTATCTGTGACTCCTTGCTCAAGGATAAATTGATTATCACCGCACATTACATAGCCCTTTTCATCTATGTCTACAATTCTGTGAAGCACAAAGCGGCCATCATCCCTTCTGTAAAGAGGAATATCACCAATCTCTAAAGGGAAAACAGGCTTTTCAATAAGCACAAAGTCACGCTTCTCATAAAGAAGCGGATTCATACTTGTTCCCGTAACGGGAATTTTAAATGTTGTGTTTCTGTTAAAGGCTTCTTCAACAAACGGAAGAAGCATATCTAAATTAAGTTTGTTTGCCATTTTATTCTTCAACAATGTTAAAACTTTTGAGTTTTTCTAAAAATGCCTCAAGGTCTTTTTTGAGAATATCTTCGGGTGCATCGTATTTAACTTTGAGTTGTTGAAGTATTTCTTCGAACTCATTTCCTTTTTCGAGGCATTTCCAAATTACCTCTGCGGGGCCATTAAGTGTAATCATGCCCTTAATGGTGTTCACAGCATCACCAACAGGCACCACAACAGGTGATCCTGCAATAGTTTTCAAAATAAAGTTTTCGTTTAATTTCATTTTTTCACCTATGAAAAATATTATTCGTGGCACTCCGGACAAGAGCAAAGCACTGTACCATCTGCAAAAATATAGTAGTAGTATGTTTTTTCAGGCTTATCAGGGTCAGAAAACGGGCAAGCAGGAATTTCCTGGTTGGCAAGGTAAGTGTAAAACTCAACATTCTCAAGCTTTTTCTTTTTTAAATAATAGCCTTGTTCACAGCCATCCTTGTATTCCTTTAAATGTGTTGGTCTGTAGCCACCTCTTAAATCACTCATAGTAAAGGCGATTTTACCGGGGATTTTTTGAGACTGAATAAGAACAAAACATTCCTGACCATTGTAAGTATCGTCACCATTATTATCAATATCATCTGCAATGTATGTTGTTTTGTGGTCAGACTGCACTTTTGTGAAATTTATCCATGCAACCTTCGGTGTAACAAGTGTACCGTCTGTTCTTCTTCTGTATTGCTTTGCGCCACTATCAAGCATGCCTGTCATAGCCTCTTTAACAAGTGTTTCTATTACAACACGCTGATTGTGGCAATCCTTTCTTGCCTCTGCCTGGTATGCAGAAACAAAAATCGGCACAGCCGCAGCTGTAAGAATACCCATAACAACTACAACCATCATAGTTTCAACAAGAGTGAACGCTTTTTTAGATTTTAAAAGTCTGAAGAACATCATAAATATCACCTCATACTATATTATATACTACCACACTTAACAACCAAAAGCAATATTTTTAAACAAAAAGAAAAAGCTTACGGATACATCAAACAAACCCGTAAGCTATAGTCTTTAAAATTTCAATTAGTTGCTAATATGTGTTGTATCTTTACATGTAATTGCAACTATAACATAACCATCATCAACACCTGTTGTAACAGCAATATCAAGGTAACTGTTTTTATCGGGGCAGAATGGGAAATTATCATCATTAAACATATCCATAAAGACAGCTTCTGAGGTAAATACATCTGTTATGCCTGTAATGCCATTTTCAGCAACACCATCACCATTTGCATTGGTGGTAATTCTGATTGTTGCAGTTGAACTGTCTGTTAAAGAGATAATTTCAGGTGCAGTCATAACATGGTTATTAATTTGTGAAACTATTTCGCGCTGGTTACCAAGGCAGGTTTTCTTTCTTGCATTAGCTGTAACAGCAGAATAAATCGGAACTGCAACTGCAACAAGAATTGCCATAATCACAACAACAATCATAAGCTCAACAAGAGTAAAACCTTTTTTAGATTTTAAAAACTTAAACATTTAAATCATCTCCATATATCTTTCGCGAAAAAAACGAAACTTTGACGGGAAAATTATAGCACACATGTTAATTTTTGTAAATAGTTTTTTGTACTTTTATTATAAATGTTATTATTCATCGTAGTATAAAAGGGAAAAACTCCCGGATTACTCCGAGAGTTTTTATTAAACTAAACTTAAATTATGCAGCAACGTGACCCTTTGCACACTCAACCTTAATTTTGCAAGAACCTGCATCAGCGCCAGCTGTAACAGTAACTGTGAGAGAACCGCTCTTTTCTGGGCAGTATGGACGGTTTGTTTCATTGAACATTGACTCAAACTTGCCAGCTGCAAATACGCCGTTATCTGTAACAGTATCAACACCATCACCATTAGCATTTGTTGCGATTACGATAGTTGCTTCCTCATCTGCTGTGTCAAGAAGAAGAATAGCAGGATCACTCATAACTGAGTTGTTAATCTGAGAGATAATGTTTCTCTGGTTACCGATACATGTTTTCTTTCTTGCGTTAGCTGTAACTGCTGAGTAAATCGGAACAGCAACTGCAACGAGGATAGCCATGATAACAACAACGATCATTAATTCAACGAGGGTGAAACCCTTCTTGCTCTTTAAAAACTTAAACATTTAAAGAACCCCTTTCAAAATAAATTATATTGTGTTAATTAACGGAGCGTAACCGTTTCAGATATTTCCGTAACCGTTCCGTAACTTACAGCTATATATTAGCACAGGTTTTTTTGTTTGTAAACACATTTTTTGTAAAAAATTACTAAATATTTAATCTTTGGCAATTTCTAACATAAGATGCTCACTCTCTTTGTGCAAAGTGTAAAAGAACGGATAGCGGTTATCCATTAGCCATTAGTACACAGCTATTTGCTATTTGCTATTTGCTATTTGCTATTTGCTATTTGCTATTTGCTATTTGCTATTTTCTCTATCTTCTTAACAACCACGAAAAACGCCGGAATTAGGAATACATCTGCAGCTATCCAGGCAACAGGGTTTGCGATACAAGCGGCATCGTATCCCAATGAGTTAACAAAACCAAAGCCCATAATTGCCCTTGCCACAAGCTCAAACACACCCGCAAACATTGCAACAGAACTATAGCCAAGACCCTGGATAGAGTTTCTGAAAAGAAACAACGCAGAAAGAATAAAGTAGAAGTAGCTACCTACATTAATATATTGCTGTGCAAGATTAATAATGCCTGTTTCTCCCCCACTTATAAATAAAAGTGAAATATACGGACCCAAAAATCTTGCTACACAGAAGCCTATAACAGTGTAGAAACCCACAAGTATCACACCTCTGCCTACACCCTTTTTAATTCTGTCCAATTTACCTGCACCAAGATTCTGACCACAGAAAACAGTCATTGTAGCGCCAATAGTTTCTGAAGGAAGGGTAATCATAAGCTGTGTTTTGCCACCTATTGTTACAGCCGCAATTGCATCTGCACCAAGTCCGTTAACACAGGATTGGAGCATAACAGAGCCAACAGCAGTTATTGAAAACTGCAAAGCAAGAGGAATACCATTTTTAATAAGATTTTTAACACATCCCCAATCAAACGCTCTCGTTTCCTTTGTAATATGTAATATAGGAAAGCTTCTCTTTACATATATAAAGCAGAGCACACCTGATATAAACTGCGAAACAATAGTAGCAACCGCAGCACCTCTTACACCCATATGAAATTTAGTAATCAATAAAACATCAAGAACAATATTCAAAACTGATGAGAAAAGCAAAAAATACAATGGTGTTTTAGAGTCACCCAAAGCTCTTACAATACTTGCAAGAATGTTATAAAGTATAGTTGCGCCAATGCCCGCAAAAATTATAACTATATAATTATATGCATCCTCATAAATTTCAGCAGGAGTATTAAGTATCTTCAAAAGCGGATGTGTCATAAGCACAGCAGCAACTGTTATTACAACACCAAGTATACCCGTAGTATAAATAATGTTTGCAATATATTTTTTCAAAGAATGAATATCCTGTGCACCGAAGCGCTGTGCAACAGGCACAGTAAATCCCGTACACAAGCCAATAACAGATCCTATAACAAGAAAGTTAAGTGAACCTACAGAACCAACAGCAGAAAGGGCAGTTTTACCCACGAACTGACCAACAATAATAATATCTGCCATATTATAAAACTGCTGAAAAAGGTTACCTATCATCAAAGGTAAGCAAAAGCGTATAATATTTTTCATTATACTTCCGCTTGTCATATCCTTTGTCATTCTCACGCCTCCAAAAGTAATAAAAATCTTG
>JAZSCV010000025.1:0-4148 GCA_045530855.1 Acutalibacteraceae bacterium
GGAATTCCTTTCAAAGAAATCTGTTTGGATCTTTGGTGGTGACGGTTGGGCATACGATATCGGCTTCGGTGGTGTTGACCACGTTCTTGCTTCCGGTGAAGATGTAAACATCATGGTATTCGATACTGAGGTTTACTCAAACACAGGTGGACAGGCTTCTAAGGCTTCTAACATCGGTCAGGTTGCTCAGTTCGCAGCTGCAGGTAAGGCTATCGCAAAGAAGAGCCTTGCAGAAATCGCTATGAGCTACGGTTATGTTTACGTTGCACAGATCGCTATGGGCGCAGACCAGAACCAGACACTTAAGGCAATCAAGGAAGCTGAAGCTTACAATGGTCCTTCACTTATCATTGCTTACTCACCATGTGAAATGCACTCTATTAAGGGTGGTATGGTTAACTGCCAGAACGAAATGAAGAAGGCTGTTGATTGCGGTTACTGGAATATGTTCCGTTACAACCCAGCTCTCAAGGCAGAAGGCAAGAACCCATTCTCACTTGATTCTAAGCCTGCAACAGGCGCATACAAAGAATTCCTTCTTAATGAGGCTCGTTATGCATCTCTTACTCGCTCATTCCCTGCAAGAGCAGAAGAACTCTTCGCTCAGTCAGAGAAAGCAGCTCAGGAAAGATATGCTCACCTTCTCAAACTTAAGGATCTTTACGCTCCTGATGCTGAATAAGTAATATTTACTATTCGTTTTCCCTATGCAGAACATTCTGCATAGGGGATTTTTTATGGTTTGAAATATACTATTATATATGCTATACTGAAATGGTCAGGTGGTGATTAAGTGGCAGATGAAAAAGCGATATTAAAAAAACGATTCCGTGAGCTTTACAATCGTTCGCAGAATCGTGGTATATATATTTACAGTGATTTCCTCAATGCATACGAGCAATCACTTCTTGAGGAAGAAATACGCTACGGCTACACCCTTTGTGGCGGTTACCCTGATGCCGAAAGAAAAATTGTATGCTTCGGTAACGAAAATGAATTTGGTTATGCACCCTGCCCACCTGTTGAAATCATCTGCATTTCACCCCTTTCAGAAAAATTTGCTGATGACCTTACTCACCGTGACTTTTTAGGCTCACTTATGGGGTTAGGTATAAAAAGAGAAACCATAGGTGATATTGTTATAAATAAAAACAAAGGCTATCTTGTCTGCCTTGATACAATTGCAGATTACATCACAGATAATCTTACAAAAGTACGGCATACAAGTGTAAGCTGCGAAAAGTGTAATGAGATACCCTTAGAAGATTTACCACAGCCAAAAGAAAAGATGGTTATTGTATCATCCTTAAGGCTTGATGTGTTAATTTCAGGTGTATATGATATTTCAAGAAGCAAATCCTCTGCACTTATTGATGGGGAAAAGGTTTTCATCAATGGAAAACTTACAAAAAGCAATTCTATAAATATCGAAAACGGCTCAATGATTTCTGTGCGGGGATACGGAAGATTCCGTTACACGGAAGTTTTAGGAACAACAAGGAAGGATAGAATAAGGATTTTGTGTGAAGTATATTAATCGCAAGTTACCAGTCACCAGTTCCCAGCCACCAGTTATTCAAAAACAAACCAATATCTTTATTATTATGTTTAATCAAAGGAGAAAACTTATGAGTAATTATAAAGAATTAGTTGTATGGCAAAAAGCAATTCTGCTTGTTACAGATATTTATAAACTAACTAAAATTTTTCCAAAGGAAGAGATTTACGGTCTCGTTTCACAAATGCAAAGGGCTGCTATATCTATACCAAGCAACATCGCAGAAGGACATGACAGAAACTCTGATAAAGAATTCGGCAATTTTTTATGCATTGCAAGAGGTTCTTTGGCTGAATTAGAAACACAGGTCGTAATTTCGGAAAAACTAGGGTATATAACGCAAGAACAAAAAACACAAATATTAAATAAATGCTATGAAATAGGCAAAATGATCAATGGCCTTTTAAAAAAACTTGGTTAGTTGTTAACTTTTCAACATCTGTTTGCTCTCACAGTTTTAATTTTGGAGACTGGCAGCTGGAGACTGGCGACTATCCTGAAAGGATGATATTATGAAAACAATGAAACTTGGAAAAAGCGGAGTAGAAGTACCCGTTATAGCTGTAGGCTGTATGAGAATGGCAGACAAAACTGTTGAAGAAGCAAAGGAGCTTCTTGATACTGCCATGAGCGAGGGTCTTAACTTCTTTGACCACGCAGACCTTTATGGTGGTGGAAAAAGCGAAGAGATTTTTTCAAAAGCAATCGGCATGAATGACGATGTGCGTGAAAAAATCATTCTTCAATCAAAATGCGGTATCTGCCCCGGTAAAGTAATGTTTGATTTTTCAAAAGAGCACATTATTAAATCAACTGAGGGATGTCTTAAAAGACTTAATACAGATTACCTCGATTTTCTTCTTTTACACCGTCCCGATACACTCTACGAGCCTGAAGAGGTTGCAGAAGCATTTGCATATTTAAAAGAAAGCGGAAAAGTTAAGCATTTTGGTGTTTCAAACCAGAATCCTATGCAGATGCGTCTTTTACAAAAATATTTAGGTGATGAGCCTATTTGCGCAAACCAGCTTCAATTCAGTATTACAGATTGCCACATTGTAAAGCAGGGTCTTTATGTTAATATGCGTGAAGATAATGCTATTGACCGCGATGGCGGTGTACTTGAATACTGCAGATACGAGGATATTACAATTCAGGCATGGTCACCATTCCAGTACGGCTTCTTTGAGGGTGTATATGTTGATAACCCTGATTTCCCTGAAATCAATGCAAAGCTTCAGGAATTGGCAGATAAATATGGTGTTACAAAATCTACAATCGTTATGGCTTGGATTCTTCGCCACCCTGCAAAAATGCAACCACTCACAGGCACAATGAATCCACAAAGACTTTTAGAATGTGCAAAAGCAGCCGATATTACGCTCACAAAACAGGAGTGGTACGAGATTTTCTCAAGCGCAGGGAATGTTATTCCATAAGCAAAGCTCTGCTTTGCCGCGATATAAATCCTGGCGGATTCGCGATATATCCGACGATACGATATACCTTCGGTGCGATATATGCCTTCGGCACGAGAAAAAAGGATTTATATCATATCGCATTTGCAAAAAGCAAATATATTGTAATCGGCAACATGTCGATTATATCGCATTTTGTGTTAACAAAATATATCGCAAAACAATTCAGTAAAAAGCAGGTTACATGTATGTTTAAAAAAATCCTATTTTTTTCAAAAAGGACAGAATTAATTACTTTATAATAACAGCTCTTACATATGTTATAGGTAAATTAATTCCAAAGGAATTTATAGATAAATATATTGTTGCTCAGGTAATTATTGCACTATGTGCTTTTACTCCAATAGTCCTATATCACTATGCCGGTTGGAAAGATGAATCGCGACCTGAAAAGAAGCGGAATTTCTCCTGTTTTTGTTTTTTCTTCTTTTGTTTTTGTATTTATGGTGCAATTATACTCACTTTCCTGCTGTAAGAAAATGCATACAGTATACTCACATTTATGTTAATTTATCACTACGCAAGGAGGAACAGCGATGGAAACCATAAATAAGAAAAATATTGTTATTATTTTTCAAATCTTTGCAATCATCTTTTTGCTTTTGGGTATTGCAGGGTGCATTTTACTATACCAAGATTACGATTTACTGTTATTTGGAAGACCACTTATTATTCCTATATATATGACCGGTTTTCTTTTATTCTACTTAACCGAAATTTTAGTCATACTACTGTTGTCTGTGAAAACAAACAGGAAATTATTTTTTCTTGCATATATTGTTTTAATACCTTTAGTTTTAATCCATATGTATTTTATGCTTATTACATCATCCTCAGATGTATCCGTAAAAAAGAATACATATCCCGAATTTGATACAACAATAATAATTGAAAGTGGCGATGATCTTTTTGGTGGTTATTCACGAATTTATGAAACCAAAAATAATATCCTAATTAAACATATTACTGATGTATACGATGCGCCTTATCTGCTGGGAAACGATGTAAAAATTGAAAAAAATCGAATAATTTACACTTACGAGGATAATTTTTCTGAAACAAATAAAAGACAACTTATTCTTCAATACGAAAACGGACATTTTAAAGAAGTA
>JAZSCV010000011.1:0-30096 GCA_045530855.1 Acutalibacteraceae bacterium
AATATAGGGGCATAATGTAATGGTAACATTCCGGTCTCCAAAACCGTCCTTGAGGGTTCGAGTCCTTCTGCCCCTGCCAAAAAATCCAAGTCGCAAGACTTGGATTTTTTTATCCATTGCAAATGCAATAGCATATTATCATCCGTAAGGCTGTATCTCATCACCAAAGGTGTATTAATCTTTCACAATGATGATATACACGGCTTTGCCGTAATTATTTGCGAGAAGCGTAAATCATACATCAAAAACGTTCGCCCATACACTATACAAATACACCCGGATTTTCATATTTACTAATTGAAAACGCAAAATAATTGTGATAAATTATAAATGAACTCTTTCAATAAAGATGAAAGGATGAGTATTATGAAATCAAAAGTATTTTTTTCTAAAGAAATTACACCCGAAAAGGTTCTTGAAATCTATAAAAAACTTAACAAAGAATTACCCGGAAAGGTAGCTGTTAAGGTGCACTCAGGAGAAAAAGGAAATCAGAATTTTTTGAAGGCTGATTTCTGGGAACCTGTAATCAACTATGTTAACGGTACTGTTGTTGAATGTAACACAGCATATAATGGCGCAAGAAACACAACAGAAAAGCACAAAAAACTTATGGAAGAGCACGAGTGGACAAAGTTTTTTGATGTTGATATTCTTGATGCAGACGGTCCTGATTTAGAATTAGATATCAAAAACGGAAAAGCAATAAAGAAAAATTATGTTGGTAAAAACATTGTAAACTATGACTCTATGCTTGTACTTTCCCATTTCAAGGGTCACCCTATGGGCGGATACGGCGGAGCAATAAAACAGCTTTCGATTGGTGTTGCATCATCTTACGGAAAGGGCTATATCCATGGTGTAGGAAATCCTGATGATTTCTGGAATTCTGACCACGATATGTTCCTTGAATCAATGGCAGAGGCAGCAAGCTCTGTTGTTGACTACTTTAACGGAAATATTTTATATATCAATGTCATGAAAAACATGAGTGTTGACTGTGACTGTTGTGCAAAGGCTGAGGATCCCTGCATTGCAGACATCGGTATACTTGCTTCCCACGACCCTATTGCAATTGACCAGGCTTGTATTGACCTTGTGTACGCCTGCTCCGACCCTGGCAAACCGCATCTTATAGAAAGAATAGAAAGCCGAAACGGTATCCACACAATAGAGCGGGCTTCAGAGCTTGGCTACGGAACAAGAGAATATGAATTAATTAAAGTCTAAAAAATCGGGATTATCCCCGATTTTTTTGCTTTTATTAACCATATATTTTTTTCAATATATAATGTATATTAATTGACATACATGTATATGTATGATATAATTTTACGGATAATAAAGCGCATTGGATGTGATTTCATGTCAAACCCATTAATCAGTGTTATAATGCCTGTATTTAATGTGGAAAGGTATCTCGAACAAGCAGTTAATAGTGTTTTACAGCAAACCTACGAGAATTTTGAAATTATTCTTGTTGATGATAAATCAAAGGACAGTTCACCTGAAATCTGCGATAAGTTTGTTGCGGCAGACAAGCGTATTCAAGTTGTGCACAAGGCAGAAAATCAAGGTGTTGGTTTTGCAAGAAACACGGGTCTTGAGCTCGCTAAAGGTGAATATATTCTTTTTGTTGATCCTGATGATTATCTTGACACATCGCTGCTAAGTAACATCACCGGTAAGCTTACCCCGAAAACTGAAATACTTGTTTTCGGTGTTAATCGTTTTTTTGAGGATAAAAATGGTAGCGTAAAGAAAGCAGAGAAGCTTTCGCCAGCGAAGGCCTCAACCTCAACTCCGGCAGAAGTTGGTGATGTTTTCATTGATCTCAATAAAACAAAGATTTTCCCATTTGTTTGGAATAAATTATATAAAACAAGCTTTTTAAAAGAGATAGACGTCAAGTTCGAAAAGACAAACATTACAGAGGATTTCTTATTCAACATCCATGTTTTCTCTAAAGCAAATTACATTGATGTTATTCCGGACGAGCTTTATTACTACAGAAAGCCTCAGCATGAAACACTTGCAAGTGCATACAACCCGGACTTTTTCAATCTTTGCAAAAGAAAATACTTATTAGAGCACGAATTCCTTAATACCGTTGGCTCGACCAAAGAGGAAAACTATCAACTTATATATGCGGCATATGTAAGGCACCTTGTATCCGTCTTCCTCAAAAACAAGCTTAAAAGTGCCAACCTTTCAAAGGATGAACAGCTCAATCAGATAAGCTTAGTTCTGAACGACGAACTTACCGTGGATGTATTAGGGAAATACATTCCGGATAATATTGTTATGAAAATCATTTCTGCAATATTCAAAACTAAAAACCCACAAATTTCTTACATTATTACTTGCTTTGCAAGTTTTATATTTTAAATAAACAGGGAGATAAGTATGTTAAAGTTTTTTGAAAAACAGCAAAGTAAAATTGATTTAGCCAACTTCATTTTCTTGTGTTTTTTCGCAGTATACACAGTATTACGTGAAGTTATCCCGCTCAAAATCTATGTAGGTAATTCCATTTTTTCAGCAGTTGTTTTTGCAGGTTGCTTTGGATTTATGTTTTTGAATTTTCTTTCAAACAAAAAGTATCTGAAGTTCCCTAATGCTATACTGTTTGCGGCATTTGTTGTTGTAATAGGCATCACTACGCTTATCAACAAGGACTATGCTTTCACAGATAATATAAAAGCAATTCTTTGGACAATTGTTTTCTTCTTTTACCTCTACCCTACAGGCTACCATTTAATGTCAACAAAGCCAAAATACATCGATATTTTGTTTGCATTAATTGTTGCTACACTTTCTATCCTTATGTTGGTGTCACTTCCTATGTATTTGTATGATATAGACTATGATTTCTACAAAACAACAGGTGCATTCACAAACCAGGGCTTCAGCAATAAATATATTCGTCTTTGGGGTGTTTTCCAGGAAGCTAACTATGGTGCAGTATATTGTGCAGTAGGTCTTATCCTTGCAATTTACCTCTTCTTAAGAACAAAAAAGATTTTACCTCGTGTATTACTTGTAATTTCAAGCTGTATGTTTATGTCATTCATTGTGCTTTCCGGTTCAAGAACAACTCAGCTTGTTACAATCGTTATAAGCGCATGGGTTGCTTTCTATATGGCAATATCCAAAGCAAAAAATATAAACAAAAAGAATCTTGTAATCACCGGTATATCCTGTGTTTTATCAGTTTCGCTGTATATCGGTGTTTTTGCCGCAGTAAAAAATGTACTTCCATATGTTAAGCTTGCCGTAAGAAATACTATGACATATGAAAAATTCGAAAAAATCCATAAGAATTACGATGATTTTTATAAAGATGGCGATGTAAATGTTGTAAGAGGCTACTACACAAACGAATTAAACCCATTCCAAAAAGAACCGGAAACAACATCCCCACCTTCAACAACAGAAGCACCTTCAACAACAGTGTCTTCAACCGAAAACCAGGATTCAACAACTACACCATCGGTAACAGAAGAAAATACAACTATTAAACCTTCTATAGAACTTCCTGCTACTCCAACGCTTTCCACTGTTGAAAGCACATTAAAGGGTGTTAAGTTTACATGGGAAGCAGTTGAAGGTGTCGACAGATACACTGTTTACCGCAGAACATATGATGGCAAGGCTGAACAGTGGACCGACTGGACCGCTCTCAACAGATATGTACAAGAAACATCATATGTGGACCAAACCGCAGAATCCGGCACATATTACAAATACACGGTAAAACCACATAACGAAGCTGGTTTTGGTGGGTATGATAAAACAGGTCTCAAAATACAGTTCCTTCCACCACAGAAGCCTGCAGAACCAGAAAAAGGAGACACAGTTGTTAAACTTGACCGTACAGACCTTGGTAAGCAGGACATCTCTAACGGCAGACTTGAGCGTTGGTTCAATGCTCTTGAGATATTCAAATCTGCTCCGATATTCGGTGCTTCTCCACGAGGAATTTATTTATTTGCTCGCGAACACAATCCTGACACAACAATGGCGAAATATTGGTACAGTATCTCAAACGTTTACCTTGAAATACTTGCAGAAACAGGTATTATAGGCTTTATTGTAATTTTCTTGATTATGGTAAAAACAGCACTTACAATCCTTTACAATGTATTCAAACAGAGATTTAGCACAGCATTCCTTATTTTCAGCAGCATTGTTCTTATGCTTGCCGGTGCCGCATTCTTACAGTCAGACCTTTTCTTCAACCTTACATTTGGCGGATTCATGTTCTGGATGCTTTTAGGTCTGGTAAATAATCTGTGGAAATTCAAAGATGCATTACAGGGTGAAAAAAATGACTAAAGTTTTAGTTTATGGATTAAAGGATCCGATTGGCGGCGTTGAACGTGTTCTATTTGAATATGTTCGCTGCATTATGAAAACACATAATGACATTACATTCGACTTTATGTTCCATGCCGATACCTTTTCTTTAGAAAAAGAAATAAAGGAAATGGGTTGCGACGTTGTATATCTCCCCTCCCGAAAGGATGATTACAACGGCTACAAAACAGCACTTCAAAAATTATTTGAAAATAATGATTATGGTGCTGTTTGGGGAAACTATTGCGGGTTAACAAACATTGATTTGCTAAAATCCGCAAAAAAGCATAACATACCTATAAGAATTGCCCATAGCCATGTAACAAAGTTATTTTGGGGAAGCCGTATAACAGCGCTTATAGGGCCATATTTACACAATTTCAATAAGTTCATTTTGCCAAGTTTTGCAACTGATTATTGGGCGTGTTCTATCGAAGCAGGCAAATTCATGTTCCCGAAATCAACACACAACAAAATCCTTGTAGTAAATAATTCTGTTGATACAGATATTTTCTATCCGTCAGCTGAGATAAGAGAAAAGGTTCGTAAGGATTTCGGTTTTGGAGATGACACTGTTGTTATAGGTCACGTTGCAAGAATTTGCGAGGCTAAAAACCAGGCATTTTTACTCAAAGCATTTGCTGAAGCTTTAAAAATTCAACCAAATGCAAGGCTGCTCTTTGTTGGTGACGGAGAATTAAGAGAACAAATCCACAAGGTTGCCGACGAATTAAATTTAAATGATGCCGTCGTTTTTACAGGCGAAAGAGATGATGTTGCCACTCTGTTAAATGCAATGGATGTATTTGTGTTACCATCCTTGGCAGAAGGTTTCGGAATATGTGTAATTGAAGCCCAGGCATGTAATGTTCCTTGTGTTGTTTCAAATATTGTACCTACAGAAACAGATATTACAGACTCAACAAAATTTGTTCCATTAGACAAAACACCTAAGGAATGGGCTGAAATAATATTACAGCAATCAAAAGTAAAGCTTACGAACGGTAAAGAAAATGTTATTAACAACAATTTCGAAATATATACAGAGGCAAATAAAACATATTTGAAATTAATGGGTAAATAATTATGAAAATAGGAATCTTAACCTTTCCAAAGGCAATAAACTATGGTGCAACTTTGCAGGCTACTGCATTAAGAAAAACCTTATTAAATCATTCAGATGCAACAGTTGATTTTCTTCCATATGAAAATCCCGCTATTCAATCAACATCAAAAATCTTTGACTTTTCAGAAATCTTTGATTTAAAGTACACACTTGCTCACTTATACAATCTTCCTGAGGCTGTCAAAAGAGTAAACAATTTCAAAAAATTCTGGAACACTCACCTTTCCTTCGGTTCAGACAGGGTTAATGACTATGATATTGTTGTTACCGGAAGCGACCAAGTCTGGAATTACACATTAACCAATAATGACTGGTTTTATTTTTGGGATTTCAAAAAGGAAAACACAAAAAAAGTTGCATATGCCGCAAGCTTTGGTCTTTCAAAGGTCGATGATGAGCTTAAAGGCAAAATGGCTGAATTGTTCGCAGATTTCGATTACTTATCTGTAAGAGAAAAAACAGCATCAAACATTATTGATGCACTCATCAATACCGCTCCCCCTGTTGTTTTAGATCCTACACTCCTTTTAGATAAGGAGGAATGGAAAAACTACAGCGACCAAAACTATACAAAATCCGGTTACATTTTTGTATATACCATTCACTATAGTGATAAGGTTTGGGAGTATGCCCGGAAGCTTTCAGAAATGACAGGGCTTCCTATAAAAACAATCAGCTACTCAAAGCTCCATAAACAAAATGCAGACTACGACTTTACTGCAGGTCCTGACCGTTGGTTAAGTTATATGATGAATGCTGATTATGTTGTTACAAACTCATTCCATGGGCTCGCTTTTTCAATTAATTTTGAAAAGAACTTCTTCTTCGATTTACCTTCTGAAAAGCTTGGTGTAGGATCAAGGCTTTCAGATATAACAGAAAGATATGCCCTTACAGACAGAAATATTTCAGGTGAAAAATTCATCCCAACAACAGACGCACCTGATTTCACAACCAAAAGAGCATTGTTATCTGAGGATAGGAAGTTTTCTATGGACTTCATCGACAGCTTTTTAAATAATAAGTAAGGTGAAAAACTATGAGTTCCCGTAATGAAAATTTAATTAAAAATGTTATTCTTTTTGCCATAGGTAATATCGGTTCAAAGCTTTTGCAGATTATCCTTGTTCCACTTTACACTCGTGTTATGACAAGCGCCGAGTACGGAACAGTAGACATTATGCAGGCGATTGTTTCACTGCTTATACCAATATTCTGCTTTACTATTTACGAAGCTGTTTTCAGGTATGCAATGGAAAAGGATTACGACAAAAAGGCTGTATTCTCTACAGGCGTTGTCGTATGCGGAATCGGTGGTATTTTACTTTGCTTATGCGGTTCGATTGCAACAATATTTGTTGACCCCGTATTCGTATGGTTAGTTGTAGCAAACACATTCTTCGGCTTTTTAAGAAGTATGCTTTCTCAATACTCAAAGGCTGTTGATAAAACTGTCTTATACACCATAGATAGTGTACTTATTACTGTTTGCGTTTTAATATTAAACATAATATTTATTATTGTGTTTAAATGGGGTATAAACGGATATATGCTCGGCTACATATTAGCTAACCTTATATCTTGCGTATTTCTTTACGCTTTTCTTGGTAAGTACAGAAAATTCTCCTTTAAAGCAATCACTAAACCTGTTGTTAAAGAGATGATGAGGTTTTCAATCCCTCTTATACCAAATGGTGTGTGTTGGTGGATTTCAAGCTTTATTGATCGTGTAATTGTCACAGGTGTTGAGGGAGAGGCTGCAAACGGTCTTTATGCTGCTGGTCATAAAATCCCTAGTTTGCTTACTGTTGTTGTCACAATCTTCTTTCAAGCCTGGCAGATGTCAGCAAACCAAGAATTCAAGAAAAATGATATTGCAGATTTCTACACAGAAATACATGACCAGATTTTTTCTGTTATAACGCTTATATCATCCTTCCTTATTCTATTCTGTAAGCCAATTACTTCTATATTCCTTGGCAAGGAATATTTTGACGCATGGCAGGTTATGCCATTCTTATTAGTATCTACCAGCTTTTTCTCCTTTGCACAATTCCTTGGCTCAATTTACACAGCAAACAAAAAAACAACTATGGCTCTTGTTACAAACCTTATTGGTGTTTGCGTAAGCCTTACAGTAAACCTTCTTCTTGTTGTAGGCTTTAAAATTGGTATTGTTGGCTCTGCTGTTGCATCAGTATGCACATACCTTGTGCTTTGGTATTCACGCATAGTAACCACAAACCGCATCGTGCCAATAAATTACAAAAAGAAAAAGATAATTATTGCAGTTACTATTCTTTTAATTCAATCAACTATCGTGACACTTGCGCTTAATGATGTATTAACATATGTTATTTCAAGTGTTTCATTTGTAGCACTTCTTGCAATATTCAGCAAAGATATTATTGGTTTAGTTAAATTTGGTCTAGGCTTTGTAACAGGCTTCTTAAAGAAAGCTAAATAACACACAAGAAAAACCTCACTAAGAAACAAACTTAGTGAGGTTTTTTATTTTGCTTATCAATTATCTTTTAGCTTTCAACTGAGCGAAAACCTTAACAAAATTGCGTTTTATATATGTTATTACTTGGCTTTCAATGTAAATAAGACTAGCTGAATTTAGCTTGTAAGGAATAAGCATAATCTTCATATACAATGAATTAGGCTGTGTACCGTTAAGACTTTTCTTAACATTTGGGTTTTTAAGCATATCTTTTATAACAGCTATTTTTTCTTTTGTTTTAAGCTTGCAATCAGGGTTAGTAATATTTTCAACGCAACCGATGAAGCGCTCAATATATCTGCGGGCAAGCATCTCCTTTGATTCGGCGCTGTCTACACCCCAATACTTATAAAGGTCAACAAGCCATTGATTTTCCTCTTCGCGCTTCTGGTACATTTCAGGACGATACTTTGCAGTTTCGCTCTCTGCCCTTGCACGCATAAAGTGATAATACTTTTTGCTTGAAACCGCTACCCTTTCAACATCTTTAATCACACTAAGATTGAATGGGAAATCATCCCAAAAAAGATTTGGAAAACGAAGACCCTTCTCGAGAATGTATGATGAGAGATAAAGCTTGTTCCAAGGTGTATACAAAAGGTTCTGGTCAAAAAGACGATGCGCATTTTCTCTGAAAGCTTTCTGTGATGTAAATACCGCATCATCAACAAACTGCTCCTGAGAAACAAATTCTGTATCTGAATAATAAGTATCTATATAATAACCTGTTACAACATACTGAGCATTGTTTGCTTCAGCAAGGTTATACATATCCTCAAGCATTTCAGGCTCTGCCCAATCGTCTGAGTCCATAAAATACATATACTTACCCTTAGCAAGAGGAATTGCTGCATTTCTTGCTGATGGTGCACCACCATTTTCTTTATGAATAACTGTAATACGAGAATCGTTCTTTGCATATTCATCGCAGATAACACCGCTATTATCTTTAGTGCCGTCATCAACAATAAGGAATTCCCACTCTTTGAGTGTTTGCTCCTGAATACTTTCAATTGCTTTACCAACGAATTTTTCTACGCCGTAAACAGGCATAATAACTGAAATTTTAACATCATTACTCATTTCAAATACCCCTAATCGCATTATGCGAAAATCTCATCAACCTTATTAAGTGCTGATTCAATTACCTTATCCATATCGTAATATTTATATTCGGCAAGTCTGCCACCGAATATAATATTCTCTTCCTTTTCAGCAAGTGCCTTATACTTTGCAAATAATTGCTGATTTTTATCATCATTAACAGGATAATAGGCTTCCATACCCTCGTGCCAATCTGAAGGATATTCCTTTGTAATAACAGTTTTTTCCTGTGTTCCGAATTCAAAGTGCTTATGTTCAATTATACGAGTATATGGAGTTTCTCTGTCTGTATAATTAACAACAGCAACACCCTGATAGTTTGGTGTATCCAAAACCTCTGTTTCAAACTTAAGGCTTCTGTATTCAAGCTTACCGAATTTATAATCATAAAACAAGTCAATAGTACCTGTGTAAAGCACCTTATCTGCAAGAGCATTAAGGTTTTCTCTGTCTGAAATGTAATCAACACCAAGACGAACCTCTATACCCTCAAGAAGCTTTTCAACAAGCACATTGTAACCACCGATTGCAATACCCTGATACATATCATTAAAATAGTTATTATCATAAGTATAGCGAACAGGAAGACGTTTAATGATGAATGAAGGCAAATCCTTACAATCTCTGCCCCACTGCTTCTCCGTATATCCCTTAATGAGCTTGTAGTAGATATCTTCTCCAACAAGACTTATTGCCTGTTCTTCAAGATTCTGAGGCTCCCCTGTAACCTTACTGCGCTGCTCAGCAATTTTCTGCTGAGCCTCTTCAGGAGTAACTACACCCCAAAGCTTTGAAAATGTGTTCATATTAAAAGGTAGATTATAAATTTCACCTTTAAAATTAGCTATTGGTGAATTTGTAAAACGATTAAATTCACAAAGACCATTAACATAGTCCCATACTCTTTTGTTGCTTGTATGGAAAATGTGTGCACCATATTTATGAACAGTAATGCCTTCAACATTTTCGCAATAAACATTGCCGCCAATGTGATCGCGTTTTTCAATAACAAGGCACTTTTTACCACGTTTGTTTGCTTCGTGTGCAAAAACAGCACCAAACAAACCACTACCTACGATTAAATAATCATACTTAGCCATATATTATATCCTCAACTCAATTTCAAGTATATTTTTAGACATACTATTGTTAATGTATTGTACTACAATTTTTCTATATTGTCAATAAATCGAACTATTTTAACATATTACATTATTGTAACAAACCGGCATCCTTTATCACTTGAAAAGGCAAACTCTTTATGCTATATTAAAGTTGAAATAGCATTATAAAGGAGAGTGTATCAATGAAAGAAAATAAGAAATCAACATTACTGACTATTGTTATTATTTTACTTATATCTTCACTTATTGCATCTTTTTATAAAATAAATGAATTATCAACAAAAATTGATGATTTGCAGAATAGCTTTAACAACCAGATACAAACGATGAACGGACAAATCAATTCTATTTATTCTAATGTTGATTCAAAGCTTAAAGAACAAAACAGCTTACTTTCAGAATTTTTATGTGAAAGCGGAAAGTTTCACCCGGAAAATAATCAAGCTGAGCTTATAATACAATTTATTCCAAAGATACTTACAGATGATATGAAATTGTATATATCCTTTAACGGAAAAGAAATCCCCTGCACAAGAAACAAGAATAAGTTTACCGCTACACTAACTGTTGACGCCTTTAAATACTACGAAGAAAAACCTGTGTTGAATATACACACATCCACAGAAACAAAAACAGAAGTTCTTGATGATATGTATATTGAATACCTGTACACAAATCATTTAGGCTCACTTAACGCACATTCTGCAATTAACAGTAATAATTATAAAAACAACTTAAAGCAATCAAAGAATGAAAGAAAAATAAATTTCAGCGGCTCTGTATATTTTGATTATTGGAAAAACACGGAAAACAATACTAAAAACAACATCAAAAAGGCATTTATCTCCGTAGAGGTAAACGGTAAAGAAGCAACATGCTACGACGTTACAGACAAGCTTGTTTTAAGTGAGGATAATTTAGTGGGTGATATCAGCCTTGCAGATACCTTTAATGTTAAACTTAATGATAATATTGAATTTTTCGCAAACATTGAAGACTCTTATGGATATACCCACAAATGTCTTGTAGAAAAGCATATTGTATCCGATAAAAACGAAGAGTTTTACGAATATTCTTCCGATGAAGAAATATACGATAAAAACAACAAGCTTTTAACAAACTAACAAACGATAAAAATGGCACCGAAACTTGAATTTTCGGTGCCATTTTTTATTTATTTTTTCTTTTTATTTTCAATAATCTTACTGTCTGCACAGCCATATATATAACCATAGCACTAATCGCGGTAAGAATTACCGGTGGATTATCTGAACCAAGCAAATAGTTCATAATGCCTGCAAGACCTAAATAAATACCAGTAGTCAATACAAAGTGAACTATAGCAGATATGAATATATTCTTTTTAGGTTTGCCTTTTTCAATTGCAATTCTTACAGGAAGCACTGTAGTAAGTGCACCGAGAATTGCGGCAATGATATAATACGGAATTTCTATCCACTCTATATATGTACTATAAGAAAATGGGAATACGGGTACAGAAAGAAGTACCGCAATAAAAGGAGCGGCAACTGTTTTATCAGCTCTCTTAAGAAGAATAATCACCCATGCAATAAGTAAAACCAAAGGAATAATTATTGAAAGATATGGGACATACGCTTCAAGAGTATTTGGTGTACCAACGTTAAACTGAACCTGACGCGAGGAGGCATTATAAGGTGTCTGACCACCTTGCTTCGAAAGACCGATTACAGTATCTTTAAGTGTACCCGCTAAAGAGTAATCCCACGGTTCAAAGTTAAGAGCAATTGCAGGGCTTTCCTCTGAAAGAGTAAAATCAAAGTTTTCTGCATTTTTAAAAAGAGGATCAGCAACTGTCGGAAAGTGAATAAAGCCCTCCTTTTGCGCTTTACGAAGAGTATAAGTGAGTTTACCCGTATCAAAATACAGTTCATCACCCTCTGTTAAACTCCACATAACATTACCGTTATCATAGAAATGCGATGGTGTTTGCATTTCTATATAAATTGGTGCTTTGTCTTTTGTCAGGAAAATATTGTTATAATAGAGAGCAGTTGCGTGAGTTTCTCCCTTATCAATACCGGGACTTACAAGACCTTCACCGCTAAGAGCCGCAATATTATTTCTTATAACATTCCCCTCTCCGTAGTGAATATTAAAGCTTTGATTACCGCAGGAGTACACAAGGTTTTTAACTACCTCCATATATGAAGAGCCTTCGTCAAGATATATTCCCCATCCGCCGTAGCCACCTTCACCCGGGTCTGCTGCAACATTATGGATGACATTTTCACTAAGAACTGTACCGGGCTGTTTACCAAGCATATATATACCACCCATATCGGAAAGCCAACCCTGACCGATATTATAAATAAGGTTTCTGCTTATATTTATATTCTTGGTAACATGGTAAGCATAGCCCCATACCCAACCAACAGATATACCTGTATAGTAGCCATCGTGAATTTCATTATTTGTGATTTCCGCCGTATCACAGTATGTAATATGTATACCTATACCACAGAAAAATTTTCTGCCGTATTTATATATCTCATTATTTTTTATTTTTATGTTTGAAGTGTAATCTTGTTCACCCGGAAGGCAATTAGTACCACCCGCATATATTGCAGTTGCCGCTATTTCATTAAAATAGCAATTCTCAACAGATGAATTTTTAACACCATTTCTCAATTTAATGGCTGTACCGCCAAGGTAAGTAAACTCACAATTTTTAAAATGGATATTCTCGGCATACTCTACAGCAACAACTCCATCAACAAAAAGTGCCGCCTGAGGAAAATCAATATTATATTCCTCATACCACGAGCCTGAATATAGCCAATCAGCTTCAGGATATACCCAATCTGTGCGAGTAAATTTAACACCCTCGAAGGAGATTCCGTTTACACCATTTATATCAATAAGCTTATCAACATTTGAGCCATACAAAGTTAAATCTGCAACTTTTTCATCTTCAAAAGGTACATAGTAGAGCATTGCATCTGCTCTGTCTACATAATATTCTCCGGGGTTATTGAGTGCTTCAAAGACATTTTCCAAATAGTATCTGTCAATATCCCTGATATTCATAGCCGATGGTCTTGACATTGTAAGCTTAGCTTTGTCTTTATCAATATCGGTTATGCTTGCTAATTCATCGTGCCAGTAGTGGAGAATACGAACATTTACATCCTGCGGATTCTTGAAATCGATTTTAATATCATTATTATCATAATAGAATGATTTCTGACCAAGGCAATACTCCCACGGTGTAGTTTCAGCAGTCCACAAATCATCTTCGGGTACTGTGCCTTTTACTGTAAAATATCCTTCCTCGGGATATCGGGTAACAGAAAGTGTATTAGTATCGCTGAAAAGTGATTTAAAATACCAATTTTTATCTGATGTATCAAGCTTTTTTGTAAAGACCTTAACACCATTTACTTCACTTTCCTTAAAGTCCTTAATAGCCCTTGCGCCTGAAAATTCAACCTTCTGATTGTTATATGCCTTATATGTAACATTAGGCATATCTGTTGAATCGAATTTTAATACACCATCAAATTCGTACACACCACCTAAAAGATATACAACCGCTTGTTTTCCGCTATCCTTATTCTTTTTAAGAATATTCTTAGCAGAAGCAAGTGATAATGGTGACTCAATTGTACCATCTGCTGTTTCGCTTCCGGTTGGTGAAACATACAAAACAATGTCTGCATTATCAACTGCAAAAGTACTTATATTAAATGCAACAGTTGATAACATCACTAAAGAAACACACAAGAAAGCTGATAAAATTTTCTTCATAAAAAACACCTTACTTTATAATTAAGTAGCTACATGGGTTAAGTTTTACTTCACCCGATATAACGCTTTCGTTAATTAAATCAGTATACTCTCTGTCAAGTGTTACGGATTTAACTTGGTCTGAGAAATTCATTACAAAAACAATGTCACCACGTTTTCTGATAATTGCACCGCATTCTGCATTGATTTGTGTATCGGCATTTACGCCAATCTGACTAATAAGTGCGTCGCAAAAATCTGTAGAAAAATCAGAATCATTCCTGAATGCAACATAGTATGCATTACCCTTTCCGTACTTGTTTTTTGTAACAGATGGCATATCAGCGTAGAAATCCTGGCGGTAGTTACCTAACACCTCAGCAGAATTTGAATGAATAATATCGCATATATGTACCACATCATATTCCTTGCCGTTATAAGAAACCGAATTTTTCATCCCCTCAGGCAATGAATCTGTTTCCTCGCACCACATACCGAAAACTTCCTTAAGATTTTCTGCAGGAAAGCCACCTAAATAGCAAAGGTCATTTTCATCAACAAGGCAGGATAAGTATGTTGTTACAAAATTACCACCATTTTTTACATAGCTCTCAATTCTATCTATTGTACCGGGCTTGAGCATATACAAAAATGGTGCAATAACTAAATCATACTTTGAAAAGTCTGCATCCATAGGAATGATATCAACGGATATACCCTTTTTCCAGAATGGAGCATACCATTTAACACATTCGTCAAAATAATCTCTTCTGAGGTTGTTGTAGCCACAGAAATGTTTAACAGCCCAACCATTTTCCCAGTCATAAACAACAGCAACCTTACTGTTTGATTTTTCACCAACAACGTCGCTGATTTTTTCAAGCTCTGCACCAAGCTGAGAAACCTCTCTGAAAACACGAGTATTTTCGTGTCCGCAATGGTCAACAACTGCACCATGGTATTTCTCGTGTCCGCCACGGCTCTTACGCCATTGGAAATACTGCACGCTATCAGCACCATGAGCTACAGCCTGAATAGCTGAAAGTGATTGCAAGCGAGGACGAGGGAGCTTGTTTACATCGTGCCAGTTAACAAGGGAGGTTGTGCTTTCCATCATAAAGAATGGCTGACCATCTCTCATTGAACGGAATGTATCGTGAACAAAAGCAGTATCACATGCTTCCTGTTCATTTCTGCCCTTATCCCAGGCAGGATAGTTATCCCACGAAACTAAATCAAGCTTCTTTGCAAACTTCTGATAATCAATACCATCGTACATTTTCATAAAGTTTGTTGTGATAGGAATATCTGGCGTAATTTCACGAAGTGGTGCGATTTCGTTTTCGAAGAAAGAAATGTGGCTATCTGACACAAAACGATTCCAGCAAAGCTTCATTGCGGAAACGTGATTCTCTCCCCTGAATTTTGGTGAATTGATTTGTGACCAATCTGTCATTTTATGGCTCCAGAAGCCATTCCACCACTTGAAGTTAAGCTCATCAAGGTCGTTATGATAATATTCCTTTAACCATTCCCTGAAAGCATCCTGACAAAGCTCACAATGGCACTCACCACAGTATTCATTGGAGATATGCCACATTTTAACTGCAGGATGGTCTTTATACCTTTGAGCGAGTTTTGTATTGATATTGCGCACCTTTTCGCGATACACAGGTGATGTAACGCAATGGTTATGGCGTACACCATATTCGTTTCTTATACCTGTTTCCTCAACCCTCAATACCTCGGGATACTTCTGTGAAAGCCATGCAGGTCTTGCACCTGATGGTGTGGAAAGAATAACAGAAATGCCGTTTTCGTGTAATTTATCAAGTATATTATCAAGAAATTCGAAGTTATACACACCCTCTTCAGGCTCAAGCATGGACCATGAGAAAATACCCACGGTTGCACTATTAATATGGGCAAGCTTCATAAGACGCATATCCTCATCCCATATTTCAGGTGTGTTTATCCATTGGTCAGGATTATAGTCTCCACCGTGGATAATATGATCAAAAAAAGATTCTTTCATAGCTTTCTCCTTCTTTACATTCAGAACGAATGTAGTTTTACATAACTATTAATCATTATACTTAATAAAAACATACTTTTCAATATAAATGCTATATCTTGACACCCTGATTTTTGAATGATAAAATATCTGTGGTGATTTTATGAAAAAGAAATTAATAGGTTTATTTTCTCTTTTTCTTGCTATTGTTACACTCACATCCTGTGATGGATATAAGCTTGCACGAACAAGAAAAATAACCAATGAAATAACACAATCCCCCATTGTTCTTAAAACAGCATTAGCTGAACAGCCTGATTTTGGTGATTTCCTTAAGGATTTTAAAAGCGGATACCTTATTCCCGGACTTTTAGAGGGCGTTATTCCACAGGGCTTATGCTATGATGAAACTACAGGTTATTTGTTAATAAGCGGATATTACGAAAAAGGTAAATTCCCGTCTGTTATTATGGCACTTGGTGGTAAAGACGGCAAGTTTATTGGGGCATACCCCCTCAAAACAACTAATGGTGACGATTATTACGGCCACGCAGGCGGTATTGCCGCATCTCAGAACACAGTTTACCTCACTTCAGATGGTGAATGCTATACATTCCCATCGGCAATTTTGAAAACCTTAAAAAATGGTGAAGCACTTCAATTTCAAAGTAAATTCAAACTAAACACAGCAGGCTCCTTTGCTTGCATGAATGCAAACACATTATGGGTCGGTGACTTTGTTGAAGATGACAGCAAGGTTAAAGAAGAAATAACAGATTTAACAACCCTTGAAAATGGTGAAACATTTTACGCCTATTGTGAAGGCTACACACTTATAGACGGACTTCCAAACATCAAGCAAATTAATAGTGATTCTTCGGGATATATACCCGATTATATGCTTGCAATACCCGAACAGGTGCAAGGAATGGCTTTTACAAAAACAAACAAAATTATTTTCAGCACAAGCTACGGGAGAAAAAATAATTCAAAGCTTTATATTTACGAGGATATTTTCTTAAATGAAAAATCAGGCACTAAAATAATTGACGGAAAAGAAGTTGAACTATTTGCCTGTAGCAGTAAATATTTAAACAGAGAAATTGTTGCACCGCCTATGACAGAGGGTATGGCTGCTAACACAAACGGAATATATTTACTTTTTGAATCAGGTGCCCAAAAATACAGAAGTGGTGGAGGCAAGCACCCAGTTGACACACTATTTGTTTCTACAATTGAATAAATAAAAACAGCAAATCCGGGATTCGCAACAAACTGTGAATCCCGGATTTTTTTATTCTAAATTCATATCTCAATGAATTGTTTGAGTTTAAAAGAGTAAATATATCGTTCAGATACTTCATAACCTGTACATTTTTCCAATGCTTCAGAATACATCATAAGCTGAGAAGAATACAGGTTTTTGTAAGTTTGTGCATCAGTAATACCATCACTTTTATAATCTATTAAAACAGCTTTGCCGTTTTCTATAAAAGCGCAGTCAAGCTTACCCTGTATAACTATTTCCTCATCTTTAATTGAATCGGGAATATCCTCGTACATTTCCCCTGCTTTTTTTATAAAAGCAAACTCATACTCTTTTAAAACCTCTTGTGAATTTAAAAGCCTTTTACCGATTGGTGAATCAAGGAAGGTTTGCACAGCATCATTTTCCAAAACATTAAGCTCTTTTTCATTCATTAAGCCTCTGTTAAGAAGTGATTGTTTTTCTTCCTCAAGGTCAGAATACGCCTTTCTGAAATCACAAAGCTCAAAGAATTTATGAATTGCTGTACCTCTGTCTGCACCTGTGAAATCAGCATTCATAAACTGTGGCTTGCGTTTTGCAAAATACTTTCTGTCCCGTTTATGGTGATCACCCGACGAGGCAGCGCGTTTCGCCATTAAGCCTGAGCAATCATATTTATATTCAAAGGAAACTCTCTCTTCAAGCTCTTTTATAGTGTCGAAATTCACCTCAGCCTCTTGTAAATCTGCTTCAGCTGTTTCACTTAAAATAAAGCCTACAAAAGGACTAACATCCATACGATATGCAGAAACCTCACCCTTTGGCATTTTAATTTCACACAAATCGCAAACAATTTCGGCATCCTTGTGCCGGGAAAAGCAAGTCAACAACAATTCAGCCATAGATTTTGCTTTGTAAACTGCATATGGGTGTAATTTGCCCTCTGCATTATAACTTAGATAATTGTTAAGCCTTATTTTTTTCTTTAAGCCGTCACGATTTTTGAAGCTACAAACAAATGTAAGGTGCTCCTTTGCGCGAGTCATAGCAACATACAAAACACGCAACTCCTCAGAAATCCCGCTATAAAGAATATCCTTTTCTGTTGCAACAGAGGAAACTGTATTGTATGTTGTGAATTTTTCATCATCGCGTATTTTTAAGCCTATACCCGTATCTCTTGAAATCTTGAGGGTTTTGTAGGCATCGCTTCTATTAAATTCAGCAGAGCAATCCGCAACAATAACATAGGGAAATTCAAGACCTTTACTTTTGTGTATAGACATAATCTGCACACCGTCAGGTGATACATTTCCGTTATAGGATTTCATTTGACCTGCATTAGCCATATTATCAAGGCTACGCACAAAAAGTCCTAACCCTGCCCTGCCACCTGCGGTAAAGCTATCTGCAAAATCAACAAAGCCACGGATATTTGCTTTACGATTCAAGCCATCGGTGCTTGCAAGATAAATATTATAAATATCCGTATCCTTAATAATAAACCTTACAAATTCGTTAATAGGATAAGATGCGGCAATGTTTCTGTAAAGCTGTAATTTATTAAGAAAATACTTTGCTTTCGCAGAGCTTTCTGCATATTTTTCAAGGCAAACGTACAAATCTGCTTTTGAATCAATCATTCTTATTTCAGCAAGCTCATCTGCATTAAACCCGAATACAGGAGAAAACAAAACAGAAACAAGCGGAATATCCATAAGCGGATTACTTATAACCTTAACAAGAGATAACAAAAATTGAATTTCCTTTGATTGGCTCACATCGCCATCAAGCACAGTGTTTGATGGTATACCAAATTCCTTCAAAGCCTCAGAATATATATGAGCTTTACTTTTCAGGTTACGAAGCAAAATACATATATCTGAGTGTTGCAGACTTCTTTCACCTTGCTTTGTGGTTATTATAATATCTGACGATAAAAGTCTTTTTATATACAAAGCAATCTGCTCCGCCTCAAGAGTGGTTGCTTCAGCAGAGTTACTCTCTGAATAATCAAGGCACAAAAGCTCAACATCAGGGGTATTTTTTTCTTTATAATCCGCGCCGTAAACAAGCTTTTCACGGTCGTTATAATCAATTTCACCTACAGCTTCACTCATAACCGATTCAAAAACGTGGTTTGTAACCTGAGTAATACCCTTACGGCTTCTGAAATTGCGGTCAAGAGTAATTTGTGAAGGATGAGCATCGCCATCGTAATCAGGTAGATTTTTTCTAAGACCCATAAATAATTCGGGACTTGCTAAGCGGAATTTATAGATACTCTGCTTAACATCACCTACGCAATATAAATTTTCACAATCACGGGAAAGTGCTTCAAAAATAATATTCTGTGCCTGGTTTGTATCCTGATACTCGTCAATAAATATCTCTTTATATTTATTCTGCAGGTCTAATGCTATCGGAGTACGGCTCCAGGAATCACCTGAAAAATCAACAAGTAAATCAATGCATTTATGAAGAATATCATCAAAGGAATATGCATCGCGCTCACCCTTCATTGCATCAAGCTCTTTGCTGAGTAACTTTACCGCCTCGCACAGTTTTTCAATCATAGGGCGCAAAACAGTACAATCTTCTTTGTGCTCATCTGCCGTTGGCAAGGTAAGACTCTCTATACTTTCCACATCCTGTTTAAAGGAATTAAAAGCATCGGTAGCAATACCCTTTATGTAATTATCCACCTTTGAATTAACTGCCTTAGGCGCAACAACAAGACCCTCACGAATAGCACAAATCATACCATCCCAATTCCTGTTATCTGCCATGTTTTTTAATTGAAGGAGCTTTTTTCCACTTTCGGAAAATCTTTCAACAAAAACAGGATTAAAACCACCTGATTCCTCAAGCATTGCAATTGTGCGCATAAATCTCTTGTAGTGAAAATCTGCAAAAAGACTTATATCTTTATACACAACATCTGCCCACACAGTATCGTTGGGCTCTTTACCTAAAGAAAAAGAGTCTGCCACACTATCAAGCCACTTTTCAGGCGAAGGATATGAGCGGGAATATTTATATAATTCCTTTATGACCTCAGCAAGCTTATCATCATTCCTTTCACTGAAAAACATAGATGTAAGGTTAACGAAAGCATCTGAGTTCTCGTCATAAAGCTTGTCAATAACATTGTTAAGTGCTACATCTGTCATTTCTGACAGTTCCTTATCGTCAAGCAAGGTAAAGTCAACAGAAACATTTGCTTTATTGAAATTATCCTTGACTATTTTTGAGCAAAAGGAGTCTATAGTGCATATATCAGCAAGTGGCAATAAAGATATCTGATCGCGAATATACTCAGAATGCTCACTCATATATGTTTCTTTAAGGGCTTTGTTAATTCTGTCCTTCATTTCCCTCGCTGCCGCGCGAGTAAATGTAACAACAAGGATATCTGAAACATCGCAAGGGTTATTTGTATCGGTAACAATATTTTTAACTCGCTCAGTTAAAACGGCGGTTTTGCCGGAGCCTGCCGCCGCAGAAACGAGTATCTGCATACCACGGGCATCAATCGCATTCTGCTGACTATGTGTCCAGTTCGGCTTTCCCATTATTGCTACCTCCTAACATATCAATTGCATCCTTGTGGCTTACGTTGAGGATTTCGCATACCTCATCACCATATTCATAGCCACAAACAGATTTGTATGAACAATATTTACACATCTTGCCCTCATCGTTTACTCCGACAGGAATTGCAGGAATAAACCCTTGGTGTAACGAATTGCCCATTTTTTTAATTTTATCATCTATCATAGACGAAAGATTTGAAAAATCTTTTTGAGAAAATGTATTTCCTGTAAATTTTTCTTTCGCATCATCATAGCCTGCAGGAAAATACTTTGGTGAATCAATAGCACCCATTCCCTTTAAAACAGAAAGGCTTTCAAGAATCATTCCGGAAAGTTTACCTGAAACGATTTTCTGATTACTTATCTCTTCTGTTTTTGGCGCCCTGCTTTTAAGATAGTCTGCAACACCAATCCTTGATGGCAGATATAAAATGCCTGACGGAATAAAATCTCCATAAACTGATTTACCATTCTTTTCAAGCGCCATGAGGTATAAAACCATCTGAATGTTTATACCGCTGAACAGTTCCGAAAGTTTAAACTCTTTCTTACCTGTTTTGTAGTCGATAACACGCAGGTATTTTATGCCATTCTTTTCCATCATATCGATTCTGTCAACAGAGCCCTTAACAGAAACCTTGCCCTTTTCAAGTTCAAGCTCATATGCGGGTATTTTTTCTCCGCCTATTTCAACCTCGAAGCCACAAGGCTCAAAGGCACCTGCAGAAAATTCCTCTTTAAGCCTTGAAATAATTGCCATACAGGTTTTTATAAGGTGGTTATAAAGGAAGATAAAGCGCTTTGATTTATCCGCAGTACCACCCATTTTTTCGTCAATATATTTTTGAAGAACAGCTTCAACATCCTTGCACAAATCCTCTTCGCTTGCAGAAACGAAATCTCCCTTAGGATATTTTTGAAGAATATACTCCATAACAAGGTGGACTATTGTACCGCTTTGGGCAGGATCTAATTCAGCAACTCTTAATGGCTCTGCTTTTAATCCATAGCGTAAAAAGTACGAAAACGGACAATTATAATATGCCTCAACCTTACTTGCAGAAAGGTACATATTTTCTCTGAACAATCTTTCAGAAACAGAGGAATCATTAAAATGAAAACTTCTGTTACCGGCAACGTTTGATAAAGCATCAAGTCGGCCCTTATATTCAGGCTTGTTTCTGAAATACTCCAATAGTGTAGAATGTATTTCATTGTTTTCATTATAGTTTTTTGCAAATAAAGAAAAAGCACTATCGTCAGATTCAACAAGTTGGAAGGAATCCATTTCTGTTGTTGAAACACAAGCAACATCTGAGATTGTTGCCTTAGTAACATCAATAATTTCAGAGGGAAACAACTCTCCGCCATCTGTATCAACTGTTTTATATGATAAATAAAGCTTTTCAGAGGCAGCTGTAACTGCACAATAGCCAATAAAAAATTCTTCATATACACTATCTTTATATGGCGGACGGATTTCCAAACCAAGCTTTGTAAGATATGTTCTGTCTGCATCAGTTAAAATACCCTCTTTAACTGAAACGAGAGGAAATTCATCTTTATTTACACCAACAAGGAATACTACCTTTAATTTTTCGGTACGGATTCTGTCGGCACTACCAACCTTTATTTCATCAAGACCTTGCGGAATTTCACCAATTTCTCCCGAATCAACTAATACCGCAAAAATTTCAGACCACCTTTGTAGTGACATATATTTGCCGTCACCTAAAGTCGCAATTTCATCTAAGATACTGACAAGAACATCCCAGGAAACTGCTTGTCTTTCTGCTTCAACAGGGAATCCGCTACCCTGCAAAGATGCATATAAATCATAAAGCCTGTCCTGTATTCCGTGATTTTCAAGGTAAGAAAATACAAGCTCTGTTATTTCCTTACCTGTTTTATCTTCGCAATCCTTTTTTAATTTAAGAAGCGGACCAATAACTTTTTTTCTTAATTCATTTATTGAATCGAGCCTTGCTTGCGCCTGTTCATCTATTTCTCTACCGAAACCATCAGGATGCATTTTAAAGCCGTTGCACCACTCAGAATAGCTTACATTCCACACAAGTGCATACTTTTCGAGCACAGATATCTCAGAAACACTAAAACCTGCCAGGCCTGATTTTAAATAGTTAAAAATATGCTCGGTTGAAACACCTGATGTTACGCAGGATAATAGCGAGCTTACATAAACAAATAATGCTTCGTATTTAAGAGAACGGGTACTGTCATCAAAAACAGGAATATCAAGATTTTTTAATTCTTCAATAATTGCATCCTTATATGAGCCGTTCACACGCTCAATAACGGCGATATCGCGACACCTGTAGTTACCGGAACGAATAAGCTTTTTTATTGTAGCAGTCACATATTTACATTCATCATCTTTATCAACACATTTTGCAATAATAATACTATTATCTGATGGTTTTTGTGAAACAACATCATCTGTAAAAACAGATTTTTCCACCTGATAAATATCTGAAGAAAACGCATAAGCGGATTGCTCACACCATATTTCATTAACAATAATATTACCTTTAGCCGCAATTGCTCTTAAATTTTTCTCAAGCTCGCGGATATAAAAAAATGGTGTTTGTTTGCCTGAATTTTCATCCATACACAAAGTAATATAAACATCGTCTGCCTGGGACAAAATAATACTAAAACACTCTGCCTCCTGCTTTGAAAAAGCTCTGAAGCCATCTAAAAACACAGTTTTACCGCTGAATATTTTATTATTCCTTGCGTATTCACAAAGCATATTTATAGCATCTGTATCATCAAAATAGCTTTGAGTAACTAATGCATCATATGCCTCGTTTATAAGATAAACATCCTGTAATTTTTCTTTTAAAAAGCAATCGGGTAAAAGCTGTATTTTTTCATTTAAGGCATCACCTGAAATATTGCAATACTTTAACTCTTTACAAAATTCTACCAGAGGGTTTAATGACGTAAATCTTGATTTCAAATTAGAATAGACATTCAATCTACCCTCAAGGGCAGATATCGCCTCACTCATAAGTACAGCCCTTACACCGCCTGTTGCAAGCTTTTTAGAATAATATGGCGTATTTTTTAATGTTGAGGTTGCTAAACGGGTAAAACTGAAAACACCGATTTTTTTAAAATCACGGGGACCGAATGATTTGAGCATACTTCTTTCTGTTTCAAAAGAAAACTGCTCCGGAATAATCAATAGAGGTTCGGATGTATTTAATTTTTCAGATATTTTTTCTCGAAGAGTGCGGGTTTTACCGCTACCTGCTCTTCCTTTTATTAAATAAAGCATAAAAACCTCCTGAATATTTATATTCCCATAATACCACAAAAGCCCAAAAAATAAAAGACGATTTTAAAGTTTGTATGACCTATATTTGGTACAAATAATTTGAATAATACTATTAAATAATGTAAATAATAAAAACAGAAATTTAGTGAAAGGAGAATGTTTATGTTAGACAGAATCGCATTAATACTTGTAACAATTGGCGCGCTTAACTGGGGAAGCATTGGTCTTTTCAAATTTGACCTTGTTGCCTGGTTATTTGGCGGACAGGCAGCAATTATTTCAAGAATTGTTTATGTTCTTGTTGCCCTTGCAGGTATCTGGTGTATTTCACTGCTTTTCAGGGAAAACGAAATGGTTGAAACAGTAACCAATGACAAAGTAGAATAAAATGCCGATATATAGTAAAAAGGGGCTGCAAAAAACTTATGAGTTTTTTACAGCCCCTCTTTATTATTTTGATGATAAAGTCTTTATACTTTTTTGAGCTTTTACCTCGTTAGTTATATAAAGATGCTATCTACCAATTAATTATTTTTCTCCTTAACCTCAAAACCCTTCTTAATAAGGAAGAATAGAGGTATAGCAACAAATACAGAAACCACCGCAGCATAGATAAACATACTGCTTGACGGAACAATTGTATCAACGCCAAACTCATTTTGGTATGTGATTGCGGAATTACGGCAAGCAAGGTCACCTAATGCAGGACCAATTACCATTGGAAGAAGAACTGTAAATATCATTCTTATACCTTGGAAAAGACCGGCCTTACCATCAGGAATAAAGTCTTTAATTGCAGCATTAAGCTGAATACCCATAACAAGGTTACCTACAAGTGTAGGTACAACACCAATAAGAATAACACGAATATCTGTTGATGTCGAAAGAATAATTAAGCCAACTGTCATTAAAACTGCACACGGAACGAGAGCATATGCCTTATTCTTATTAGCCTGTTTGAGAAGCACAACAAAACCTGCAATAAGCGCTGCGATGGCAATTGCACCGACAATAATAACGCTTGCTGAAAGGAGATTATCACCATTATCAGGAATAACAACATACTGAAGGTAAACTAAAAGATACGGGAAGAATACCTGATACGAGATACTTGAAAAACCAATTGCAAAAAGAGCAAGATAAAGCCTTGCATTTTCCTTTATCACAGAAGGTCTGAAGCCGTAGAAAAGGTCTGCCCAATAGCTGGATTTAACCTCATTTTCCTTTGCTGTGTACTTGGGGTTTTCAACAAGAAATAATCCTGCAACACCACAAGCCGCAACAACAAGACCCAAAACACCAAAGAATGCCTGATATGAAACTACACCTGTCTGAGCGAGGCTACCAACACCCATAACTGCAGCAACTGATAAGAAGCCAACAAATGTAAGTGCTGTTTCAATAGTTGGTCTTATTTTTGGTGTTGTGATATCTGTAACCCATGCATTAAAAGCAGCATCATTACTTGTTGAGCCCATAAAGGTCATGATTACATCCATTGCAATAACAATCCAAACTGTTGTTGTAAGAATCATTGCCTCATCTGTAAGGCCTAAAAGATTTGCAACGTTATCTCTTGTAATAAAGCCGAAAGCTGCTGTGACAATACCCCAAAGTATATAACCCACAGAAATGAAGAATTTTCTGTTTTTCATTTTGTCACTAAGGGTACCCATTATAAATGTTGTAAGTACGGCAGCAATAGCTGAAAGTGCAACCATTCTACTGATGGCTGTTGTTGGTGCCATTGTGCCTGCCATAGCAGCTTCGGAGGCGTTTGCATAAACAGAGTTATAAAGGAATGTATTGAAATACATATTTTCAATATTCCAGGCAACACCACCCATAAAACTGAAAAGGCATATTGTAAACCAGGATTTTTTAGAAAGTTTTTCTTTAATCATTTCTTTCTTCCTTTCGAAATTTTATAAGATGATTATATCTAATAAAACAAATAATTTCAACAGTATTATAAATAAAAATACACATATGGAAATATATAACACGTTATGCTATAATAAGTACACAGTAACAGATAACGGAGAATTTATATGACGTTAAAACTATTTCTTAGTGCATTAACTAAATTTTTGATTGGCATTGTCCTTGTGGGGCTATTAATATTCTTACCTGCAGGTAGCTTTACATATTTTAATGGCTGGTTACTTATGGGCGTTTTGTTTATCCCCATAACTCTTGCAGGAATTGTTATGATGATTAAAAATCCTGCGCTTTTAGAAAAACGACTCAAAGGCAAAGAAACTCAGAAAGAGCAGGATATTGTTGTAAAACTAAGTGGTCTGATGTTTATTGCAGGTTTTATCGTTGCAGGTCTTGGTTTTCGTTTTGAATGGTATGTTTTACCTAAAGGTGTTTCTATAGGTGCCTCTGTTTTGTTTCTTTTGTCCTACATCTTGTATGCAGAGGTTATGAGAGAAAACACATACCTTTCACGTACTATTGAAGTACAGGAAAATCAGAGGGTTATTGATACTGGTCTTTACGGAATTGTAAGACACCCTATGTATAGTGCAACGTTACTTTTGTTTTTATCTATTCCACTTATTTTAGGTTCTGTATATTCATTTGTAATTTTCCTTACTTACCCTTTTATAATTTCAAAAAGAATAAAGGGTGAAGAAAAGCTTCTTGAAAAAGAGCTTGAAGGATACAGTGAATATAAGAAAAAGGTAAAATATAGACTGATACCGTTTGTTTGGTAAAAAATTATAAAAGGAGTTTGAATTTTATGAAGAAAAACGTTGAGTACACAGATACAATCAGAAAACCGAAATGGGCTATAGCAATTTTTATGTTTAACGGTATAACCGGTTTATTTGCATTTGTGTCAACTTTCATTATACCGACGATTTACTCAGAAATAAAAAGTGTTAATTCAGTACTGATATCAGAAGCAATAAAAACTTTTCTTGTGGCCATTACACCAATAATTTTAAGCATTATGCTCACAAAGAAAAGATACGACAATTCCTTAGTTATTGCAACAGTGTTAATGCTTGTACCATCTGTATTTTCGTCATTTTTCATTTTAAACCCTTACTTGATTATTGAAATTCCGTTTTATGTAATTCTTATACTATACACATACGTTATGGTAAAAATGCCTGACACGTCAATAAGAAAAACACTTTCAAAGATTCGTGCTGTTATCCCTGTATATCAACTATTCTTAATAATATTTTCAGTAGTACAAACACGAAAAGAATTATTAAAACATTTAGGTGAACATTTAAACGAGTCAACAGAAGCTGCGTCAACTATCGTACCGTTTATAACAGCATTACTACCTGGTGTTCTTCTTACCATTTGTTACACATCACTAGTAAACTGGCTTTCTAATCCATATGAGAAAAAGTAAAATGAATATTGAAATAGTTGATGGCTACGTCTTTAAAGACGAAATCAAATCACTTTTTAACGAATACACTGAAATGTTGGTTCAAAAAGACGAAAAATTCAAAAATTATCTTGAACTACAAAACTATGACCACGAAATTGAGAATTTGGAGAAAAAGTACGGTCGTCCTCACGGCAGACTTTACCTCGTCCTTTTTGACAACTCACCTATTGGTTGTATAGCTTTACGCAAAATTGACGAGGTTAATTGCGAGCTTAAACGCTTGTACATTAAACCACAATATCGCGGTAAAAATATAGGTAGTACACTTATTAAGCTTGTTACTGATGATGCAAAAGAAATTGGCTACAAGCACATTTTGTTAGATACGCTACCCTTTCTTACAACTGCTATTGATTTATATAAAAAGCTTGGCTTTTACGTGATCGAAAGCTACAACAACAGTCCGATGGATAACCTTATCTACTTAAAGTATGACTTAAATTGATTTATTTTCCCCAACTCAACCAACAGTGTGTAGATTTTTTCTTGACGGAAATCTATAATATAGTTGAAAGGAGACAGAAATATGGACCAGATTAAAATCGGTAAATTCATTGCAACATGCAGAAAAGAAAAAAATCTGACACAAATGCAATTGGCAGAAAAGCTGAATATTACCGACAGAGCTGTATCCAAATGGGAAACAGGCAAAACAATGCCCGATTCATCCATAATGCTTTCTCTGTGCGACATCCTTGGAATAAACGTTACAGAATTACTATGTGGGGAGAGATTAAATATGAACAACAAAGAAACTGAGAAAACTTTACTTGATATGGTCAAACAAAAGGAAGAAGCTGATAAAAGATTGCTTGCACTAGAATGGGTTATTGGTGCACTTTCGGTAATAGTTTTATTAATTCCAACTGTCATTGTCTCATTTATGCAAATGGAAGAGCAGCAAAGAGTTGTCCTTATTTTATCAGGATTTGTTCCATCAATCATTGGCTTAGGTTTTGCTTTAAAAATTGAACAGATTGCAGGATATTATGAATGCAAAAAATGTGGTCATAGATACGTACCCACCTTCAAAGCTGTTAATTTAGCATTGCATATGGGTAGAACAAGATACATGAAATGCCCTGAATGTCACCAGAAATCCTGGCAGAAAAAGGTTATAAGCAAAGAAAAATAAGTTAAACTTTTTTACCCTTACGCAGTTTGTGTAAGGGTATTTTTATATTTTGGTTGTATAGGCTTTTTCAAAATGATATAATAAAGAAAAATGTTTTGAGGTGACTTATTGTGTATAACCTTACCGTTAATAAAAACGAATTACTTTATATGCGATATACCGAGCTTATAAGAATTACACCTTGCGGAAACAATGGTATAAGATTTCAATCCTTCCCTGATTGTAAGGTAATAGACGAAAACTATACCCTTATGCCACAAAGTACAGAAGCAGAAATAAAAGAATACGACAACCACGTTACTCTTACAAATGGCAAACTAATGGTAAAGCTTGAGCCTGACGGAAAGCTTACCTTTTATTCGGACGACAAAAAAATAATTGAAGAAAAGCCTGAGCTTACCTTCCACAGTAACTACCGTCACTTTGACAACAAAGGAAGTGGTCTTTGGTCTGCACGTGTTACCTTTGAACCAAATGAAAAGGAGCATTTCTTCGGTCTTGGTCATAGCTGGGATAACCTTTTCGACCTTAAAGGCTCTTCAATAGACATACGCAACGTAAATGCTAAATGCACCATTCCTTATGTATACTCTTCGCTAGGCTATGGCTTTATATGGAACAATCCATCAACAGGTCTTTGTGAGCTTTCAAACAACCGTACACGTTGGAGCTGTGATTGTTGCAGATTTATGGATTTTGTTGTTATTGCAGGTACACCAAAGGAAACTGCAACAGCACTTGCAGATTTGACAGGCTATGCGCCTCAAATGCCTGAATGGGCAATGGGCTTTTGGCAAAGCAGACTCCGTTACGAAACACAGGAAAGCTTACTTGAGGTTGCAAGAAAATACAAGGAACTGGGAATTCCCCTTTCTGTTATTATTGCCGACTACTTTCATTGGACAGAGCAAGGTGACTATAAATTTGATCCAAAATACTGGCCTGACGTTAAAGCAATGACGGATGAACTGCACAGCATGAACACAAAGCTTGTTGTTTCAATGTGGCCAACAATAAACAATGATAGTGAAAATTATTGGCATATGCGAAACAGCAATATGCTTATGCGAACCACAAGAGGACCTGACAGAGTATTTGATTTTTATGGTTGGCAGAATGAAATCGACGTAACAAACCCTGCCACAAGGGATTTCGTGTGGAGCAAGCTTAAAGAAAACTACATTGACAATGGCGTTGATGCACTTTGGTTTGACGAAGCAGAACCTGAAATTCATCCAGAGCATTTTGACAACCTTATATGGTACAAGGGCAGAGCTGATATGGTAGCCCTGCTTTACCCCTATTACTACTCTAAAATGGCGTATGACGGCTTCAAATCAATAGGACGTGACGATATTTGTACACTCACCCGTTGTGCGTATTTGGGAAG
>JAZSCV010000064.1:0-25868 GCA_045530855.1 Acutalibacteraceae bacterium
TTAAACCAAGTCTCGAAGGGCGATTCGCTCGCATTTCGCCCTTTGGGTAACCCAACAAAGATAGATGAGGAGACGGTTCGAAACCCAAGTCTTACTACTGTGTTAAATAACGATAACACATAGAACCGTCCCCTGTGCTACTGTGATAAAAAATCGCGGTCAACTTTTTCAGGTTGACCGCGATTACTATTTTACAAATCAAACAAAAACTTTCCTCGAAAGCCAGGCGCGTACTTTTCTGCTTTTGTTTGCATATAACCAGAAAAAAACAAGTGCAAGGCAACAAACATCAATAACAAGGCAAACCTCTGCTTTTACAATGTGTTCGTTAAGGAAGAAGCATGCACTTGCAACAGAAAGGCTTATTACAAGGTCAATAAAGATATGCAAAACCTTAGATGTCCAATGGTGCTTGCGCTTTCTGTCCCAATAAATAAAGGCTAAAACACAGGCGGAAACAATAAGTATTATTGGTAAAGCAATGCCGAAATACCATTTGTCGCCACCAAAATTCTGACTGTGGAAAACAAATGTATAAAGGGCAACCGCTACAGTATCAAATGCCCACATTATATATGGTTGTGGCTTTCTTGATAAAAAGGGGAAAACGAACATTACCCACAATAAAAGACTTGTTGAGACAACATATATAAACCATAAATTTTCGGGTGAGGTGAAAAGGTTTATAAATATGCAAACAATGTTTGGAATTAGAAAAATATAGGTAAGTATTAATGCCACAAACTTTTTCTTAATATTTTGTGGTATAACAGGCACATCGGAAAATGGTGTGGAGATATTTTTTTCAGCTTTTTTTGAAGGGTGGTAAACAGGTGTGTCGCAAAGTACACATTTTTTTGCACTTGCGTCAAGCTCAACACCGCAGTTAACACAGTAAGACATATATTCCTCCTTTATCGTCTGTTGCTTTCTATTTTTACATGTACGCCCATTTTAACAAGGCGTGTGAAAAATTCTCTTTCAATATCTGCTTCTTCAAGGATGTTTGCAAAGGTAAACACAAGGTTATCACCTGTTGTTGCAATACCGCACCTTGCGGCGGTGTGTATTCCGGGGCCGGGAGTGAATATAACCTTTTCAATATGGCTATAAATTTCCTCGGGAAGTGATACGGGGCCTAAATTTGAAAGGTAAGCAGTAGCGGTTTGCTCTGCGCCTATAATTCTTGCAATACTTAAGCCTAAATTTTTAAGGGGTAGGGGCATATATTTTAAAAACGAATTTTTCTCGAGCTTAACGTGTTTTGAAATCATGGCGTTAAGCTTTTTTTCGTCCCTTTCAAGGCGGAGCTGTAATGCAACCTGCTGAAGTAATTCATCGAAGGAATATTCACCAAGCTTAGGGTCAACCTTAACAAGCAGGCAAACAGAAAAGTTTCGCATTGTGTCCGAGGGGTAAACATTTCGCAGATTTATTGGAATCTGCACGGAAACCTCTTTGAGCCTTTTGCATTCGCGTAGCTGTTTTTGACAATGTATATCAAGAAGCATAGCGGCAAAAAATTCTGTTAATGTAACCCCTTTTTCTTTAGCAAGCTTGCGCACCTCAGCAAAGCTCATAATACCACAGGTGAAGTTTACAAAGTGCTTTGGTACAGGTGTGCCTGTGGGATGGTAAACATGCTTGTCCGTGATTTTATGCTTTGCTGTAGATGTGGCATGCTTGTGGAATGCATCCTGCAATTCTGTTTGTGGCACTTCTTCAGTAATATCTTTTACAAAGCCGAGAGGTGGAACAGAATAGCCCTTTAATCGTAAATATTCGGCAGTTAAAGTAAAGGTGAAGTGGGCGCTTCCGTAGCCGTCTGATATAGCGTGGAAAAGATCAACTGCGATTCTTTTGCCGTGGTAATATACTCTGAAAAGATATCTGTCGTCTTCCTTGTATTTAACGCGATAGCAGGGATTCTGAATATCTTCCTTAACGAGCGGTGCATCAATAGGGTTTTTTTCAAGGTAATACCAGAAAAGACCCTTTCTCATTCGTACATCAAAGCCCGGAAAGCGAGGGAGAATGTTTGTGAGAGCTTGCTTTAAAAGCTCGGGGTCAACATCTTCCTTTAACTCCACTGCACAGCGGAAAATATTGGACCAATTGGATGAGCTTTGGCCTGGGAAAAGTATACCTGCATTGTCAAGCCTGAACCAATCGGGAGCCTGACGCAAACGTTTTTCTACCATCCAAAACACCTCACAAAATAAAATACAATTAAATTATACATAAACAGTACACCTTTTGCAACAACAAAATAATTTCCGATATTTTGCGAATAATTTCCGATATTTTGCGAAGAACTTGTTTTTTCCACCCTCGCAGTATCTATATACAGCTTCGGGTGTTAAAACTGCGTTCTTCATCAAAATCTCGAAAATTATTACCTCTCAATAAAATTTTATAAATGATTTGGTTTGCCACCCTCGCAGTATCTATATACAGCTTCGGGTGTTAAAACTGCGTACTTCATCAAAATCTCGAAAATTATTACCTCTCAACAGTTTTAATTTAAGAGAGAAATATTTTTTTATCGCAGTATCTATATACAGCTTCGCAGAGAAATGCAAAATACAAAATTCAAAATTCAAAATTTCGGAACTGCGTTGCAATTATAAATAAGTTGAAATAATGCGACAGCTTATCATCAACAGAAGAATAGGGGAAAAATAATTTTTCATCTTTTGCAAACAAATGTTTGCTTTTTTTGAAAATGTGTGATATTATGTGTATTGGTAATAGAATATTTGTTCGGAAGGTGATTTTGTGGAACCAATTAACGAAACCCAAAAAAGAATATATGAATTCCTTGTAGAACGCTCTCAGGATGGTGTTCCTCCATCAGTACGCGAAATCGGTGTTGCGGTGGGCCTCAGGTCTACATCCTCTGTTCAGGCGAATCTTGATGCTCTCGAAAAAGCGGGCTATATTGAAAGAGACCCGCTTCTCAAAAGGTCCATAAGAATTTTAGGTCAGGCAGAAAATGTTACACATGTTCCGCTTTTAGGTACAGTTACAGCGGGTAACCCTATTCTTGCCGTTGAGCAGATAGAGGGCTATATTCCCTATACAGGCAGAGTTTCCCGTGATAAGCCATTGTTTGCATTAAAGGTGCGCGGTGAAAGTATGCTTTGGGCAGGTATTCTCAATGGTGATATTGTTATTGCGGAAAAAACACCATATGCCTCAAATGGTGAAATTGTTGTTGCTATGATTGAAGACGAGGCAACAGTAAAACGCTTTTATAAGGAAAACGGTCATTTCCGTCTGCAACCTGAAAATGATGAGTTTGAGCCTATTATAACAAACGAGGTTATAATTTTAGGTAAGGTTGTTGCTCTTGTAAGATACTATTAAGCCGAGGTTAAGGTATGATAATTTTTATCTTTATTTTAGTTGCCGTTTTGTGTGCGGGACTGACTTCTGCAAAGAAAAACGAGTTTTTCACAGACTATATGTCACCCAAAAACACAACTACGGTTAATGCCATTTTTTCAGTTCTTATATTTTTAAGCCATGCCGTAACATATACTAAAATAGGCGGCGGCTTCGACGATCCCTATCTTACATTAAGGCAATATCTTGGTCAGCTTGTTGTTGTAACATATCTGTTTTTCTCAGGCTACGGCATTATGGAGTCTATCAAGAAAAAAGGTACCCCGTATGTGAAAGGCATGGCAAAAAACCGCCTTTTCAGGCTGTGGTACCATTTTGCGATAGTTCTTATAGGCTATACTATTGTGCGAATCGGCATTATTGGGATGAAATATTCTTTAAAGGATTATTTACTTGCCTACACAGGTTATACAACTATAGGTAACAGCAACTGGTATATGTTTGTTACCTTTGCAATGTATATAATAATCATTGTTTCGTTCCTTGTGTTTAGAAAATCAAAGCTGCTGGCATTGGGGCTTACATGCGTACTTACCTTGCTTTTTGGCTTGTTTGAGTACAAAATGGGTCTTGGGTCACAGTATTATAACACTATACTTACTTTCCCGATGGGTATGATTTTCTCAATGGCAAAGCCGTATTTTGATAAAATACTTATGAAAAATGACATTTTCTGGTTTACGGGAATGTTCCTTTCTGTTTTTGCCTTCGGCTATTTTGCAAACAACAGAACAGATTCCTTTGTGCATTATGAATTATTCGTATTTTTTGCAATAGTAATGCTTGTAATCTTTATGATGAAGCTGAATATAAAAAGTACAATTCTCGACTGGTTTGGTGAGCATATTTTCAGCTTTTTTATTCTTCAAAGAATACCTATGCTCCTTCTTCGTCACTTCGGCTATAACAAGAATCCGTATATATTCATCATACTTTGCTTTATAGCAACCGTTTTCTTGTCTGTAGTATATGACGAAGCAATGGAAAGATTAGATAAAATTGTTTTTGGGAAATTGCTTAAAGATAAAAAGAAAGCATAAATTAAACTTAAACAATAAAATCCCGCAAAATGCATTTTGCGGGATTTTTGATATAAAAAACAAGAAACCCGAATATCTCGGATCTCTCTATATCTAATATAGCATAAATTTAAGAAAAATACAAGTCTTGAATAGTGAGAAATGTTGTAGTACAATGCCAATTATCAAACCATAAAGGGGAGTATACTTTGTTTTCAAAGGATATGATTGCCGAAGAGCAAAAATTCAACGAGGTGCGCGATTTTCTTGATAGTGAAATTGTCCGTCTTGGTGAGCTTATTGAGGAATACAAAGAGGATATCAAAATTCAGGGTGAAGATTTCAATATGGATAACCCTAACGGCGGTATGTACTCAGGTATGGAGCTTACGGAAATCCATTACGATATGGAGAAAAAGATGCTCTATTCTCAGGAAGCGCAAAATGATATTGACTTTTATAAACGTCTGAGAAACTCACCATATTTTGCAAGGGTGGATTTTAAAATTGACGGCGCATTAAAGGAAAAAACAATTTATATTGGTCTTAAAACTCTTCAGGACCCTGAAACCTTTGAAATGTATGTGTGCGACTGGCGTGCGCCCGTTTCATCTTTGTTTTATGAGGATTTTGAGGATAAAGCCTTTTTCGATGCTCCAAAGGGCAGGATTTATGGTGATTTACTGTTAAAACGTCAGTATAAATTTCAGGATGGTTGCCTTTATTATTATGTTGATAGCGACATAAAAATTGATGACGATATTCTTCGCGATGTTTTGTCATCCTCTTCGGGCGAGCATTTAAAGGTTATTGTAAACAGTATTCAGCGCGAACAGAATAAGGCGGTAAGATATAGTGATAACGAAAACCTTCTTGTAACAGGTCCTGCGGGTAGCGGAAAGACATCCGTTGGCTTTCACAGGCTTGCATTCCTTTTGTACAGAAACAGGAATGAGCTTTCCTCCGCGGAAATTGTAATGTTTTCAAATAACGATATTTTCTCAAGCTATGTTGCGGATATCATCCCGGAGCTTGGTGAAATGCCAATAAACTATGCTTCCTTTTACAGCATCTTTGCCGCAGAAATTCCAACAGTAAATGTTTCAGATTACTATGCACTTGCAGAGGAAATTATTAACGGCAACGAAACACGTAAGCGTACTGCTCAGATAAAAATGAGTAAGGAATTTATGGATTTCCTTGAGCTTGAAGGGGATAGCACAGAGCCCGATTTTAAAGATGTTGTTTATAATGGTGATGTTGTAATTTCAGCGGATACATTGTTACAGCGATTTATTGGTGATGACGAAAGCACAACAAAGGTCCGCGGTGAAAGATTAGCGGCATTCGTACAGAATGCAATAGAAGAATATTTCAGGAACAACAAAGAAAAAATCTATAAATTCCTTGATGAAGAAACGTCAATTGATGAGGATACATCAAAGCTCGTTAAAAGAGCAAAGCGCGATGTTAAAGCAAATGCAGTTGATATGATAAGGGATGCAACTCTTTTGGACCCTGTTGTGATATATTTCAGGCTCCTTTCAAAGTTTGCAGAAATGAAAAATGATGCAGACCTTCTGAGTACTGCTTCTTCCTTACAAAGCGGTGCAATAGAATTTGAAGATGCTTTAGGTATAGTTTACCTTAAAACAATACTGGGTACATCTGCGGTTTTATCGGGTGTTAAGCACATTCTTATTGACGAGGCTCAGGATTTATCTCTTATTCAGCACAAAATTCTTATGAAAATGTTCCCTCGTGCAAGGGTAACACTTTTGGCGGATACAAATCAGGCGATTCTTCAGGGTGTGAATACAAGTGACGAAAATTACCTTGCAGAGCTTTACAATGCAAAAATTATGAAGCTTAATAAAAGCTACCGCTCTACAGAGGAAATAAATAATTTTGCAATAGGCTTTCTTCCTGAAAAAGAAAAGTACGAAATATTCAAGCGTAGCGGTGAGCCTGTTTCACAGGTTAAGGGCACGACAGAGGACCTTATAGCATTAGTTGGTAAGGAAACGCAAGAAGGAAAAACAGTTGCTATAATTACAAAATCAACAGCCGGTGCCATAAAGCTTCACCAAAAAATTGTGAAGGAATTACCCCAGGTGCGTCTTTGCCACAATAAGTCCTGCAGCTTGTCGAATGCACCTGTTGTTATGCCCTTGGCACTTACTAAAGGTCTTGAATTTGATGGCGTTATTGTGGTTGATAAAAATGCAGGCTTTACAGGTGAAGGCAATGAAAAATTCCTTTATCTTGCTTCCACAAGAGCATTGCATAAATTGAGTGTTTTTTCCGTTGAAGAGTAAAAAACTTTATTAAAACAAAGGACCAAACTTCGTTTGGTCCTTTGTTTTATGCGTTTTTGATTTCGTTATTTATTTCTTCTCTCAGGTTAAGAAGCCATTGACTTTCGTGGGGGTAAGTTCGGAAAGAAAGCGGAACATCAAGACCTTTTTCAATTAAGTTCAAAACGTATTTTCTACCTTTTTTACTCTCTAAGAGGCGAAGTGCTCTTAAATCCTGGAAGGCATCAAGGAAAACCTTGTGGCGAAGTGAATTGAGGGGCTGTCCGTCCTTACCGGGATATACAACAAATGCATCACCGGAGGGAAAGGCATTGCCTGCGTCTGTTACCTTGAATGGGTCAATGGGATGTTTTGAGTATTGGGAATACCAGAAATTGTGACCCCATTGTAAGAAGCCTTGTGCATCGTATTTGTATAAAAGCACACCCAAAACTCTACTTCTTTGTGATGGCTGTGAGAACATTCTGTTTGGTAAAAAGCTATGAACCTGAGTGCAACAATAATATGTCCAGAAGTTTTTTACCTCTTTTCTGAAGATGTCAGCTTCGTCTTCTCCGCAAACAGGTGTTTTAATAAGACCTGAACGGAAATATTCAATATCTGAAAGTGCATCAAAGGAATTGAAATCAGGGAAAAGTCTGCGAATAATATTTGCCGCTTTTTTATAGGTTTTTAACTGCTCGCTGTTTGGCTCGTCGGAAACGTGTATCCAACAGCGCTTTTTGATACCAAGCTTTTTGACCTCTTTTTTAAAATCCTTTGCGAAGGCTTCTAAAAATTCTGTGTATGTTTTACCGCTTGCCTTCGTGTCCCAACCGAAAATTCGTTTTTCTTTTCCGTTAACAGTTGCCATAACCTTAGGTGCAAAAGCCGCACCCCATTGTGTAAACATATGGGAAATCTCGAAAGCCTGTACACCGCAATCAAGGCATAGATAAACATATTTCTCAAAATTATCAAAATTGAATGTGTATTTACCCTTTTCCTTTGTTACACCCACAAGCTGAACTGTTGGACGCTCACCGCCAACCGCTGTATCAAGAGGAGGTGTGAAAATAGGGGTAAGGAGCATATTTACACCGTGTTTAACGGCATTTCTTATGTAGTTTTCAACTATTCTCCAATATTCATCGGAGAATACCTCAACACCATAGTAGGTGCAAAGGCAGTCGTTGTGGAACCAGTTTGTGAATAAAAGCTTTTGTTCAGGTAAATCTTCATCAATAATAGTAAGAGAAAAGCTCTTTTCAAATACACCTGCAGAGGTTTCGAAGGAAATTTTAATATCATGGTTGCCTGCATTTTTGTTTTCAGGTGAGATTTCAACCCACACAGAATGCCATTCGCCTTTTTTTACCTTGATTTTGCCATCAATGGGCATAAGTAGATCGGGAAATTCCTTTAAGTCAAGGTCATAATGGAAGGAGTCGGAATTCTCGTAACCGGTTTTGCCTGCAGGAATATTTTTTACAAGATATAAATTTATGCTTTTTGAAATAGGGGAAGAAACAGAAACATTGATTTCTGTTTCTTGTGCAGACTCTGCCTTGAATGCAACCTGAAAACAAAAGTTTTCATTTTTTAATGCTGAATATTCAGCGAATTCCTGGAAATTCGGCTCCTTGTTTTTAAATACTTTGTTAAGAGATGAAAGTGTTAAAAGCTTCATAATTTACTCCTCTAAAACGTCGGTATCATTTTTTCGACGGGTATTATTGTATTGATTATAATATTAAACACACTTAAGTGTCAAGATAAGTGGAAATGATGGCCAATGCCAGGCAGCAGAAAGCGGATAGTTGTATATTTCTGTTAAAAAAGAGCAATAATTTATAAGAAAAGGAAGTTGTCTATTTACAAAAAAATGCAAGTGTGGTATCATTATTCAGTTAAATTATTTTGGGAGGTGTTTTCTTTGGAGCATATGTTAGTTCATACATTGGCAAGTATCGGGCTTACTAAGGTGTTGAAGTATATCGATAAAGCTCCTGAAGAAAATCTTCTTAAAATATTAAATGTTGCCGAAAAGCATTTTAAAATGTTTCCGCAGGAAAATTTTAAAAAAATGAAGGCGGCAATTAAAGATAAGGACAATTGCTTTGTTAAACTGGCACATAACATCCTTGCAGATATTGACAGGGATTTGGTAAAATCACTTCTTTTATCTATGGGTGTTCATGCAGGGTATTACGGCACAAAAACCGTGAGAGCCAACCGTGATAAGTACAATTGCAATATTCCTTTTACAATACTTTTTGACCCTACATCTGCCTGCAACCTTAAGTGTAAAGGCTGTTGGGCTGCAGAATACGGCCATAGCTTGCAATTATCTTTGGATGAAATGCGCAGTATTGTAAAGCAAGGTAAAGATTTAGGTACACATTTTTATATGCTCACAGGCGGTGAGCCACTTATAAGAAAAGATGATATTATAACCCTTGCGTCAGAGTTTCCGGAGTGCGTTTTTCTGATTTACACCAACGCTACTCTTATAGATAAAAAGCTTTGCGATGATATAAAAAAATGCGGGAATATTACCCTTGCGTTATCTATTGAGGGCGATGAATGCTCCAACGATGACCGCCGCGGTGAAGGTAGCTACAAAACTACAATACAGGCAATGGAGCTTCTCAAAAAAGAAAAGCTTCTTTTCGGTATTTCGGTTTGCTACACAAGTAAAAATGTGAGCCATGTTACAAGCGACGAGTTTCTTGATAAAATGGTTGATATGGGTGTCAAATACGCCTTCTATTTCAACTATATGCCAGTAGGCAAGGGTGCAGACAAGTCACTTATACCAACCCCAACCCAAAGAAAATATATGTATTACTGGATGAAGAAAATGCGTAACGGCAAAACAGGTAAGCCCTTGTTTGCTTTCGATTTCCAGGATGATGGTGAATATGTAGGCGGTTGTATTGCCGGTGGCAGAAACTACTTCCACATAAACTCAAAAGGTGATATCGAGCCTTGCGTATTTGTTCACTATTCGGATTCTAACATCAGAACAGATACTCTTTTCGAGGCACTTCAGAAGCCTTTGTTTATGGCATACAGAAAGGGTCAGCCATTTAACGAAAACCATCTTATGCCATGCCCTATGCTTGAAAATCCGCATATTTTACGAAAAATCATTAATGAAACAGGTGCAAAAAGCACAGACCTTGTATGCAAAGAGAGTGTTGAGGAGCTTTGTGCAAAGTGCGACGATTTTAGTAAAGAGTGGGCACCTGTTGCAAAGGATTTGTGGGATAACAATAAGCATCCGAAAACATATACACAGTACTATAAAGATCACAAATAACAGAAGATTAAACAGCAGGTGTTGTTTTTATACAACACCTGCTGTTTTTTGTCATAGTAGACATAAAAAGTTTACAACCTTTTGTGTGTTTGTATATTTACAATATAATGATATATATGATAAAATATATAGTGTATAATTATATTTATGAGGTGTTTGGTTTGGAAAGAAAGAGTGGAGTGCTGATGCACGTTTCGTCCCTTTGGGGGGAATACTCCTGTGGTAGCTTCGGCAATGAAGCGAAGGAGTTCATAGATTTTCTTTCCCGTAGTGGGTTTTCATACTGGCAGGTTTTGCCTTTCTGCCCTGTAGACGAATGTAATTCACCATATAAATCATATTCCACCTTTGGGGGAAACCCGTATTTTGTGGGTCTTACTGACCTTGCACAAAAAGGTCTTGTTACACAGACAGAGCTCTCTTCGGCAAAGCAACAAATACCATATTCCTGTGAATTTGAAAGGCTCAGCAAGGAAAGGGTAAGCCTTCTCATAACTGCATCAAAAAGAGCGGATAAAGAGCTTGTTGATAAAATAAATGCATTTATAAATTCCCGTAAGCACCTTGCAGATTTCTGTAGGTTTATGGCTCTTAAAGAGGTCAACAACCTTGACGAGTGGTCAGATTGGGAATGTTTCGAGTGTAACCCTGACATTGAATTCGGCTGGCGCTTTATTCAATATGAATTTTTTACTCAATGGCAAGAAATAAAAAAATACGCTAACAGCAAGGGTATAAAAATAATAGGTGATATTCCTATTTATGTTTCCTTTGATTCCTCAGATGTTTATTTTAACAAACACCTTTTCCTGATGGATGATAATAATAGTCTTACCGACGTGGCAGGCGTACCACCTGATTATTTTGCAGAGGATGGTCAGCTTTGGGGCAATCCACTATATGATTGGGATGCTATGGAAAAAGAGGATTTCAAATGGTGGAAGGATAGAATTTCCTCAGCCTTAGAGCTTTTTGATGGTGTGCGAATTGACCATTTCAGAGGCTTTGAAAGCTTTTGGGCAGTACCCGGCACAGAAAAGACCGCCCGTAACGGCAAGTGGGTAAAAGGTCCCGGAATGAAGCTTGTTAATGCAATCAAAAGTGTTTCGGCTGATAAGCTTATAATTGCAGAAGATTTAGGAGATATTACAAACGAAGTTATTGAACTTGTTGAAAACAGTGGTTTCCCCGGTATGAGAGTTTTCCAATTCGGATTTTTAGGAGGAGAAACACCGCATAAACCACATAACTATATAAATAATTCTGTAGCTTACTCAGGAACACATGATAACAACACCCTTTTAGGCTATTTGTGGGAAACCCCTGCAGATATAAAGGTGGATGTAATGAATTACTGCTCCTGCCCGCCCGATGCGTGGAATGAAAAAGGCTGTGAAGCTATTATCAAAAGCATAATGGCAAGCAATGCAGGTCTTACAATTTTTCCTGTGCAGGATTTGTTGGGCTATGGAAACGATACCCGTCTTAATGTACCCGGCAGAGCAGATGGTAACTGGCTTTACAGATTAACAAAAAATCAGCTTATGCTCATAGATGTGCAAAAATATAACTATTTAAACAGATTGTATGGAAGGTAAAACAATGGCAGATTTAAAAGATATTAAACTTTTTCTTTTGGATATGGATGGCACAGTAAATTTAGGCTATGACCCTATAGCTGGTGCCAAGGAATTTCTTTTCACTTTGAAGGAGCAGGGAAAAAACTTTATTTTCCTTACAAATAACTCCTCTAAAAGCAAGCTCGATTATGTTGAAAAAATGAGAAAGCTTGGTTTCCCTTGCGAAGAGGATAATGTTTTTACATCGGGTATGGCGGCAGGAATGTTCCTTGAAGAAAACAAAAAGGGTAGTAAGATTTTTGTTTGCGGAACAAAATCTCTTAAAGCAGAGCTTAATAATTACGATGTGGATATAGACGAAACAGGTGAAAATGCAGATACAGTGCTTTTAGGCTATGACACAGAGCTTGATTATAAAAAAATCACTAAGGTTTGCGACCTTCTTGATGCAGGTGCAGATTATTATGCAACAAACATAGATATGGTTTGCCCTATTGAGGGGGGCAGATATCTGCCCGATTGCGGAAGCTTTGCAAATATGATTGAAGAGGCGGTTCATCGCAGACCTCGTTTCTTAGGCAAGCCTGACAGGACTATGATTGATATAATTGCCAAGGCACAGGGTGTGCCTTATGAAAACATTGCTATGGTTGGTGACCGTATTTACACCGATGTTAAAACAGGTATAAATGCAGGAGTAACCTCCGTGCTTGTGTTATCGGGTGAAACTACTATGGAAGACTACAAAAAGTCAGATGTTAAACCCGATTACATACTTGATTCGGTTAAAGATATATTGGATGCGATTGTATAATCGTAGGTAAATGCTATAAAGGAGTGACAGTATAGTGAAAAAAATATTAAGCATTGTAGTTTGTGTTGCCATAATAATGTCGTTGTTTGCGGTGAACTTTTCGGCTTCCGCTTTAGTTAACACAAAAACACTTTATGGTGATGCAAATGGTGATAAGGTTGTGGATACAAGCGATGCTAAAATAGCACTTAAAGCGGCGGCAGGTCTTGGTAGCCTTGCGGATTCTTCTGCAAAAAAGCGCTGTGACATAAATGGCGACGGTGCAGTTACTCTATATGATGCCCGTCAGATTTTAAGAAGCTGTGCAGATATTGTAGAACTTCAACCAAAGGGTAATTTCACAGGCTTTGATGGTGGTGGAGTATTTGCAACAGAAAGTGAAGCAATAAAGTATTTCAACACTAATCTGAACAAAGTTAAAAGCTCAATGGCGGGCTTTACAAGGACAGATAAGGCGGAGGTTAAAACCTTTGATATTGAGGATGTTTCTTTTATAGGCGTAACTTTGGGTAACACGGCGGCAAGCCTTGTTCAATCAATTGAGGATTCTCTCAAAGAGGAAACCGAGCCGGAAGAAATATTCATTAGCATTAAGGATGAAAATTGCGATAATGCAATGTCCGTAGAAACAGAAACCTATGTATCAAACCTTAAAAGCTCAGGTGTTCTTGGTATTAAATGTGTTAAAAAGCCAACTGAAGGAACAATAACAATTAAAATTGCTCTTCCAAATTGCGATGTGGAAAATATTAGCCACACAGCTGTTGGTGATGTGCTTAATGCAAGGCTTGTTCAGGAAAAATCTCAGAATGCATTAACTTCTGTATTCGGTAAGGTTGATGGAGAGGATGCTATAAGAAACAGAGTTGAAAATTGTGTTCTTACAGCAGTATTTGATACAAAGACCGGTAAGGTAGTATCTTACACAACAAAGTACGAAACAGAGTTGTATATTCCATCATCAACCATCGGTGTTACCGGCGGTAATCTTACTGCTCAGTTGAAGGGCATTCAGTATACTACAGCATATACTGTTACCTATACCGATTTTGAATGGTAAGGCATTTGTGTGCAATAATTAAACCCGTTTTCAATAAATAATTTCGATTTATTTAAGAGGAGTGCTTTTATGAAAAAATATGTTCTCGCTTTAGACCAGGGTACAACATCATCAAGAACAATTGTCTTTGATAAAAAGGGAAGAATTGTTTCAAAAGCTCAATTTGAGTTTGAACAGATATATCCTAAAACAGGCTGGGTAGAGCACAACCCTTATGAAATTTTAGATTCACAGTTAAGATCTCTTTCTGTTGCTCTCAGAAACGGAAAAATAAATCCAAAGGAAATTGCCGCGATTGGTATTACGAACCAGCGCGAAACAACAATTCTTTGGGATAAGGAAACAGGTAAGCCTGTTTACAATGCAATTGTGTGGCAGTGCCGCAGAACTGCTCCAATTTGCGAAAGGCTTAAAGCAGAAGGCCTTGATGACTATGTAAAAGAGCACACGGGTCTTTTGATAGACGCATATTTTAGCGCAACAAAAATTAAATGGATTATGGATAATGTGCCTGAGGCAAGAACTCTTGCCGCGGAAGACAGACTTCTTTTCGGTACTGTGGAAACATGGCTCGTATGGAACCTGACAAACAAACAGGTTCATATTACCGACTACTCCAATGCCGCAAGAACAATGCTTTTTGATATCGAAAAGCTTTGCTGGGATGAGCATCTTTGCAGTGTGCTCGGTATTCCTATGAGTGTTCTTCCTGAGGTAAGGGAATCAAGTGAAGTTTACGGTTATGTTTCAGAAGATGTTCCGGGTCTTAAGGAGCTTGCAGGTATTCCTATTTCGGGTGCTATCGGTGACCAGCAGGCGGCTCTTTTCGGTCAGGCATGCTTCAATGCAGGTCAGGCAAAAAACACCTATGGTACAGGCTGTTTCTTGCTTATGAACACAGGTGATAAGCGCATACACTCCCAAAATAACCTTATTGAAGGTATTGCATGGGGTATAAACGGCAAAATCACCTATGACCTTGAAGGTAGTGCTTTTAATGCAGGCTCTGTTATTAAATGGCTCCGCGATGAGCTGAGAATGATTTCAGAACCAAGTGAATGTGACTTCCTTGCAGAAAGCGTAAGAGATTCAAATGGTGTGTATCTTGTGCCTGCATTTACAGGCTTGGGTGCACCTTATTGGGATATGTATGCTCGTGGCTGTATTGTAGGTCTTACCCGTGGTGCTAACCGTGCCCACTTTGCAAGAGCGGTGCTTGAAAGTATTGCATACCAGGTTTCAGACCTTTCAGAGGCAATGTCTAAAGATAGTAGCATTATTATGAGCGAAATGCGTGTTGACGGCGGTGCATCTGTAAGTAATATTCTTCTCCAGATTCAGGCAAACCTCTCTTCTACAAAGGTTAACAGGCCAAAGCTTGTTGAAACAACCGCTCTCGGCGCCGCTTATATGGCAGGTCTTGCAGTTGGCTTTTGGAAAGACTTTGACGAAATAGAAAAGGTCCGCGAGGTTGACCGAGTATTCGTTCCCGTAATAGACAATAACACCCGTGAAGAAATGCTAAAGGGATGGCATAAGGCGGTAGAACGTTCACGCAACTGGGAAGAGAATTGATAAATTCCGGTATTTTGCGAATAACTTGTTTTTTCCACCCTCGCAGTATCATAATACAGCTTCGGGTGTTAAAACTGCGTTCTTCATCAAAATCTCGGAAATTATTACCTCTCAGAGGATTTGTGTGAAAGGCTTGGTTTTGTCTGTTCGCAGTATCTGTATACAGCTTTGGAAAATTAATCCAATCAAAAATTAAAGTAAAGCGACACCTATACCTCCATAGTGTAGGCGGCGGTCGTGTTCTTTGCCCTCTTCGCCAGAGAGGTATAGCTATCGCATAACTTTAGCAGAGTGAAAATTTAGGATTTGCGAATCTTATAGTTGCGTCGCAGACCCTTAATTTTCAATTTTGTATTTTGAATTTTGAATTTTTAGTGAATCATCACCTTAATGCCTAATTTCTAACTAAAAAAGAGAGGTCATATGGAAACTTTAATTGTAATTTTTGGCGCTATAAGTATATTTTTATCAATAATTTGTATTGTGCTGTTGTTCTCAATAAAAAATAATAAAAACAACGGTTTTCTTCAGGAAGAATTTCGTCGCAATCGCGAGGAGCTTTCAAAGGAAACGGCTCAATCGCGAAAGGAAACTGCCGCTGCTATTGGCAAGGTTGAAGAAAAGCTTTCTGCTATGACTAAGGAAAATTACGAAAGCCGAATCAATATGACAGAGAAAATTTCTGCTTCTCTTAAATCAATTCAGGAGCAGAATATGGTAAGCTCTGAGCGTCAGGCAAAATTGATTGGTGAATCAATTTCCAAAATGCAGGAAAGCAACGAGAAAAAGCTTGAGGAAATGAGGATAACTGTAGATGAAAAGCTTACATCTACTCTTACAACCCGACTCGATTCTTCATTTAAAACAGTTTCTGAACATCTTCAGAATGTTTATAAATCCTTAGGTGAAATGAAGGAATTATCCCAGGGTGTTACAACAAATGTAACCTCACTTAACAGGATTCTTACAAATGTCAAGGCTCGTGGTACATGGGCGGAGGTTCAGCTTGAATCAATTCTTGATCAGACAATTCCCGGCTTATACGAGAAAAACTACTCACCTAAAAACAATGCTGAAAGGGTAGAGTTTGCTGTTAAATTCCCAAGCAGTGACCCTAAGGGGGAGGATGTATATCTTCCTATTGACTCTAAATTCCCTCTTGAAGACTACATAAGGGTTTGTGAGGCGGCAGATAATGCAGATGCTGAGGCTCTCCGTATGGCGCGCAAAGCTCTTGAGGACAGAGTGCTTGCAGAGGCTAAAGAGGTTACAAAATATATCTGTGTTCCTCGAACAACTCCTTTTGCTGTGCTTTACCTTGCAACAGAAGGTCTTTATGCAGAAATTATCTCTTCTAAAAGCGGTATTGCAGAAAAACTGCAGGCACAAAATGTTATGGTTGCAGGTCCATCTACAATAACCGCGCTTCTTAACTCCTTTGCAATGGGCTTTAAGGCAATGGCAATTAACGAAAAGGCAGACGAGGTAAGAAAGATTCTTGCGGCGGCAAAATCTCAATATGACACCTTCGGCACGGTTCTTGAGAAGGCAAAGAAAAAGATTGAAGAGGCAGGCAAAACCCTTGATGAGGCAAGCCACCGAAACGAAATTATTCGCAAGAAGCTTAAGGGTGTAGAGGAAATCGAATTTACGCAAGCAAACGGAATTTTAGAAATTGAGCAAACATCTTATGTTGAATAAACACTTGAAACATAAAAATCGGAGATTCAAATGAATCTCCGATTTTTTGCGTTTTATTTTTATTTTTCTGTCCAGCAGTAGTTAATTGTATTGCTTACTTTACCGCGTGTTGTAGAGAAGGCTGTTACCTTATATGTATATTTTACATTGGCTTTTGCGGTAGTATCAACATATTTTGTAGGCAAAGTTTTACCGCTTTGCTTTTCCATTGTAGTTAATTCAACATACTTGCCGCCTTCTGTTTTTCTGTAAACTGTGTAGCCCTCTGCGTACTGTGTAGCTGCCCATGAAAGTGTAACACAAATCTTTTTATCTGCATTCTTTTCTGCCTTTGTTTTAAGGTCCTTAACAGAGTCGAGCGGCTTATACACTCTTATTGCAGTTGTTGCTGCTGAGTAAGAAGCCTCTCTGCCCTGGCTTGAAACTGCTTTGATTTTATAAGTGTATGCCTTTTCAGCTGAGATATGGTCTGTGTAGGTCAATACACCATCCTTTGCTTTTGATGCGGCAATTGTTCCAACAGATTTGTAATCCTTTTTGTTTTCAGATCTGAGAATAGCATATTTGGTAGCGTGCTTAACTGCAGACCATTTTAAAGTGCAGGTTACATCACCTTTATTGTAGTCAGCTGTGATTTTTTTAACCGTTGCTTTCTCGAGAGGTGGGAATGGATATGTTGCAGATACTGTAACAACGCCATTAACCTTGTTTTTGGAATGAGCAGTTATTTTGTAGGTGTACTTCTTGCCCTGTTCAATTGATTTATCAGTAAATGATGTGTACAGGGATGCTGTGTATGCACCTAAATCAACAGGAGCTTCCTTGTTAGCAGTTTTTGTGATTGTAACTGTTTCTGCTAAAGGTGAATTCCATTTTAATTTAATGGTTTTTGTTTTTGCATCAAATACTGCTGTTGCAGTAATGTCTGTTGCATTAGATTTTTTAGCGCTCTTGATGCTTTCTGTTTTGTTAAGAACAGTTGTTACTGCGTAGTAGTACGGTGTAAGCTTTGCATCTGAATCCTTATCGATAAAGTTTGCAGTTTTTGAAGTACCGATAAGTGTCCACTTTGTAGAGTTATATTTAGCTCTGTAGATTTTGTAGGTCGCCTTTTCGGTTGCATTCCACGAAATTTTAATGCCCTTATCTGCAATAACAACATTTTTTATAACGGGAGCCTTAACACCGATTGCATCCTTTACATAGTAGTGGCTTTCGCTGCCACTGTTATTAAGTGCTTTTACAATGTACTGATATTTTGTGCCACTTTTAGCTGTTTTATCGATAAATTTCAGGTTTTTTGTTGTGCCAAGTGCTTTCCATGAGCCACCGGGAACGCGTCTTAAAATGCGATACTGCGTAGCACCATTAATTTTGCCCCAAATAAGCTCCATAGCAAGAGATTTATCAGATGTATCCTTTTGCGCTACCTTGAAAACGGGCTTTGCAAGGCAAACAGCAGATGTGCCGTTTGGCATAAACCAGCTGTGAATTTCTTTGCTGTCGTATGCTCTTATTGTATATGTGTACTTATAACCGCTGTATTTTTTAGTTTTATCGGTGTAAGATGATGCTTTACCACCTTTAACTGTTGCAAGAAGATACCAGCTTTTACCATCGTTAATCTTTCTGTAAACCTTGTAGCCTGCCGCACCCTTAACAGGGCTCCATTTAACAATTGCATTGTAGTTAGAGTCAAACTTAAGAGGCTGAAGCTTTGGTGTCGCCATATACTTTGCGGTTACACCATTGCCATTATACGCACCTGCGTTTGTGTTGCAAGCGGCTTTCACAGTATAGGTGTAAGCGTTGCCTGATGTTACAGATTTATCAATAAATGATTTTTTAGTTGTTGTAGCAACACGCTTCCATGCATCACCACTTTTGCGGAATACATAGTATTTTGTAATGTTAGGGTTGGATGCTGTCCATGTGATCTGCATACCCTCGTTATGTGAGGAGACCTTTGTGATTTTTGGCGCAGGAATGTAATTAAAATCAACACCTGTTTTATTATGGTCGCTGAAATACTTGCCGTTAAAAGCCCTTACTGTATATGTATAATTCCAGTCAGTGCTTTTTGCTTTGTAGTCGTTGTAAGCAGAAGTTTTACCATCTTTTATTGTAGCAATAATCTTCCAATCGTAATCGCTTAATGAACCGCCCTTACGATAAATGTAGTAGCCCTTAGCACCTGAAACAGGTTTCCATGTAACATGTGCCGCACCGGCAGCATTTACGCCGTCAACAGCAAGCTCCTTTGGCTGTGCAAGATACATTATATTAAGACCTTTTGTGTCATAAAGACTTGAGTTTTTGCCGTCTGTACATTTTACAGTGTATGCATAATATTTGCCGCTTTTTGCAGTTTTATCAACAAAAGATGTGGCATTTTCACCAACAGCTTTAAGGAAAGTCCAATTCTTTTCACCTGCACCGCGTCTGAAAACTCTGTACTGTGTAGCAGTAGGTACAAGTGTCCATGAAATTTGAGGACCTGCAGATGTGTTTTTAAGTGCTGTAAGAGGAACAATCCTTTTACCGACACGGTTAATATTTATTGTAAAAGTTTTAAGAGAGCTGGAGTCAATCACCTTTTTGTCGCCTGATGTGTAGAAGGTGTAGCATTTGCCATAGTAGGTGCCGCTCTTGATAGCCTTGAAATTCCATGTGATGGAAAGAGGCTTGTTCCCGGGAGTTTCACTGTATTTGTCCTGAAAGCTTCTTATCTGATTTTTATATTGAGAATCAGAATAGATTTCAACAGCAAACCAGGCATTTGTTTTGCCTCTGCTTATTCGCATAAAATAGAGCTTGCCTGAGTCTCCGTAGAAATTGTAGCTTTCTCTTTGGGCATCTAGTTTTTCATCGGTGGGAACAATTTCACCGTAAGCCTTGTTACAGTTTTTGAAAGTGTCTGCAGCTAAGGTTAAGGTGCAAAGTGTACCCATAAGCAAAACTATAACCAAAAGAGTTAATATAGCTTTTGGGAAATATCGTTGCTTCATAATAATCCTCCTGTTTTAATTTAAAATTAACAAAACAAATTTTTACACATATATTATAAAGGATAACATATATTATTTCAATAACAAATTGTTAATTGTTTATTATAAAATCGTTACAAAATAATCGACAAAAAAGTCTTGACGATTGAGTGGATATTCAACTATAATACAATTGAACAGGCATTCAATTGTGTTAGGGAGGTAGATTAATATGAATAAAAAACAAGTTTGTTGTGATTGTGGCGCTTTGCATAGTGATGCTGTTGAAAAAGTACGGGAATCAATGGCAGAAGATGAAGTTTTATCTGATATTTCTGATCTTTTTAGGGTGTTGGGTGACAGTACAAGGGTAAAAATATTGTGGGCGCTCGATAAAAGTGAATTGTGCGTTTGTGATATTGCGTCACTTATAGGTATGACTAAATCTGCAGTGTCGCATCAGCTAAGAGTTCTTAAAGATAATAATCTTGTTAAAAGCAGAAGGGAAGGAAAGGTTATATATTATTCTCTTGCAGATAGTCATGTGCAAGATATTTACGAAAAGGCGGTTGAGCATATTAATGAAAAAACACAGTCACAGCGAAAATAATAACAATATTGTACATTCGCATCATCATAACCATATCCATAGCCATCAACATATACATGCGGCTGACGAAAACATTCTTGTTGCATTTTTCCTTAATGTTTTCTTTGTTTTTGTGGAAATAATAGGTGGATTCCTTACTAATAGCTTTGCAATTCTTTCAGATGCAGTGCATGATTTTGGGGATTGTGTTGCTATCGGGTTTGCATATTTTTTGGAAAAATACTCCAATAAAGCGCCTGATGAAAAATACACCTACGGATATAGAAGGTACAGCCTTGTTTCCGCAACAATAACCTCTGTAATATTGGTTGTAGGTAGCGTTTTTATTCTTGCGGGGTCTGTTGAAAGAATAAATCAACCTGAGCATATTGAGGGCTTGGGTATGGTTATAATTGCAGTTTTTGGTGTTGTAGTAAACGGAATTGCCGTTTTAAAAACCCGTAAAGGCACGGGAATGAACGAAAAAGCCATTAATTTACATCTTCTTGAGGATGTGCTAGGTTGGGTAGCAGTGCTTGTGGGAAGTGTGCTGATTTATCTGTTTAAGTGGTACATTATAGATGTTATCCTGTCTGTTGTTATAGCATCGTTTTTATTGTTTGAATCGGCTAAAAACATAAAAAATATTTTTGCTGTTTTTCTTGAAAAAACACCTGAAAACATAGATGTTAAAAAGTTTCGGGAAGCGGTTTGCGAAATAGATGGTGTGGATAATATACATCACCTTCATATATGGAGCCTTGACGGAGAAAAAACAATAGCAACAATGCATATACAAATGGTGAAGAACGCAACTTTGGAGCAATGCGCAGATGCGAAAAAACATATTGATACTATAGGAAAAAGCTTTGAAATCAGTCATCTTACCATACAAACAGACCTGCATAACGAGTGCTGTGGAAACAAGTGTGATTTATAATTCATACATTGTTAAAAAACACCCGCTAAAATTATAAACACTTAACAAAAAATCGTCTCTATTTTTGGGAGACGATTTGTGTTTTTTAATTGCATTTTTTATACAAAAATGTTATTATAATATTTACAGTAGGTTACTTTGAGTAAGTGTGGGGTGACGAAGACGGAAACGGCACAATTTTACAAAACTACCTTCGAGAATCTTTCCGAAGAAAAGCGACAAAGGATTCTTGGTGTTGCAACATCAGAGTTTGCAAACAATGGTTTTGAAAACACATCTATTCAGCAAATAGCCAGAAAATCTAACATCAGCGTAGGCTCCATATACAAATATTTTCAAAATAAAGAAAGCCTTTTTACCTACATTGTTCAGGAAGGTCTTTCAACACTGGAAAAAACCTTGTTGGAACTTGCTCCGTCAGATGAAGATATTCTCATAAAAGCCGAAAAGATAATAAGAACATTGCTTGATTTTTCAAGGGAGCGGCCTGAATTTATAAAGCTTTATTGCTCTCTTACAACAAGCGGTAATTCCGAGTTTCTGAACCAACTGTCACAACGCATAGAGGCGGTTTCAGCCTCTATATATACTCAGACAATTGCAATAGCCCAGGAAACGGGTGAGGTAAGAAAGGATGTTAATCCCGCCTTTTTTGCATATCTGCTTGATAATGTTTTTATGATGCTCCAATTTTCTACAGCTTGTCCATATTATCGTGAAAGATTTTTTATATACACAGGCAAGCAGGCTGATGAAAGTGACGAGTTAATCGTAGAACAAACGCTGCTGTTCCTTAAGGCGGCATTTAACTTCAAATAAATATTTAATTAAAGAAAGGTGATTTTTTTGAAAAAATTATTATCTATACTTCTTGTGGCAGTAATGCTTGTATCTGTTTTTAGCATAAATGCCGGTGCGGCAACTACCGATACGCTCACCGATACGCAAAAGATAGAGATGAAAATTAAAAGAGCGGACGCTAATGGCGATGGTGTTTGTGACACATCAGATGCTAAATTGTTGCTTAAGGCTGCAGCGGGTATTTATAAGAGCAAGGATAAGTACGATATAGATCTTGATGGTGTAACATCAATATCCGATGCTTTGGCTTCACTTAAGCAGGCTTCAGGTATTAAGCCTATCGTTTCAAAGTCAGAACTTCTTAAGGTTTTTAACCAGAAGCTTAATGATGTAAAAAATGATACTCCCGGTTTCAAAAAAACATCTACAGCTACCTGCCAGTCAATGAAGATTACACAGAAAATAGATGCTTCAAACTTCCTTGTACAGGCAGTGCTTAAGGATATGGAATATACAGATCTTGAATATGATCAGTATGTTGCGAAGATGGTTGCTATGATGGAGACTGCAGAGCTTACTGAGGAAGAAAAAGAAAACATTGAAGCAATGAAAAAATCTGCTGAGGATTACAGAAAGCCACAGACACAGACATTTACTGCAGAAAAAGGCGATTATTACGACCACTACAAGCTCTTCCCAAGAGAGTTCAAGAATACTGCAAGTGAAGTTACATATTCAGATATTGCAACATTAACATACTCTGTTGCTGATGGTAAAATTGTGTACACATTAACAATGCCTGTTAAGTCATACACAGAGTCATCCTTCCCAAGTGATCCGGCAACATCTTCTTACGGAAAGTTATTCAATCTTGTTAACGTGAGAGAAACAGAAGGCTCAAAAATCACAAAGCTTGAGTTTAAAAATGGTAAGGTTGTTATGACAACAAATGCTAATACAGGCACTATTGAAAAGGTTGTATATTCTTACGACTATTATTCAGATATTAAGGCACCTACACAGACACAGAACGATTCAAGCTTGGGATCAGTTACAATTAACGTTTCAACAAAAACAAAAGCAAATATTAAAGAAACAGTGGTTTTCTAAGAGGTAATACATATGGAAAAAATTAAAGTAACAATGGAAAACGGCGAAAGCTTTGTTATTGAGCTTTGCCCCGAAGCAGCGCCTATTACTTGCGCTAACTTTTTAAAGCTCGTAAAGCAGGGCTTTTATAACGGTCTTACATTCCACAGAGTTATAGATGGCTTTATGGCTCAGGGTGGCGATCCTGAAGGCACGGGCTGTGGCGGAAGTGATGAGCAAATTAAAGGTGAATTTGCTATTAATGGTGTTATGAATCCTCTTTCACACACAAGAGGAGTTGTTTCAATGGCTCGTTCACAGAATCCTAACTCCGCAAGCAGTCAGTTCTTCATCTGCTATGATGATTGTACTTTCCTTGATGGTCAGTATGCGGCTTTCGGTAAGGTTATTGAGGGTATGGAAACTGTTGATAACTTCCTTAAGATTGAACGCAGAATGAGCTTCGGTGGAGAAAGATCAACACCAGTTGAAAAAATTGTTATGAAAACAGTTGAAGCAATATAAGACCATTAAGTTTGTAAATTTTAGTAATTCTGTTTTGGGGTTACTTATAAAGGAGATAGAAAAATGAAAAAATTTGAAGGTGTTCTTCATAAGCTGTACGGCACCACACCGGGTGGCGACGGCTTACAGCCAAAGGAAGCGTTAGCTTATGGTGTAGCAGGCTTTGGTCAGAATTTTATCTGTACCATTATCGGCTCATACCTTACAATTTTCCTTACAGATGCACTTCTTTTTGGTGCTGATGGTGTTACAATCGGCTCCATAACAGGTTCCATGGCAGTTGCCTGGCTTATGCTCGGTACACGTATTTTTGACGCATTCAATGACCCTATTATGGGTTCTATTGTTGATAAGACACGTACAAAATGGGGTAAGTGCAGACCATACCTTAAATGGATGGCTTTCCCTATAGCAATAATGACAATTGCTTGCTTCCTTCCTGTTTTCCAAGAAAAGGCAACATCAACATTCATTATCATTGGTATAATCTATGTTTTATGGTCAGTTGCATATACTGTTGCAGACGTTCCTTACTGGGGTCTTTCAACATGTATGACAAATGATACAGTTGTTCGTGGTAACCTTCTTACAGTTACTCGTCTTCTTTGCACATTGGGTGCAGGTATTGTTACTGTTTTTGTTCCTATTATTACAGGTAACCTTACAGCAAAGTTTAAGTATACAGACGCTGATATTGCTCAGATTATGGCAGATAAGGGCGTAGATGCAGAGGCAGCAAAGAACTTTATCGGTACAGTTATTGTTGGCCAGGAAAGTGCTAATGCACAAATGCTTAAGTGGATCTACTTTATTGCAGCAGTAGTGCTTGTTGTGGCTGCAGTTCCGATGTTCTTCTACGGCTTCAAACATACTAAAGAGCGTTTCACAGCAGACGATAATCCACCAAGCTTCGGCCATAACTTAAAACTTCTTTTCAAGAATGACCAGCTTTTACTTATTGTTATTTCAGGTATTCTCGGTGGCGCAAGAATGGTTTATTCTTATACAGGCGGTCTTTACTTTGCAAAGTATGTTCTTCAGAATGAAGGTATGTACAGCCTTATTACACTTCTTGTTGTTCCCGGTGGTCTTGTGGCATCTGTTCTTGTTCCTTGGATGTCAAAGAAATTCACAAAGAAATGGGCATACGTTGCAGTTCACCTCTTTGGTGGCGTTGTAATGGCAATTATGTATTTCGTTGGTTACGATGCTCCTTGGAAGCTTGTTATTGCAGCAATCGGTCTTGTTCTTCTTGGTATCCCACAGGGTGTTAACAACATTATCACATATGCTATGATTGGTGATACTGTTGACTACCTTGAGTGGAAAACAGGCGAACGCGGTGAAGGTATCTGCTTTGCTATGCAGACACTTATTAATAAAATCGGTATGGCTGTTGGTGCATTCATTGGCGTTATTTCCTTCTCAGCAGCAGGCATTGATGCTGAAACAGGCTTTATCTCTGCAGATGGCGCACAGAGACTTTGGAATATGCTTGTTCTTTCAGGTGTAATCAGTATGTTCGCTTGTGCAGTTCCTTTAATGTTCTACAAGATTACAGAGAAACGTCAGGCAGAAATGGTTGCAGAAATCGCAGCAAGAAAAGAAAGCAAATAATTAAATTTGTATATCATAACCCCATCACATTGTTTGAATACAATGTGGTGGGGTTATTTCGTTAGAGAATGTTACACAAAAGCGGTGCGCGTTTTTTGTGCAATCATACAAATGTTGAAAAATCAGAAAATTTTCTCAAAAAATTATGTAGTATTTTGAAATTTTTGACATATATAAGTGGAACCGATTTTCGAAGGGTTTCAATCAGCTTTTCAAAATTAGTGAAAAGAAAGGATGGAAATGTATGTCAAAAGTAAAGAAACTATTAGCAATGTTATTAAGTGTAATATTGTTTTTAGGTATATTCTCCTGTTCTACCACAGTTTTTGCAGAGGAATATAACAGTTATGTTGCGGAACAGGAATATCAGGAAAAGCTCTTGACAGAAACTGTTGAAAATGAAAAATCAAAAGCAGAAATTGTTTGCGAAGTACCGGAAAAGCGCGATGAGTTTTCCAAGACATACAAGCGTGCGGACGGCTCATTCACAACAGTTTTTTCACAGACAGCCCTTCACACATATAAAGATGGTGAATGGAAA
>JAZSCV010000036.1:0-5285 GCA_045530855.1 Acutalibacteraceae bacterium
CTGTTCCAGATCCTGCAAAGTATCAAATTTATAAATGGGGTAATGTATGGAACTGCTGAGATGCATTTTACCGGCATTAAGAGCCTTTGGATAAACCTCTTCTGCTTCTGCATAACCAGCATAAGATACTGTTGATTCGAACGTTGTCTCAGTAGTGCCTTCGGCTTCATTGACCCTTGATATTGAAGAAAAATGTTCTTTTGCAGCATTTTCGCAGAAATCAAGCTGTTCATCTATGTATCTTTGAGAATCAAGGGCTTTATCCTGAAGATGTAAAGGAAATTTCCCTTTTATATCATCAACATAAGGCGTACCATCATGGGGTTCCCAATATTCAAGTAATCTATAATGTCCGTGCAATCCTGTTTTTTCAGCAGTAATCACAGTCGGTATATATGTTCCGGTTTCTAATTTAATCTCACCATTTTCGCAACTGTATTCGTGATATAAAACCCACATATAAACAGTAGTTTTATTCAAAGATTTATCAACATCTAAAACCTTGTGGTGAATAGCAATGAAGTTATCATCGGTATAACCTTCGCTATAATGATGGTCTGCTATCTGCGTATCAAGGAATACAGACAGTTCATCATCCAAGGAAGTTTGAGGATTTGTTAAGAAACAAACCGCAACGACTATGCTTATAACAATCGCAACAATGATAAGCCAAAAAGCAGGCTTTTTGTAGTTCAATACAGATTTAACTCTGTTCTTCACGCCAACCTCACCGAATGCAACCGGACAAGCAGCAATCATTCGTCTGTTTATACTACAACTCAAAAGAGCCTGAGAATAATCTGCTTTTTGTTCATTATTAAATTCTTTTACAACCTTTTCATCACAAGCAAGTTCAATATCACGGCAGAGAAGAATATAACCTAACCAGACCATAGGATTAAACCAATGAAGTGTCAGAATCAGGAAACCAAGTGGCTTCCATAAATGGTCTTTCCTACGAAGATGCGCCTGTTCATGAGCAATAACGTGCTCCATATCCTGCTCATTCATATTAAAAGGTAAATAGATTTTAGGTTTAATTATACCGAGAACGAAAGGTGAAATTACAGATTCACTCTGACAAATATTATCACGAAGCAGAATTGCTGTTCCGATTTTGCCTTTTAATCTTATAAAGCTGATAGCTGTATAAATCAAAAGAACAACAGTTCCAACAACCCAAACGATTGCTAATATGGTTGTTATATCAACAAAATTGCCCATCGGTCGTGTTACACCTTCAAAGTAGTTACCTTTAAGATAATCATTTACCTGATTATCTATAATAGTAACACCGGAATCTATATGTGGTCTTGGAGAATCAGGAGTCTTGGTGATTGTTTCAGCGCTTGGAATAAGACTAAACACACTTTCGAATGAAAAAGGCATAACAAGACGCAAGCCTGCAATTCCCCAAAGAAGACAGTTTATCCATTTGGGCGCTTTTTTCAATACAAATCTTAACAAAATAATAGCCAGAACAATCCAACAAGCAGATATGCTCATATTGACTATTTTTAAGAATATATCAGCCATTACTATTCTCCTTTCCTGTATCGGTCAATCATTTTTTGAACTTCATCGATTTCCTTTTCAGAGATTTTTTGATGCTTTGTAAAAGCTGCAATAAATGCAGGCAAAGAACCTTCAAATGTTTTTTCTACCATTTCATTGATTTCCGATGCCTGAACTTCATCCTTTGAAACTAAAGAAGAAACAATGGTGTTTTCGTTTTTCAATACACCTCTTTCAGACAAACGCTTGATAACGGTGTATGTTGTAGTTGGTTTCCAACCCAACTGCTCTTTGCAAAGATTAACAAGCTCACTACTTTTGATTGGCTCGTGCTCCCACAAAATCAAACAAAAACGATATTCACTTTCAAATACTTTTGGTGTTTCCACTATAACCACTCCTTGCTCTAACATATTAGAGTTTGTCTGCAATCACACTCTAACACATTAGAGTTGATTTGTCAACACAAAATCATAATATAACAATAATCTCTTTTAATAAAAATCATTTACAAGCAAAAAACCAAGTCATTTCGACTTGGTTTTTTGTTATTCATTAGTAAGCTCTATTAAATCACCTTCGGAAAGCTCTGCTTTCAGGCAGTTATCCTCGATAACATATGGCTTATTTGCTTTAAGATTTGCTGTTTTATTATTTAATTTAATTCTTAAAGTGCAGTCATTTTCTGCAGTAACCACAGCATTTTTAAGAATTGAATTTTCCCAAGAGATATCAAAGGTCAGATTTCCCCTTGCCCTTACACCTTTAACAGAACCCTTATTCCAGTCATTTGGCAATGCAGGTAAAAGCTCAATAATTCTATTGTCGGGTGAACCAAGGTGGCTTTGAAGAAGCATTTCCGTAATTGCTGCAACGCCACCGAAATTACCGTCGATCTGGAATGGCGGATGAATATCAAAAAGGTTGTTTGCCGTGCATTTTTTCAATAAGTACTTAAGATGGTTGTATGCATTTTCACCATCTTTAAGTCGGGTATAAAAGCAAATTGTCCAAGCTCTTGACCAACCGGTTGACCCACCACCATTTTCAATTCGACGGGCAATTGTTCTTTTTGCCGCTTCATATATTTCCGGGTTACTTTCGTTAATCTGATCACCCGGAAAAAGCCCGAAAAGGTGTGAAATATGGCGATGTCCCGGGTCATTTTCCTCATAGTCCTTAATCCATTCGCGAATTGTTCCGTAACGCTCACTTATCTCCATAGGCGGAAGCTTATCCAAAATCTTCAAAAGTGCTTCGGAAAATTCCTTGTCCTTGTTAAGAACCTTGCAAGCATGAACAGTACGTGTAAAAAGAGCATAAATAATCTGGAAATCTATTGTTGCACCCTCGGTAAACATACTCTCCTGTTTTTCACCATTAGCATCAATATAATAAAATTCATTTTCGGGAGAGTTGGAAGGTGATGTAATAAGCTGTCCCTTATCATCTTCTGTTAAATAATCCTGAACGAACTCACAGGAACCCTTTAAAATCGGGTAAATTTCTTCCAGATATTCTATACTGTTAGTGTATTCGTAATGCTCCCAGAGGTTAAGGCAAAGCCAAGGACCTGCCATCGGGAAAAAGCCACAGTCAACGCTATCGTGAACACCTGTTCTTCCGAATGCATCGGTAGTGTGGTTAATAACCCAACCTCTTGCATTGAAAAGTTCTTTCGCGGTTTTAGAACCGAAAGAACTTACCATTTTCATAAAATGTATGAATGGTGCAAAAGTTGCGGAGAGGTTTGCGCTTTCACTTGGCCAATAGTTCATTTGAAGATTTATATTGGTATGGAAATCGCTTCCCCAAGGCGGATTAAAATCATGGCACCAGATACCCTGAAGGTTAGCAGGAAGTCGGGCATTTTTGCCTGAGCTTTCAATTAAAAGGTATCTACCGAAATTATAATAGAGGGCAAATAAATCCGGGTCATATTCGTCCCATTTAAGCTCTTTAAGTCTTTGGTTTGTAGCAAGCTCGCTGAAGTCGGTTTCCTCCAATTCCAGCTGAACATTACTAAACCATTTCTGATGGGTAGTAATATGAGTTTTCTTAACAACCTCATAATCCTCATTTACAAGGCTTTCAATTGTTTTGTTTAACTTGCCTTTAAAATCAATTGTTTCATCAATATCATATTTATTAACATCGTAATTTGTTTCGAAAGCTGCATAAACAATAACATATGTACAGTCTGTAACAGTTATTGTGCTGTGGTCGTTGGTAATTTCACCGTCTGTTTTAATGCGGAGCTTTGAGCCGAATGACATTCCTTCACCACCCTCACCATAATAATGATGGGTGTTGTATGTTACTCTGCCATTCATAATAATTGTATCGTGGTTTACACAAGAGCTGTATGCATCCTGCTTTCTTTTAATGCTCACGTTGCAAGAAAAAGGCTTATTATCACTTTCAACCTTATATACAAAGCCGTCAAAATCTTCGCTGATAAAGCATTCACTTTTAAAGTTTATTTTGCTCTTTGTCCAGGAAATTCGAGTAATAGCTTCGCTTAACTCCAATTCCTTGCGATAATTAGAGTAGGGTGATTTATCGAAGAAATCAATAAATATCTCTCCAAAGCTTTCGTAAGAACGGACAACAGGTGGATCTGATAAAAATGTTTCGCGAGCAAGCTGAGCAGCTTCTTTGAGCTTTTCTTCTCTTACAAGGGCGCGTATCTCCTTTAGTGCTTCAGGTGAAGCGTGATATTTTTCCTGAATCTGCCTGCCTGACCAAAGAGATTCCTCGTTTATTTCAATCTGTTCACAATGTGGGTTACCGTATTGCATTGCACCGACTCTGCCGTTACCTAAAGGCAACGCCCACATCCAATCATTTATAAATTCATCATACCAGAGTTTAGTTGACATATTTTCACAACCTATAAATTTGTTTTTGACATATTATAACATTTCAATAACGTCGTTTCAATATTGATACAAAAACTTTAGATTTACTTACATAATAATTTTTATAAAGTTATACAAATACAAAACTATCACTTCTTCACCATTACTCTTGCTACTTACCTGAAATTCCGTTCACGAAAATTTTTTAGTAAAAAGTGAATAGTTAATAGTGAATAAGTAAAAAAAATCCGTCCACTTTCGTGAACGGAATTTTTTTGGCGCCTCCTGATGGACTCGAACCAACGACACCCTGGTTAACAGCCAGGTGCTCTACCGACTGAGCTAAGAAGGCATATAACCGGATAAAACATCCGGTGTTTGTGTCGGCATCGCCCTATTTTCCCAAGCGGCTTCCCACTAAGTATCTTCGGCGTAGTTGAGCTTAACTACCGTGTTCGGGATGGGAACGGGTGGACCCTCAACGCCATCAACACCGACTATATATAAACAGATATACTGCTTATAGCTTTTCAAAATTGGTGACCCGTACGAGATTCGAACTCGTGTTGCCGGCGTGAGAGGCCGGAGTCTTAGGCCACTTGACCAACGGGCCACATAAACAAGTGATCACCGGGTAAATGGTGCACCTTCAGGGACTCGAACCCTGGACACCCTGATTAAGAGTCAGGTGCTCTACCAACTGAGCTAAAGGTGCGAATGTATCCCAGATTCAAGGCATATACCCTGAAAACTGAACAAAGGAAAAGGGAAGAAACAAACGAAATGGTCAAGCCCTCGACCTATTAGTACTGCTTAGCTGAACACGTCACCATGCTTACACACGCAGCCTATCAACCTCATAGTCCTTGAGGGGTCTTACTAACTTAAGTTATGGGAAATCTAATCTTG
>JAZSCV010000045.1:0-2202 GCA_045530855.1 Acutalibacteraceae bacterium
TATTGCCTTGTCAGGTATTGCAATGGGAACAAGTTGGATGTTCCTATATGAAGCATATCAGCAGATAGGTGTAAGCTTATCGTCGTTACTTTATTATTGTGGTCCTGTTATTGTGATGATATTATCACCGATTATCTTTAGCGAAAAACTGACTCCCCCTAAATTGTTAGGCTTTGCAACGGTGCTTGTTGGTATTTTTCTTGTAAACGGTAATGCAGTTGGTAAGAGCAACCCTTGGGGTTTGTTCTGCGGTGCAATGACAGCTGTAATGTATTTCTTTATGGTAACACTTAACAAGCAATCAAAAAATATAAGCGGAATGGAAAACTCTGTAATACAACTTGTGGTTAGTTTCTTGACTGTGGCTATATTCACGTGTTTTAAGCAAGGAATTATTATCAATGCACCTGCATACGCTTGGGTTTGGATTTTGATACTTGGTATTCTAAACACAGGAATTGGTTGTTATCTCTATTTTTCGCCACTCGCAAAACTACCTGTGCAAACAGTAGCAGTGTGCGGTTATTTGGAACCTTTGTCAGCGGTTGTTTTTGCAGCTCTCTTGCTTGGCGAAAAAATGAATGTAGTTCAGATTGTTGGTGCAATTTGTATCATCGGCGGTGCAATGATAGGAGAATTGATAAAACCTAAAAGAGCATAATATTCCAATTTGTCGAACTAAAAACTACAGGAGCTGACTTGTGTAGTCAAATTTTTACATGCTCTGATCTGCTTTCAGTCGTTTTTCTTTTATTGCTTTAGCTGTTGATTGGTGATATAATCAACTCGACAAATAAGGATTTGCAGAGGTGCTTTATGAGAAAAGAAATTGATATAAATACTTGGGATAGAAAAGAACACTTTGAATTTTATTCTGATATTGCAACACCCCATTATTGCGTTGCATTCAATATTGATATAACAAACCTTCTTGGGTTTACAAGAGAGAACAAAATATCTTTCTATTACTCGCTTATATATCTTTGTACACAGTCGATTAATGAAATTGACGAGTTTTTACTTGAAACTGAGGATAACAAGGTTTATAAGATTGACCGCCGTGTACCTTGCTTTACGGATTTGAAAAAAGGTGCAACAAGCTTTCATATGGTGTCACTTCCTTGTGATGGTAATATTATAGAATTTGCAACTAACGCCCGTAAGGAAAGTGAAAACAATCCTTTGTCAGTACATTCTCTTGGTGGCTTGAGAGAGACGCAGGTTGTATTTTCGTGTATTCCTTGGGCGGATATTACAATGTGCTCAAACGAGCGTGATTACACAGACCAGAAACTCGAAGACGATACTGCCCCTATACTTGTATGGGGAAAATACACCGAGCAAAACGGTAAATATATCATCAATATGACACTTGATGTGAACCATCGTTTTATTGACGGATATTTTGTCGGTCAGTTCGTTCAGAAGCTTGAAGAAAAAATTGCAGAGCTTAAGTGAGAGAGACAAATAAGAATTTGTGAAGCTACCAGTTGCCAGTCTCCAGCTACCAGCATTGGAACAACAGCTTTATTCTTCTTAATTTGTTTAAACAAAACTAAATGTATTTAGAGCGACTCAATTTCTGTTTCGAAAACTGGCATCTGGCGACTGGTGACTGGCGACTATTTTAAATTTATTTATACAAATTCCAATTTGTCGAACTGTAGAGACCAAATTATTAAGAACACCCCGACTCATTAAATGTCCTTAAAATAATTTTAAGTCCCTCTTCTTCTAATTGAAAAGGGACTTGTTTTTTTATATAGCTTATTTGGTATTCTATTATTATTGATTTACTCGATGAAAATATCTAAATATACAACAGAATATACTTCAGGCGCAACAGATATATTGTTGCGCCTGATTGTTTCTTTTTATAATATTGTTATCTCTCTTGCGCTTCCTCTGTCACCACGGTTTGTTACATATTGCATCGTACCACCAGGCAGTATGCTTTCAAAAGCAAAATGCAGATGCCCTGCAAGCACAGCCTTAATCACAGGTTCACCGGTAACATATTCGTAAAATGCCTTTGAAGCTTCTGTGGGCTCTGCTATATCGCCTTTGACCTCTGGATGAACTTCTGAATCGGAGCCAAGCAGGCATATTTCACCGTTCCAGAATTTATAACTTTTCTTATAAAGTTCTTTTTCGTATAAAGGGGCATGCATGAAAAGAATGATGGGATAACCTTTCTTTACT
>JAZSCV010000004.1:0-3962 GCA_045530855.1 Acutalibacteraceae bacterium
GCAATAACTGTTGAAAGGTAAGGTGAAAAAGATGGGTGAAAAAGTTTTAATGAAGGGCAACGAGGCTATTGCTGAATCTGCTATCAGAGCTGGCTGTATGCACTATTTCGGTTATCCCATTACCCCTCAGACAGAAATTGCCGCATATATGGCAAAGCGTATGCCTAAGGTAGGCGGCGTGTTTCTTCAGGCAGAGAGTGAAATTGCTGCTATCAATATGGTGCTTGGTGTTGCCGCAACAGGCAAAAGAGTTATGACATCATCATCAAGCCCTGGTGTTTCTCTTAAGAGTGAAGGTATTTCATACATAGCAGGTAGTGATGTTCCTGCACTTATCGTTAACGTACAGCGTGGTGGCCCGGGTCTTGGTGGCATTCAGCCTTCTCAGTCTGACTATTTCCAGGCAGTTAAGGGCGGTAGCCATGGTGACTTCAAGAAGGTTGTTCTTGCTCCTGCATCAGTTCAGGAAATGGCGGACCTTACAGCTACAGCATTTGACCTTGCAGATAAATACAGAATACCCGCAATGATTCTTGCAGACGGTACACTCGGTCAGATGATGGAGCCTGTTGAGCTTCCTGATTCAGCACCAAAGACATTCGATAAGCCTTGGGCTCTTACAGGTACAAAATGTCAGAGAAAGCACAATATCTGTAACTCTCTCTACCTTAAGCCTGAGGAATTAGAGAAAACAAACTTTGTGCGTTTTGCAAGATATAAAGAAATTGAAGATAACGAAGTTCTTTACGAAGAGTATCTTATGGACGATGCAGAAATTTGTGTAGTTTCATTCGGTATTACAGCTCGTGTTGCTAAGAACGCTATTGTTGAAGCAAGAGCGAAGGGTATCAAGGTTGGTATGATTCGTCCCATCACGCTTTGGCCATTCCCTGAAAAGGTATTGAATGCAGCTGCAGATAAATGCAAGGCATTCCTTTCAGTTGAAATGAACATGGGTCAGATGATTGAGGATATCAAGCTTGCAACGGAGTGCAAGAAGCCTGTTTACCTTTGCAACCGCACAGGTGGTATGATTCCATCACCTGAAGAGGTTCTTGCAAAAATTGTAGAAATCAACGAAGGAGGCAACAAATAATGGCTATTGTATTTGAAAAATCAAAAGTATTGACCGATGCACCTCTCCATTATTGCCCCGGTTGTACACATGGTATTATTCATCGTCTTGTTGCAGAGGCAATTGAAGAATTAGGCATTGAGGGCAGAACAATCGGTGTTGCACCTGTTGGTTGCTCAGTTATGGCTTACGATTACTTCACAACAGACTTTATTCAGGCACCTCACGGCAGAGCTCCTGCTGTTGCTACAGGTGTAAAACGTGCAGACCCTGAAAATAACATAGTTTTCACATATCAGGGTGACGGTGACCTTGCAGCTATCGGTACTGCAGAAACAGTTCATGCTGCCGCTCGTCGTGAAAATATTACAGTTATTTTCGTAAACAACGCTATTTATGGTATGACAGGTGGTCAGATGGCACCTACAACTCTTCCGGGTCAGGTTACACAGACATCACCTTACGGCAGAGATGTTAACACAGTTGGTTACCCTGTAAAGGTTTGCGAACTTCTCCAGAATGTTGATGGTGCCGCTTATCTTGAACGTGTTGCTGTTAACAATCCTGCAAACGTAAAAAAGGCAAAGAAGGCTATTAAGAAGGCTTTCCAGAACCAGATTGAAGGCAAGGGCTTCTCTCTTGTTGAGGTTGTTTCAACTTGTCCTACAAACTGGGGTATGACACCTGAAAAGGCTCTCAAGTGGCTTGAGGATAATATGATTCCTTACTATCCTCTTGGTGTTTATAAAGATATTTACGCAGAGGAGGAGGCAAAATAATGAGCGCTTGTAATATTCTTTTTGCCGGCTTCGGCGGTCAGGGTATCCTTTTTGCAGGTAAGTTCGTTGCATACAAGGGGCTTCTTGAAAACAAACAGGTTTCATGGCTTCCTTCATACGGCCCTGAAATGCGTGGCGGTACAGCTAACTGTAGCGTTATTGTGAGCGATGAGCCAATCGGTTCTCCTATTGTCGGCAAGCCTGATGTTCTCGTTGCAATGAACCTTCCTTCGCTTGATAAGTATGAAAATGAAGTTGTTTCAGGTGGTAAAATTTTCATCGATTCAACACTTATCACACGTAAGGTTGAGCGTACAGATGTTGAGGTTTTCTATATTCCTTCAACAGAAATTGCAAACGAAAAGGGTATGAGCACACTTGCTAATATGATTATAACAGGTAAGCTTCTTAAAGAAGTTCCGATGCTCGGCTTTGAGGGCATTGATGCACCTCTCTCAAAGGTTGTTTCTGCCCGTCACCAGGATCTTCTTGAGGTTAACAAAACAGCTCTCAAGCTTGGTTATGATTATTAATTAATTGCATATTGAATTGAAAAGAGGTTATTTTCAATGAGCTACAATTTTAAAATTGAAAAAACAACAGCTCCAAAGGCAAAGCCTGCAGACGAAAGTAAGCTTGGCTTCGGTAAAATTTTTACAGACCATATGTTTGTTATGAACTATGATGAAGGTCAGGGTTGGCACGATGGTAGAATTGTACCATACGGTCCTCTTGCACTTGACCCATCATCAATGGTTTTCCACTATGCACAGGAGCTTTTCGAAGGTCTTAAGGCATACAGAACTGCAGACGGCAGCATTCAGCTTTTCCGCCCACAGAAGAATATTGAAAGAATGAACAACACTTGCGACAGACTTTGTGTTCCTCGCATTGACCCTGATTTAGCTCTTGAAGCTATCAAGGCAGTTGTTGATGTAGATAAGGATTGGGTTCCTCATAATGATGGTACATCTCTTTATATACGTCCTTTCATTATCGCTACAGACGCTTTCCTTGGCGTTCATGCTTCACACAGCTATATTTTCTGTATAATTCTTTCACCTGTTGGCTCATACTACGCAAATGGTATGGACCCTGTTAAGATTTTCATTGAAAGAGAATACGTTCGTTGTGTTAAGGGCGGTACAGGTATGGCTAAAGCCGGTGGTAACTATGCTGCATCTCTTATCGGTCAGGAAAAGGCAGATAAGATGGGTTATGCACAGGTTCTCTGGCTTGATGGTGTTGAAAGAAAGTACATCGACGAAGTTGGTGCAATGAATGTTTTCTTTGTTATTGATGACGTTGTTATTACTCCTACACTTGAAGATGGTAACATTCTTCCCGGTGTTACAAGAGCAAGCTGTATCGAGGTTCTTAAAGCAAACGGCTACAAGGTAGAAGAAAGAAAGCTTTCTATCGACGAGGTTAAAGAAGCTTATAAGGCAGGCAAGCTCTCTGAGTCATTCGGTACAGGTACAGCAGCAGTTATTTCTCCTGTTGGCGAATATATCGATGGTGATGAGCATATCATTATCAATGATTCAAAAATCGGCCCTGTTGCACAGTTCCTTTATGACGAGCTCACAGGTATTCAGTGGGGTAAGAAGGAAGATAAGAACGGCTGGATAGTAAAAGTTAACTGATTTTAAACATAAATTTTAAAGGTAACTATCATTTGGTAGTTACCTTTTTTGTTTTGTTTGCACAGAATTGTGTATTTTTATTTGTACAATCTTACAAACTTGAAAATAATTTAAAAAATTCCAAAAAAATATGATGTCTTTTTGAAATTTCGACATATATATATGGAACGAAATTTAGGAAGAGGCGAGTCCGATGGTTAATTAAGTGCAAAATGCAGAGCTCAAAGCGCAGAGTGCGGGGATTTTTTGCGTTGATTGTAAAGCTTCGCAGAAAATGAAAAATACAAAATTCAAAATTAAGAAACTGCGTTGCAATTATAAAGATGCCAGATGCCAGAGCTTCGCAAGAATTAAATTTATCGAAAAACTAAAGTTATGCGATAGCCTATCCCTTTTTCGAAAAAGGGGGGACCATTTCACAGTAAGGCTGTTGTTTTAGTTTAAGTATATTACGGGTGATAT
>JAZSCV010000077.1:0-10251 GCA_045530855.1 Acutalibacteraceae bacterium
ACAAAAAATGCAATACTTTTTTGTAAATTATTTTGATAAATCAAGGCTATATTTACTGTATTTAAGGTAACTTCCGATTTTCTTCATTCGAGTTTCACGGGCATAGTCATTCAAATAAAATGTTCCGTTATCTCTCATAGAAATTACAACAAGCTCTTTCGTGCCTTTTGGCAAATCTCTCAAAGGTAATCTAATTAAATTTTTAGCTTTATCCGGGAGCCTGCAAACTGCATACTCCCCATCTAAGTATTCAACAAAAATATCCATAAACTAATCCTCAAAATCATTATTTACCGCAGAGCCGAAATAATTGTGATTTTCCGGCATAGCTGAATCATTATCAGGTGTATTATCTACTGTGGGCGGATTTACAACAGCTATATCGTCAACGCTGAGTTGCTTAGGCACACTCATTGAAGAATTGGCCTGCATTTCCATCCATTGCTCTTTAGTAACGAGCACCTTTCGCGGCTTAGCGCCCTCAAAAGGACCAATAATACCTTTTTCTGATAATTCATCAACAATTCGTGCCGCTCTTGCATAACCTAATTTAAGCTTGCGCTGAAGAAGTGTTGTTGACGCCATACCCGATTCAATAACAACCTCAACAGCCTTTGGTGTCATTTCATCATCAAAACCGTTGGATGGTGCAGAATCCATCTCAACATCCATTGTTCCCTTCTTTTTGCCTCCGTTTTGTGCGGCTTTGATTTCAATTTCCTGCATAACCGAATCGTCATATTTAACCTCACCCTGAGATTTAACGAAATCAATAACGCGCTCAATTTCATCATCGGAAACATAGCAACCCTGAACACGAACAGGCTTTGAAAGACCAACAGGGCAATAAAGCATATCACCATTACCAAGAAGCTTTTCAGCACCCTGATTATCAATGATAGTACGGGAGTCAATCTGTGATTTAACCGCAAATGCGATACGGCTTGGAATATTCGCCTTAATAAGACCCGTAATAACATCAACAGATGGTCTTTGCGTTGCAACAATAAGGTGCATACCTGCGGCACGTGCCTTCTGTGCAAGACGGCAAATAGAATCCTCAACCTCATTAGATGCCGCCATCATAAGGTCTGATAACTCGTCTATGATAATAACAATCTGCGGCATTTTAGGAAGATTATTTTCAAGAGCAAAATTATTGTATCCCTGAAGGTTTCTTACACCGTTATCTGCAAACAATGCGTATCTCTTATCCATTTCTGCAACCGCCCAGGAGAGAGCACCTGCAGCCTTTCTCGGGTCAGAAACAACAGGAATCAAGAGGTGCGGAATTGATTTATAAACTGTAAATTCAACCTTTTTAGGGTCAATCATTATAAGCTTAACCTCATCAGGCTTAGCATTATAGAGAAGGCTCATAATCATTGTATTAAGGCAAACAGATTTACCTGAGCCTGTTGTACCCGCAACCAACAAGTGAGGCATCTTTGCAAGGTCGGCGCAGGTCGATTCACCCTGAATATTTCTGCCTAATGCAACATTGATTTTAGACTTTGCATTCTTAAAAGAATCTGTTTCAAGAATTTCTCTTAATGTTACCATTGCTTTTTCAGCATTAGGCACTTCAATTCCAACAGCGTTTTTATTTGGTATAGGAGCTTCAATTCGAACACCAGATGCAGCAAGATTCATTGCAATATCATCTGCAAGAGCTGTGATTCGACTGATTTTAACACCCGGCTTGGGTTGTAATTCAAACCTTGTAACAGACGGACTCTGACAAATTTCAACAATATGTGTACCAACACCAAAGCTTTCAAGTGTTTTTACAATTGTTTCACCCTTTTCACGGAGATCGTTTCCGTTGGCGGCTTTTGAGCTACGCTTCGGAGCATCCAACAACTCGATGCTTGGTAATTCATAAATTACTTCAGGAAGCTTCTCATTTGGTGATTCATCAGGTACATCGTTTATCTCGTCAACCATATCGTCTCCAGGTGTTTCTTCGATTATTTCACCTGTTTCAGTATCAATCTCAACTACGGTGTCATCAATTTCAACCTCTGTAAGAGGCTTAACATCTCCCTCGTAGCGGGAACCAAAACCTGTTTTTAAATTAATGTCAGGTGTTGCTTCCTCTTGTTCCGTCTCGTTTTGTTCACTGAACAGAGAAATAACATCATCAATATCCACAGGTGGCAAATTGTCATAATCGTTTCCTGTAGGAATAATAGGGTCAACACCAACATCCTCGTAAATCTCATCATCAAGAGGAATGTCCAAATCTATTTCGTGCTTTGATTCTTTTCGCCTTTTCTCAGCACGCTCTGCCTTTTTAGCTTTCTTTTCGTTGATATCCTCACTAACCTCTTGATATGTCTGTTTTAAATTATCTAACTTTTCCTCTGCATATTCCCCTACCACCTCGGCAGGCTTTCTTAAGGATTGAATCATCTTAAGAATGGTTGTGCCGCTAAAGAACATTGTAAGAGCAAGAATTATAAGAACTGTAAAAAGACCTGCTGCAAGCTTGTTTGATGCAGTAAGGAGCAACGGAATCCCACCAACGAGGGCGCCAAAAACACCATAACCATAGCGCATACCTGTTCCGTCATATGACTTGAACACCTGGTACGCCGCTTTGATTTGTTCGCCATACTCAAGCTTTACATCTGCATTAACAATATGTAAAAAAGCAATAATTAAAGCAAATATAACAAAGCTTTCTGTTGTTTTGATTTTGTAGTTGCGTGTATCCTTACCTATAGCGGCTACAATGCTGATAAACGCAATAAAGAACGGTGCAAAAAAAGCATTCAAGCCGAACACACCAAAAAAGAAATTTCTGAGTGCACCCCATACACCACCAGCATCAATAAAAACAACCATCGCCATAAACAACGCAAAGAAAAAACCCACCAATGATGCAATTTGTTTATTATCCATACGCTTGTTTATATCGAATAAAGATTTTTGTGCTTTTGTGTTCTTTGTGCTTCTGGAATTAACGTTTTTACTTTTTTTCTTGTTGGAATTAGATTTTTTTGTTTGTGCCATATTCTATCTCCTTATTTGATAAAAACCTCAACCGCACCTACAACTGTGGCAACAAAGCCGAGGGCTAAACTGTAAAAGCCAAAATAATTAAATAAATTCTTTTCAACAATGATTTTCAAGAGTCTAATAGCAAGAACGCCTGCTATTACGGAAGCTAAAAAGCCTGATAAAAGCGGAATAACCGGTACTACTCCTAAGCCTGTAACTGCATGTCCGAATTCAAGTGCACAAGAAAGAAGATTCACAGGAACACTAAGCAGAAGAACATATCTTAAAATATTCTTTTTGGAAATGCTACAAAACAAGCCTGTTGCGATAATCAAACCTATTCTTGAGAAACCGGGAAGGCAAAGCGAAACAAGCTGAACAAAACCGATTAAAAAAGCAGAAAAAGGAGCTATTTTCATCGGTTTACTTTTTTTATCTGCATAAACAGATGTTAAAAGCAAGATAAAACCCGAAAGCATAAAACAGATACCCTCTGCTTTTATGCTGTTATCGTGGGAAATTCCGTTAATGATATCCCACAAAATATTTCCGTTTCCTACGGGTATAAACAAAAGCAATAAAGGAACACACGAAAACAAAAGCATAAAAAACAATCTTCGTGTTTCGTCCATTTCTTTGAATTCAAACGAAAAATTTTTTGAAGTAATATCTTTGATAACTTTAAAAAATTCCTCAAACAACTCGTATACGGGCTTATAAAACAAGCACAGTACGGAAATCAATGCACCAATATGTAACATAGCGGAAAGTAAACATGGTATTGTATCTACTCCGCCGAAATGTTCAATTAATGACATATGACCACTGCTTGATACAGGTAAAAATTCAGAAAACCCGTGAGTGATACCGAGTAAAATCGATTTGATAATATCCAAAAAATCACTCTCCAGATAAAAAATCTATAGCATCTGACAGACCGCCTATGCAATCAATCAGACCTTCTTCTACAGCTTGTTTGCCATCAAGCACAGTGCCGAAATCGGAAACAAGCTCCTCATTATTAAGCATTAACTCTTTGAACCGTTCAACTGATATCTGTGAGTTTCTTGTAACAAACTCAACTACCCTATCCTCAATTTTTTTCAAGTACAACAACGTCTGAGGCACACCAATAACAACACCGTTCATCCTTACAGGATGTATTGTCATTGACGCAGAAGGAACAATAAAGGATTTATCTGCGCTTACAGCAAGAGGAACACCGATTGAATGGCTACCGCCTAAAACCAATGTGGCAGTTTTTTTGCTCATTCCCGAAATCAACTCTGCAATAGCAAGACCTGCCTCAACATCACCGCCGATAGTATTAAGAATCACAAGCAAGCCGTGAATATCGTCATCCTCTTCTACTGCAACAATACGCGGGATGATATGCTCATACTTTGTGGTTTTAGAATTTGGGGGGTTTAAATAATGACCTTCAACCTGACCGATTATAGTCAGGCAATGAATGAATTTACCATTCTTTTTTACTGTTACACTTCCATCTTCGTTAGGCGAATCAGCGGAAACAGTTTCTTCTTCGCAGAAAGAATTTTCACTATCTTTTTCGTTGGGATTAGGAATATCAAAACCATTAAAAATGCTCAAATAACATCACCATGGTTTATTATTGCCACAATTCCCATATTAATTAAATAATGATATCACAAAATGAAAAAAAGTTCAAGACAACATTAATGTAAATTTATATAAATTGTAATAAATACTAATAATATTGATTTTCGTATTGACAAAGAGATTGTTACATATTAAAATAACTTTGTTAAAAATATGAACAAGTTTCGGAGGACAAAAAATGGGACTTACTTTATGTGAAAAAATCATTAAAAGTCATCTTGTTGACGGTGAATATGCTCCCGGTAACGAGGTTGGTATCAGAATCGACCAGACCTTAACACAGGATGCAACAGGTACAATGGCTTATCTTGAGCTTGAGGCAATGGATATCGACAGAGTTAAAACAGAGCTCTCTGTTGCATATATCGACCATAACACACTTCAGACAGGCTTTGAAAATGCTGACGACCACAAATTCATTCAGTCTGTTTGTAAAAAGAGAGGCGTGCGTTATTCTCGCCCCGGTAATGGTATTTGCCACCAGGTACATCTTGAAAGATTTGGTATTCCCGGCAAAACACTTATCGGCTCTGACAGCCACACACCAACAGGTGGCGGTCTTGGTATGCTTGCTATGGGTGCAGGTGGTCTTGATGTTGCTGTTGCTATGGGTGGCGGCGCATACTACATCACTGTTCCTGAGGTAATCAAGGTTAACCTTATTGGTAAACTCTCCCCTTACGTAGCCGCAAAGGATATTATTCTTGAAGTATTAAGAATACTCAGCGTTAAGGGTGGCGTTGGTAAGGTTGTTGAATATGGCGGCGAAGGTGTTAAAACACTTTCTGTACCTGAAAGAGCAACAATCACCAATATGGGTGCAGAGCTTGGTGCAACAACATCTATTTTCCCATCAGACGAGATTACATACGACTTTATGAAGGCGCAGAGCCGTGAGCAGGATTGGGTTGAGCTCCTTCCTGATGAAGATGCAGAGTATTCAAGGGTTATCGATATCGATCTTTCAACTCTCAAACCACTTGCAGCTATGCCTCATATGCCTGATAATGTTAAATCAGTTGAGGAAATCGGCGAAATCAAGATTGACCAGGTTCTTATTGGCTCTTGTACAAACTCTTCACTTCTCGATATGATGAAGGTTGCTAAAATCCTTAAGGGTAAAAAGGTTCATCCTTCCGTATCTCTCGGTATTGCCCCGGGTTCAAAGCAGGTACTTAATATGCTTGCTTTAAACGGTTGTCTTGCAGATATGATTGATGCAGGTGCTCGTATTCTTGAAAGCGCTTGCGGTCCATGTATTGGTATGGGGCAGTCACCAAAGTCTGCCGGTGTTTCTTTAAGAACATTTAACAGAAACTTTGAAGGCAGAAGCGGTACAGTAGATGGTCAGGTTTACCTTGTAAGCCCTGAAACAGCGGCTGTATCTGCAATTACAGGTGTTCTTACAGATGCTACTAAATCTACAGATGATATTTCAGTTAACCTTCCAAAATCATTTATTATTAACGATAATATGATCGAAATGCCTGCAGAAACAGCAGAGGAAGCCGCACAGGTTGAGGTGTACTACGGTCCTAACATTAAGCCTTTCCCAAAAACAGCTCCCCTTTCAGATTCTATTGAAGCTACTGCTGTGCTTAAGGTTGAAGACAATATCACAACAGACCACATTATGCCTGCAGGTGCTAAGATTCTTCCATATCGTTCAAACATCCCTTACCTTTCACAGTTCTGTTTCCGTCAGTGCGACGAAAACTTTGCAGAGCATTGTAAAGAAGCAGGCTCATGCATAATCATCGGTGGTAACAACTATGGTCAGGGCTCATCCCGTGAGCATGCCGCACTTGTTCCGCTCTACCTTGGTGTTAAGGCTGTAATCACAAAATCATTTGCTCGTATTCACAAAGCTAACCTTGTTAATGCAAGCATACTCCCACTTAATTTTGTGAATGCTGATGATTACGATAAAATCAATGTTGGTGACAAGCTTTCACTTCCTGCAATTAAAGCTGAGCTTAAGGCAGGTAAAGAAATTACACTTAAAAACGAAACTAAAAACGAAGAATATAAGCTCATTTGCGATGTTTCCGAAAGACAGGTTGACATCCTTACCGCAGGTGGCTTACTTGATTACACAAAGGAGAATAACTAATGACTGAAGTACAGATCGAAAAGGCTCTCGCTAAATTTAAAGAGTTACTTATTGAGCAGGATGCTCGTAATCAGAAAATTAAAGCAACAAAAGAATTCAAGGATTTTAAAGCACTCGATAAAATCGTTGTTGGTGTTTGTGGTGGTGACGGTATCGGCCCTATCATTACAAAGGAAGCCGCAAATGTTCTTAAGTTCATTCTTAAGGAAGATGTTGATGCCGGCAAAATCGAATTCAAGTATATCGATGGTCTCACAATAGAAAACCGCGCAAAGGTTATGAAGGCTATTCCTGATGATGTTATGGAAGAGCTTAAGGCTTGCGACGTTATTCTTAAAGGACCTACAACAACACCTCAGCAGGGCGACGGATTACCAAACATTGAGAGCGCTAATGTTGCAATGAGAAAGGCACTTGATCTTTTTGCTAATGTAAGACCTGTTAAAATTCCTGAAGAGAATATCGACTGGACATTCTTCCGCGAAAACACAGAGGGTGCATATGCAGTTGGCTCAAAGGGTGTTGATGTTGATGGTGAACTTGCAATGGACTTTGTTGTTACGACAACAGAAGGTACAGAAAGAATTGCAAAGCTTGCATATGAATACGCTCGCAACAATAAAAAGGAGCGCGTTTCAATCATTACAAAAGCAAATATTATTAAAACAACAGACGGTAAATTCCTTAACTTATGTAAAGAAATTGCCAAGGATTACCCTGAAATTATCACAGATGAATGGTATATCGACATCACAACTGCAAAGCTTATAGATAAAAAGCGCAGAACAGATTTCAAGGTATTCGTTCTTCCTAACCTTTATGGTGATATTATTACTGACGAAGCTGCAGAATTCCAAGGCGGTGTTGGTACAGCAGGTAGTGCCAATATCGGTAAACAGTACGCTATGTTTGAAGCTATTCACGGCTCAGCTCCCCGTATGATTAAAGAGGGCCGCGGTCAGTATGCTGACCCTTGCTCAATGCTCAGAGCAACTGTTCTTCTTCTTTCACACATCGGCAAACAGGAAGAAGCAGACAAGCTTGAAAAGGCTCTTGATATCTGTATGATTACAGAAAAGAAATATGTAATCACAGGTCGTGACGATGGTTGCACATGCGAAGAATTCGGCAACTATGTTATGGAAACACTTAAAACACTTTAAGGACGGTTAATTAATGAAAAACAATACTCAGGTTTCTGTGCCTGTTATAAAACGCTTACCGCGTTACCACAGATATCTTGAAGAGCTTAAAAAGATGGGTGTTGTGAGAATTTCATCTAAAGAGCTTTCACAGAGAATGGGTTTAACCGCATCTCAAATCCGTCAGGACCTTAACTGCTTTGGCGGTTTCGGTCAACAAGGCTATGGTTATAACATCGAGCAGTTGTATAACGAAATCGGAACAATTCTTGGTATAGATAAACGTTCAAAGGCAATTATGATTGGTGCGGGTAATTTAGGCCATGCAATTGCCACTCACCTTCACTTTGAAAACAGAGGCTTTGATTTAATCGGTATTTTTGATAACAACCCTAATGTTGTAGGAACAAATATCGGTGGCAGAATTGTAATGAACTCTGCTTATTTAGACGAGTTTTGTCAAAAAGAAAAGCCTGTTGTTGCTATCCTTTGCATACCAAGCGAATATGCGGAAGAGAATGCGGATAAATTAATTTCTCTCGGTATAAAAGGCTTCTGGAACTTCACTCAATATGACCTTAACAGAAAATACAAGGATATTGCTGTTGAAAACGTTCATCTTGGTGACTCTCTTATGACACTCTGTTATCAGATCAATAAATTTTCTGAAGGCTGTGAGGAACAGAAATGAAGAAATTAATGGATATTGATATTGTTGACATAATCCCCTTCAATAAAGGGATTATTGTTGCAAGAAAAGATACCCTTCCAAGCGGCAACACAAAAATTTCCTTTTTCACATATGACGTTAAATTAGAGCGACCGACAGCAAGCACAAGAAGTGCATATTTACTCAACAAGTTTGGTGAAAATTTCGAAAAAATTGCCGAACAGTTAAGTGACTTTATTTACTGTGATGTGGCAACCTTACCAAACAAGCATATTGCTGTTGTGTATTCGAGCGGTGAAATCGGATTATTTAATGATAAAGGTGTTTTGTATTGGACAGGAGATTTACAATACAAAGATTGTCCTGTAAGCGGTGCGGCAGCTGAAGGTAAATATATCTGGTGTGTTGTTCCTGAAAACAACTGCATCGTAAGATACTCGCCTTCAACTGAAAAAATTGTTTTAAGAATTGGCGGAGATTCATCAACTGCATTCTTAAATCCTGTTTCAATTGCTGTTTATAACGACGTATTATATGTATGCAATTATCAATCCTGCAAAATCAGAACAGTTAATTTAAAAGATTACACAGTTTCTGATTACAAAACCTTTGATGAACCTGTATACAGATACATCAGAACAAACGACAGAGAGTTGGTTGAGCTTGAATCCGGTGTTTATATGCTTTGATTTTCGTCAAATACAACAAATTGTATTTCGACATTTCTCGCAAAAATACCATTTACAAAAACACAAAAAAAGATTACTATAATCTTAAGAACTTTTAAATCAATCTGCGAATTGATAAGGTTATATTAATCTGAAAAACTGTGCCTTATCTGTATGCAGATAAGGCATTTTTTTGAGGTTTTTTATGAATTTTAAAGCTGAAATCATGGATGAATCTGCAGTTCAACGCTCCCTTGTTCGAATTGCACATGAAATAATTGAAAAAAATAAAGGCACACAAGATATTGTTTTTTTAGGCATAAAAACAAGAGGTGTTCCTCTTGCAGAAATAATTGCCAATAATATTGAAAAAATTGAAGGTGTAAAGCTACCTGTTGGCGAAGTTGATATTAATCATTACAGAGATGATTTAACCGAGGCAAATGCATTTCCCGAAGCGGCAACTCCCGACTTCCCGTTTGATGTTAACGGCAAAAATATAATTCTTGTTGACGATGTTCTTTTTACGGGCAGAACTGTAAGAGCCGCCATTGAGGCAATTTTCAAATTAGGAAGGCCATCAAGTATACAGCTTGCAATTCTTGTTGACAGAGGTCACAGAGAGCTCCCCTTCAGAGCAGATTATGTTGGCAAAAATGTTCCTACTTCAACAACAGAAATGATTTCTGTTCTGTTACCACAGACAGATGGCTGTACAAGTGTTAAGCTATTCAGTATATGATTATTAGCCAATACGGCTGTAATAAAAATTTATATGGGGGTAAGTTTATGAAACTTATTTACAATGTTAATGATAAACCCAAATTTGGTGCCATGATTGTTTTTGCTATCCAACAATTACTTGCAATAATGGCAGCAACAATAGCTGTACCTGCTATTGTTGGTAATGGCATGACCGCATCAGCTGCATTATTTGGTGCCGGTGTTGGTACAATTGTTTACCAGCTTTTCACAAAATTCAGAAGCCCTGTATTTCTTGGCTCCTCTTTC
>JAZSCV010000022.1:0-18554 GCA_045530855.1 Acutalibacteraceae bacterium
TTCATATCCTGTGTAGGGGGAACTGTGTCGCAACAGAAGTCAGGCATCATTTTTCGGTGCGTTGACCTTGGTTAGCGCACTTTTTTTGTTTTTTGGAGGAAATGTTTTATGAAAGAGAGCGAATTAAAAAGAGAATTAGAACTATATAAGAAAATGTACTACTCTATTTTCAATGCAACAACAAATGCAATAAAAATATGTGAAAATGATATGGTAAAACATATTCTTGTTAAAGCTCAACAAGAAACAGAAGAGATATATATGCAGGGTTAAAAAGTTGCTGATTTTTAAAAGTTCTGAATATCTATTATCGTTTATCTATTATCCTTTTATCGATATTTTGTTCTCTCCACGTGAAGAAAAGAGGTAAGAGAACTGCCCACCACCACGCCAAAGACGAGCTTCAGCGCGGTCCCCCTCCGCCAGAGAGGTACAGCTGTCGTACAACAATCAGTTTATTGCAACTTTTTGCCTTACGGCAAAACGGCACCTTCGGTGCCGAGAATATCCCACCATTTCGTCCGAGCCTGAATGTGAAAATTAATATATCTCCCGTAATATATTTAAACTAAAACAACAGTACCATTGTGAAATGGTCCCCCCTTTTTCGAAAAAGGGATAGGCTATCGCATAACTTCAACTTATTTACAATCGCAACGCAGTTCCGAAATTTTGAATTTTGTATTTTGAATTTTTAATTTCCTGCGAAGCTCTGGCATCTGGCATCTGGTAACTGGCATCTTTATAATCGCGTCGCAGACCCTCAATTTTGAATTTTCTATTTTGAATTTTCAAATTTTTCGCGTTGCCCTGGCATCAAAAAACTCCCTCTTGCAAGGGAGTTTTTTCTCATTTATTCGAATTATACATATCAATAAGCTGTCTGCCTACACTTGCCATAAACTTTTCACCATCGGTGCAAAGCTCCGCCGGGACATTCCCTAAAAAGCTGGTTGCTTCAAAGGTAAGGTCACCTTTGTAATCTATATCTGCAAGGGCTTTCATAACCTTATCCCACTCTACCTTGCCATAATATGGTAAGGTGTGGGAATCGTTTGTGCCGTCAACATCGTGAACGTGCAAGCATTGAAGGCGTTTGTTACCTAATGCTTTTATGAAATCTGCTAAGTCTTCTCTCACCAGCGCCGCGTGGCCTATATCAAGGCAGGCAACAAAGCAATCGTTGTTGAGCCCGTCAACGTACCTGATAAATTCTTCGGGACGTGAACAGGTGGAGTGGTTAATCATACCTGTCCATTGCCACATATTTTCAACAGCTACCTTAACATCGTACTCCTCGCAATATGGAATAAGCTTTGAATAAAACTCCATATTGTACTCAAAAAGAAGCTCGGGCACACCCTCTTCTGCATATGTAAGATGCTGACAGGGATGAACAACTATATTCTTTACACCTAAATATGATGCACGTTTAATTGCCTCTGTAATTTCAGAAAAGCGCTTTTTTGTTTTTTCCTCATCTTTAAAGCTGGATGCAAATGGTGCGTGGGATTGGTTAAAAACAATACCCTTATCCTCTGCATATTTTCTTAACTCAACAAAATAGTCTTTACTTAAATCTGCTCCATAAATACTCTCATCGCATTGGGAAAAATCAGCACAATCGTACCCTGCCGCCGCTAAAACATCTATAGTTTTTTCCGGACCCAAACGGCCTGCTATATCACCTGTAGTTGTTGAAAGTCTCATAACATCACCTTTTTCAAATCAGATTTTATATATGTGCTTTGCCTTCCCACTCTTTTGCAGGCTTAACCTCTAAAAGCTTTGCAATTGTTGGGGCAATATCCTTAATTGAAACATCGAAAATCTCTTTATTCTTTTTAAAAGATTTACCACAGAACAACACAGGAATTGTCATATCCTCGTCCATATCGGAGCCGTGGCTTCTGTCGTGTCCGCCGTGGTCAGCACAAAGAATAATTGTATAATCCTCACTTACAGCACCCTGAAGCTTTTCAACACAAGAGAGAGCCTTGCTTACACTCTTCATATACTGCTCGCTCATCCAACCGCAATCGTGACCGCCAACCTCGTCTGTTTCACCCAAGTAAAGGAATAAGAAATCGGGCGCTTCTTCGTTGATATATTTTATAGCTGCATCGGTAATTTTAATGTCTGTATCTGCCTGCTTGTGTTGGTTCATACAAAGCGCTGTGTGAAGATGGTCAGGTCTTGACAAATCACGAAGTTCTTCCCAGGTATAGAAGAAGGCACATTTTTTGTCCGCATCGTCAAACACATCAAACATACCCTTGATAGGACGCACCTGAGGTGTATATATATTTGTGGAAATGCCGTGTCTGTCCGGGTCTACGCTGTGAAAAAGCGCCATATGGCAAGGAAGCGTTACAGAGGGCATAACTGTTCTTGCATTTAATGTGTATGTGCTGTTTTCCACAAGCTTTTGTGCAAAGGGGTTACCGCATTGCATCATACCATCGGGACGCATACCGTCAACTAAAATTAAAATTACTTTTTCAGACATATATTTTACTCCTTTGATTTAATAATCTGATTACAATATATCACAATAAAAAAAGAAACACAACCATTTTAAGAGTGTAAAATAGTTGTGTTTCGGTAAATTATTTATCTTCTTTTTTTCTGTCGAAAAGCACCTTTCCAACAATTGGGAAAAGGAATTGAAGAATGTGGCTTACAAGCACACTGTAGGAGCCACTAAGCACATCATAAATGAGCCACAAGCCCATATTTAGTATTGTCCAGAAACGATACTTTGCGCCATTCTCCTGACCGATACACATGCAGAACATCCAGCTGGCAGCAATGGCAATAACACCGCAGATAATACCTAAGGCATCTGCACCGATAAAGCCACCACTCACAATAAGATTTACCGCAGTAAATATCAAGCCGTAAACAACTGTAAGAAATTTAGGTATTTTCTTCCCCTTTACTTCAAAGAAATAGTTGATTATGGTAACAATTGCACCAACAAAGCAGGATGCGGCACCATTAAGACCTTTACCCTCAAGAAGAAATGCAACACCTACAAAGGCATTTCCGCAACAAACAAGGAAAAGAATGAGTTTCATATTTTTCCCCTTTACAAGGGATGCGGCTATCATTGAAATAAGCCCTAAAAAACTGAATATGTATGCTATTATTTCCATATTTCCTCCTAAAAATGCAAATATAACAAAGTGTATTGTAACAAACATTCCTGTGTTAGTCAATTACAGAATTGTGAAACTGCCACCTAAAAGCCCATTTTTTCTATAAAAAGATTTGCGAAGGTTTCATTAGACGCCAAATCAATATATCGAGCATTTTTAATATATGCCTGCAAATCATTTTTTTCAAAAGAATATCTGATTGTACCCATAAGACTACTATTATTTATGGCAATACATTTCTTTTCTAATTCCCTTGGAATAAGCCCTGTTTCTATAGCGTTTTTCACATTTAATTCATAGGAAAATCCGCCTGAAATATATGCCTTTTCAATATCATTAAAGCTTATATTTTTTTCTTTTACAAGACTTATAATTCCTGAACAAACAGCCGATTTTGCAAGCTGAAATTCTCTTATATCTGCCGGTGTGAGGGAAACTCCGTAAGAAAGAGAAAAATCCCTTTCCATATAGCCTGTTTTATCTATTTTACCTGCTCTTACAAGCTCTGCAATTATATCAACAAGCCCTGTGCCACATATTCCGCAAGGGGCTTTGCCGCCAATGGTTTTTATTTTACCTGTTGAGTATGAGTATATTGACCCATCCGTTGCACCCATTCCACAAGAAATGTTTGCTCCCTCAAAGCATGGCCCTGCCGCCGCAGAGGTGCATAATACTGTATCGTTATCGAACAAAACTATCTCGGCATTTGTACCCAAATCTACAAGAAGATTGTATTTGCCTTTTGATGGTATATCTGCAAAATTAAGACCTGCAACAATATCTGCCCCTACAAAGGTGTGAATTGACGGTAAACACTCAATTATTTTAACATTTTTGATTCCTAAGCTTTTTGCATCTGCTGTTTTGCCATTAAGAAACACAGGTGTGTATGGCGCAACGCCCAAAGATTTACACTTTTCACCAAAAAGTATGTGAAGCATTGTTACATTACCTGCAACAATCATTTTAGGGACAAAAGGCACTTTCATTTCACCAATCATTAAATTAATTTGTGAAATAATCGCATCTTTTAATTTATCTGCTCCGTTTTTGGTGCAATACTCAATTCTTGACATTACATCAGCACCAAAATATCTTTGAGAATTGGTTGCAGTAAGAGTTTTTACAACTTTCTTCTCATTTAAAGAAACAAGAGCCAAAGCAAGTGTTGTTGTGCCCAAATCAAGGGCAAGACATAGATTTTCATTGCTCGTAATTTCTTCACATTCCTCCATATGAGAAAAGAAAAAGCTCTCCTGCGGAAGCTCAACTGTTATATCACTTTTAATTATGTATTTACAGGAAAGCTCCTCTTTGCCGTTTACCTTTACAACACATTTTTGGCACACACCTCTGCCACCACAAGGATGCTCTATCCTTTCACCGTTATTCATTAACACTTCGGACAACACGCACCCATCTTTTGCCATAAAGATTTTGTTGTTTATATGAATTTTATGCATTAAGCTCACCTGCCCTTTTTATATATAAGCACATTTATATGTGAAAAACAAGAAAAATATCCCAAACTGATATCAGCTTGGGATATTTGAAGTCAAAATTAATTTTTTCTTCGTTTTCAAACTCAACACGACTTTTAATCGAGTCAAGAAGCCTAATAGTTCTTCCAAGAAAAAACAAACATTTATTTTATTGTTTTTCCAAAGAACTGATCGGATTACTGTATGTGTCAAAGCATCCTGACGCCAACACCTTTTTAGTTGCTTTATCATACACAACAATATTTAAGCCACGCTTGTTTGGGGAATACTCTTTCCCATTGATTTTTATTGAGGATTTATTACCTGCATCAAGACCTGCACTATATACTGCGTAGCCTTTAGCCTCGTAAGATGCAACACCTTTATCGCTGAGAGCTTCAAACACAACCTTACCCGCCTCAACGCATGCAACGTATGAATGGCGGAATCCGATTTCTGAAAGCTTTGCATACCCCTTTGCCTTCAATTCAGATTTATTCTGAGCTGTAAGACCCGTTGAAGCATCATCCTTTGCGGATATAAGGTAAACAACATTCGGGTTACCCTTGAACACATCAATAAAATCAAAAACACGATTATATTTTTCGTGTATAGCACATGTTTGCTCGCGTTTTGTTGATTGAAGAAGCTTATATCTGTCGAGCACCTTTTGGAACAGCTCATTGTCTTTCATTTTGGCAATAGCATCTTTATCCTTTACCATTTCGCCATATTCTGTTTTATAAACGTCTCTCTTTTCCTGACTATATGTGTCAAATAAGGCAGAATTCAGTAACTCCCTATACTCATTATCGTATACAACAATATTTATACCACGTCTTTGCAGACTCACCTGTCTATCGCCTAATTTACAATAAGCAGTATTTCCATGGTCCGTACCGCCACTTTTAATTTCATACTTAACACCACCGGGTAATTTACCCTCATAAACAAGTGGTTTGTTTGTAGTATCCTTTCCGGACATCAACTCTTCGTGTACTACCTTTCCGTTTTCCACAACAGCAAGATAAGAGTCGCGGTAACTGATATTTGAAAGCTTTTCCAACCCAAGCTGTGCAAATGTTGCCCGCTGCTTTTCTGTAAGGCTTGCATCTGCAGAACCCTTGACCATTATCATAACAGTTGTTCTGTTATTTATTGCACGGGTCAAATAATCTGCAACATCTTCAATTGCCTGAAGCTCAATCTTTTCGTAATAGCGTTTGTTAAACTCTGCCTGCTGATCTTTCAGGAAATCGTATTTCTTATCGTTCCGGACATCGGTACCATTACATTCCTCCACAATATACTTACCTATCCAGTTAGTTAACTTTGATGCGCCATAGTAATTCATATGTCTGCCATCATCTAACGTATCAACGAAATCCACATAATTAATCTGGTCATAATAGGGAGAAAAGTTAAAATCATAATATTCAACATTATGACTTTTTGCGAGCTCACTTGCAGCGTTATGAAGTGATGAGCTCCATTTTATTGCAGGAGTTTTTATAAGCACGAGCTTTATGCCCTTTTCGTTGCAGAAATCAACCATTTTTTCAAAATACTGCACAGAGCTTTCCAAAAGCTTTGCAGGCTCTGCATTCTTATCCAGTGCGAGCTCCGGCATTTTTGGATCCGGTGTTTTAAACCAACCATAAACCGTAGCGCTGAAGTTATAACCTCTTGTACCATTTACCGGATTGTAGTTGTGCTTTATAAAATCTTCGTTAGTGAGGCTGTTCCACCTGTTGTGGTAGAAATACAACGGAAGCAGGCCTGATCTGGCTTCCTCAACATCCCCTTCATAGTAATCCAAAAGCATATTATATCTTGCTTTTGATAGCTTCATATTATCTATAGCCTTGTGGAAACCGATTTCGCTGGGCTCAAAGCGAAGCCCGGACGCACCTAAAAAGACTGTTTTTAAAGTTTCAGGATGCATACGGTATGCTTCTTCAAGCCAATAATATGATCCCATCATTGGTTGCTTCTCTGTTGAAAGGTTGTATGCGCACAGGCCAAAGTTTTCATACAACATCATAGGATTCACACCTGATAAAACGGTGCTGGCACCAAGAAAGACTGTTTCTATTGTGTTCTTTTTTTCTTTATAAAAGCCTTTAGTTGTATAGAAATTGTTCCAATCGAGCCAAACAGGCTGAAAGAAACTACATAACACGCTTATCAATAATGCAAAAACAACACCAAAAGCAATCACTCTGACAAATGTTTTAGCTTTATCCTTCACTAATAAAACACCTCTGTTTACCATAAACTCTTCCGCTTATATACCCGATAAATTTTATCATATTTATAATAGGTTGTCAACAAAAGATGGGTTTAATTACTCTGCACTATGTTATGGTACACTTGCCGGCTGACAAATAAAAAATATCCCAAACCAAAATCGGTTCGGGATATCTGTAAGAAAAATATTAATACCAATCAGATTTCATCAACTAAACGGTCAACCAATTCCTTGATAGCCTTTACACTGTTGAAGTTTTCAGGCTCCATATCGTCAACTGTGATTGTGATATCGAATTCATCGCAAAGCTCACCAACAACAGCAACAATGTCAAAGCTATCTAAAATGCCGTCATCGATCAATTTTTCTTCGTTTGCGAAGTCAATGTCACTTCTGATTGATTCAAGAATTTCAATAATTTTTTCCATAAAAAAACCACCTTTTATAAATAATTTTTTATTGTTTTTTTGCTTTATCAGAAATCTTTTTCATTTCTGCTTTTTTTGTTTTTTCCAACAAACGATATCTTTCAAGAACCTTCTGAAACAGCTTATTCCCTTTTGTTTCGGCAATAGCATCTTTGTCCTTAACCATTGAAGTGAACTCTGTTTTATAAATCTCTCTCTTGTTTTCACCAAAGGTATCAAACCATGTTGCATCCAATAAATTCTTGTATTCGTTATCGTAAACAACAATGTTTATTCCGCGTTTCTGCAAGCAAACCTGCTTATCATCCAGCTTACAGGAAGCTGTGTTTCCGTGGTCTGCGCCACCACTCTTTATTTCATACTTAACACCATCGGGTAATTTACCCTCATAAACAAGTGGTGTTTTTGTTTTGGCAACCTTCCGAGCTTTAAGCTCTTCGTATTTAACCTTACCATTCTGCACAACTGCAAGGTAAGAATCCCGGAAACGAAGCTTGGAAAGATTTTCCAAGCCAAGCTCTTTGAAAACAGCGCGCTGTTGGTCTGTAAGATTCTCTTCTGCAGAATCCTTAACCATTATCATAACGGTTGTATCTTCATTTATTGCCTGCTTCAGGTATTCTGCTACATCATCATTTGCCTGAAGTTCAATCTGACTGTAATAGCGCCTGTTAAATTCCGCCTGCTGATCTTTAAGAAAATCGAAATTGCTGTTGTTTCTTACATCGGTACCATTGCATTTTTCAACAAGATACTTACCTATCCAGTTAGTAAACTTTGATGCACCATAGTAGTTCATATGAATACAACCGTCTGATGTATCAAAATAGTCTACATAATCAAGCTGGTCATAGTAAGGGGAGAAATTGAAATCGTAATATTCAATGTTATTTGCTTTTGCAAGGTTACTTACTGCATTGTGAAGAGCAGAGCTCCAGTTGTTTGCGGGTGCTTTAACAAGCACAAGCTTAATGCCCTTTTCGTTGCAGAAATCAACCATTTTTTCAAAATACTGAACTGCTTCGTCAACAAGCTTTGCAGGTTCTGCATTTTCATCTAATGCAAGCTCCATCATTTCTAACTTAGGATTTGAAATCCAACCACAAACCCTTGAGCTGAAGCTGTAGCCTCTTGAACCGTTTACAGGATTATAGTTATGTTTATCAAAATCCTGAATAGTAAGGCTATCCCACCTGCTATGGTATGAATACAAGGGAAGTAATGCTGATATAGCCTCGGAAACATCACCATCGTAATAATCAAGAAGCATATTATACTTTGCTTTTGACAATTTCATATTATCAATAGCCTTGTGGAAGGCGTTCTCACCCGGCTCATCTCTGAGCTCCGATGCACCTAAAACCACCGTTTTTAAAGTTTCAGGATGCAAACGATATGCTTCCTCAAGCCAATAATATGATGCCCCTAATGGTTGTTGCTCAGTTGCAAGGTTGTATGCACACAAACCAAAATCTTCATAGAGCATCATTGGGTTTACACAAGATAAAATAGTGCTTGGTCCAAGGAAAATTGTTTCTATTGTGTTCTTTTTTTCTTTATAAAAGCCTTTGGTAGTGTAAAAGTTATTCCAATCGAGCCACACAGGCTGAAAGAAACTGCTTAATATACTTATTAATAGTACAACGACAACACTAAAAACGCTTGCTCTGGCAAGTATTTTAGCCTTATCCTTCACTAAACCAACACCTCCGTTTACATTATACTGAATTATCTAAGAAATTTTATCACATTTACAATTGCTTGTCAACAAAAGTTACGTTACATTTATTGGGCATTAAACATAAGAATTATAGCCTTTCTACCCTTGGGGAGAACAAGTTTTAATCCTTCTTCCATAAGCTCTTTACCTGTATGAGTGTACACCTTGTCAACCTCGTCAATGTTATACACATTGTATGTTACATCTTCCAAAAGACCATTAAATTTAACAAAATATTCCTTCTTATTTACATTTTCTCTTTTGTAAACAAGGACTGTACCCGAAAGAGCATCCGCTGAAGAGAACTGCATAGCCATCATTTTGTTTTTATCAAAGCTACCAAAATCAAGAGGATAATAGTTGCCTGTCATAAGCTCCCTTTGTTCCTTATGAAAGCTGAATTCGGGATTCTGATGAGAGTAAAAATCCATTAACATAAGCGGCATAATATCCGACCTGGCGGCATACTCATCCTCCATATAAAGGGCAGAGCCTGTTATTGGTAACCAGAAGGAAATGCCATATGTATGTGACTGTGTTGCCTCAAACAAATCTGAATGATAGCTGCAGTTATAGTCGCTTCGCCAGAAAGCTATGCTTCTGTAGGTCATTTCAAGGTCAAGACGCTTACCGCCGGAAGCACAGTTATCAATTATAAGTCCATCTATATTTTCAGTAAGGTAATCGAGGAAGCGATAAAGGTTTGTAATATAATGGTTTTCGCAGATACCCTTTCTGCCATCGTAGTATTCAGCATCTGCTTTTTCCCAATATTTAAGTGGGGCAAAGTTAAAGTCCTGACGGTAAATAGTTACACCATTTTCCTTCATAGACTTGAGCAGATATTCGCAGTAATACTTAAATGCATCCTCATTTGCAAGGTTATACATTATATTTTCCTCGCCAATATCCACAAGCCATTGTGCATTCTGTGAGCCTATATTATAAAAGTGTGTATCTCTGTAAAGTCTTTCAGGCTCATACCAGAGCACGTGACCTAAGCCCTTATTTTCAGCATATGAGGAAAGCTCTGAAATGCCGTTATCGTATCTTTTTGTATCTACAGTCCAGTTACCCACACCATCGTGCCAGCCATCCTTATAGGTGTACCAGCCTGCATCCATCCAGAAGGCATCTATTTCTTTGTATACATAATCAGCAATTTCGTTATCAAGAATATTGATAATCTCATCAGATGTTCTTGTGTGGGCAGGTCCTGCAATCTCCATAACCGTGTACTGATTCTGTGTTACACTTTCCGGATAAACGCTGTCCATAACCCATTTTCTGAACATATTAAAGCCCTTTAATGGGTTAGTGTTCTCATAGAGGGTAAGTGAAACAAGTGGTGAACGGACACTTTCACCGGGAAGAAGATAGCCCTCTAAGGATTCCTGCTTTATGCTGATATTTGTTTCTCTCTCTGCAGGTGAAAACCTTGCAAACCATTGACCTGTCCAGCCAACGCCCACTACAACACCCATCTTTTCACCGCAAATATTGAAGTATGGTAAATATTTCTCTGTAGGCTTGCCTTCATTACCTGAGAACACTTTTTCTGATGTTAAATTTTTCTTTATTAACGAAAAGTCACTTGCAGCGGTATCACTTCCCATAGAATAGTAAAGGTCTGCTTTACCCGTGTTAATTGATGAATTATATGCATAAAAATCGCTTATAACACCTGACTTTTCTTTACCTGTGTTTTCTATGTAAACAACCCATTGGCAGGTTGCATTTTTATTGAATGATGTTGCTTCAAGGGTTACCTTCAAGCCTGTTTCTTTGTTTGTAAAAACAATATTTTCTGTTGCTCCACCCTGATATTTTTTGCTGTTTCCGGACTGTTTTTCAACGGATTTTTCCCACTCAGCAGGGTCAAACTCTTTACCATCCACCTTGAAAGTAAACGGATATTCCCCAGACGAAATATTATTCTTATACCAATCCTTACAAAGCTTAATATCTTCATTATCAAGAACCATTTCCTCTGCGGAAATGTTATCAAACTGAATTTCCTTTTTATATTCAAGAGCTTTTATGTTATCAATGTTAAATACCAAAACACCACCACAAGAAATCACAAAATAAATAACCGCAAGAATAATATTAAGTGCCTTAAAGCCTTTTTTTGCCCTTAAAATGAATGTTACCAAAAGGACAACCGCTGATATGGCAAAGGCTACTGTATAGGTTTTTATAATAACCGGTTCGTTATCTGTACAGGTCGGGTTTAATTTTGCGTTAAAGCCCCATATTATACCCTGAAAAAATCCGTTACCCGCAACAAAGGCAATAACCTTTGCTATAATGTTTGATTTTATAAAAACAGCACCAACAAGAAGGCTTAAAAACCAACCTAATGCAGAGCCTGAAAGTATTGTGTAAAGATGCACATCTGCACCGCTATCTTTACCATAGAATACGTACCACAAGGAGTAAGCCGCATACACTAAAAGACCTAAAAATACAGTAGTAACAACACTTTCTATTATTACTTTTTTCTTTTCTTTACTCATAAAAACCGCCTCACAAAAGTATATTTTTAAAAATTTTCCTATTTGTAAAAACTTTGTTACATTCAGTATAAAATGCCATTAAATTTTTGTCAATTAAAACGAGGAGCAAAAATGAACAAAATTCGCCATGCAATTATCCTTGCATGACGAATTTTTTGTTGTTGACTTTTATGAAAGCGCCTTATTTACAAGTAATGAATATTCATTTACGGTAATTGCTTCTGCATCCTTACCGCCTGCTGCGTAAATCTGTGCAGGACTTGGAGTATCCTTATCAGAAGAATAATTCACTGCAAGACTTGCATCAATTGCATCACACGCGCTATCTCCGTTAATATCACCATCAACCACAAGGGTATATGTTTGTGTTTCTGCACCCTTTACAACTGTAACTGTTGATCCTGTTCCGCAGAATTCGTCAGAATAAATAATTTCTGCATTTTGTGATGATTTAACGATATTTTCTATATCTTCACAAGCCCTATTTTCTGTATAAATAATATTGCTTTCAAAATCAAACTGTGTACCCTCAACAGGATATGCATTAACTTCACAAAAAGCAATATTATTCATCGAGGCATATTCAGCTATTACTGTATCAGCACATCCGCCTAAGGTAACGCCTTCACAACCATCAAATACGTTCTCACCCATATTTGTAACACTTTCAGGAACAACGACCGTGTCAAGATTTGTGCAGTTTTTAAATGCAGCACTTTGAATATCTGAAACATTACCGGGGATTGTCACTCCATCAAGGGCGGTACAGCCTTCAAATGCACCTTCTTCAATTACTGTAACGCTTCCGGGGATAATTACTTTCTCAAGACCTGTACAGTTTCTGAATGCTCCTGCTCTTATTGTTGTTACTCCGTCGGGAATAACTATTGTATTAACAGATGCACAACCCTCAAAAGCACTCACACCGATTTCGGTTACACCTGACGGAATATTAATATTTGAAAGGAAGCTACAGCCATTGAAAGCATAATCACCTATCTTTGTAACAGACGAAGAGAGTATAACTGTTTTCAAATTTGCACAACCGGAAAACATGCCTTCGGAAATTTCTGTAATTCCGTCACCAATTGTTACATAACCAAGCGACTTACAAGCAGAGAAAGCCTCTTTGCCTATGTTTATTACATTATCAGGGATGCTAAGAGCGGTAATGTTACTGTATCTGTATGCTCTTTCGCCTATATTCAATACATTTCTGCCGATATTAGCTTCTGTTATAGTGCAGTTTCTGAAAGCATTTGCACCGATTGAAATAACACTATCGGAATAAGATATTGACCTGGCATTTGTTCCATAGAATATTGATGGAGGAATTTCTGTTAATTCCCCTTCAATTATAATGTTTTCAACTGTACCGAAAACATCTGCAAGAGATTTTTCACCTAAGGCACCTGATGTTATTACTGCAGAATCTATAACAACTGATTTAAGAGTTTCCGTTGCAAAAGCATTGGCACCAAGGCTTACAACATTTGCAGGGACTTTTACAGATGTGAGCGCTGTGTTTGCGAATGCATTATCATCTATTGAAACCGGCGCTGAGCCAAGGGTAACAGAAGTTACGTTGGTATTTTCAAACGCACTATTACCGATTTTTGTAACATTGTCACCTAAAACAACAGCTCCATCAAATGTTACATTTTTGAAAGCGCCTGAACCGATTATACCAATACTGTCAGGAATAACAATTGAGTCCAATGTCCATCCGTTGTAAGCATCATCCCTAATTTCTCCGCAACCTACAGGGAAGAAAAGCTTATCTCTCTGCCATATACTGCCGTCAGCATAGATTATTGTATCTACAACAGAACGGTCTGCAATGAAATACGGGTCTATACTATCAACACCTGTATTAATATATACTGTTTTTGCTGAGGGAAATACATTAGAAAATGAGTACCTTTGTCCATATTCGCTATAATCACTTTCGTTAAACAGTTTGTACACACTTTCGCCTGTTTCAAATGTTACAACATCAACTGTATTGAATGCATTTTGACCAATATACTGTACTGTTGTAGGAATTGTTACAGAATTAAGGCTTCCGCAATCTGCGAATGCATTTGCTTCTATAACTTCTGTTTTGGAAAGGTTGATATATTCAAGATCACTTCCCATAAAGGCACTATCCAAAATGTATTTTACACTATCGGGAAGAACCAATGTATTAATACCTAAACCATAATATCCGCCAATCTCTACCGCACCATTAGGAATAGAAAACACACCATTATCAAATACATAGCCATCGCCATAAATTACTGTATCAACACAACCAACACCTAAAATATACGACGGATTTGCACTATAGATACCTGTGTTTATATATACTGTTGTTGCTGACGGAAACACGCGGGAGAAAGCTTCTCCGCTAAACAAATCATTACCAAACAACTCTATAAAGGTTTTTCCGCTTTCAAATGTTACAGTTTTTACTGTATCAAAAGCATTTTCACCAATACTTGTTACTGTAGCAGGAATTGTTACAGAGGTAAGATTTGCACATGCGCTGAATGCATTTGCTTCTATAACTTCTGTTTTGGAAAGGTTGATATATTCAAGACCGTCGCAACCATTAAAGGCACCTTCCTTGATGTATTTTACACTATCAGGAAGAACAACAGATTGAACATTATTATGGCCTTGGCTGTAAAGCTCTACAGTTCCCTCAGGTATCGAGAAAACATTCCTCTGCCATACATAACCATCGCTATAAATTATGGTTTGAACAGACTCATTCTGTGCAATAAGAGATGTAGCTATGCTATATACATCTGTATTGATATATACTGTTGTTACTGATGGGAACATCTGTGAAAAAGAATACTTTTCTCCGTATTCAGACGAAAGAGCGCTATCGAACATTTCATTTAAACTACCGCCCGCTTCAAAAGTAACTGTTTTTACTGTTTCGAAAGCATTTTTGCCAATATATTTTACTGTAGCAGGTATAGCTACGGATGTAAGATTTGAACAACCGCTGAATGCATTGTTTTCTATTGAAACAGTTTTTGCAAGATTTATATATTCAAGATGGTCACAACCACTAAAGGCACCTTCCCTGATATATTTTACACTTTCGGGAAGAGTTACAGATCGGATATCAGTAACACCCTGATTATAAACGTCTACTGTTCCCTCGGGTAGTGAGAAAGCACCTCTCTGCCATACATAACCATCGCTATAAATTATGGTTTGAACAGACTCATTCTGTGCAACAGCAAATGGGTCAATATCATAAACACTTGTATTGATATATACTGTTGTTACTGTCGGGAAAACCTCTGCAAATGAATACTTTTCTCCAAACTCAGACTCATAAGGATATTCAAACAACTCATAGAAGGTTTCGCCTGTTTCAAAGGTTACCGTTTTTACTGTATTAAAAGCATTTTTTCCAATATATTTTACCGTTGCAGGAATTGTTACAGATGTCAGATTTCTACATCCGCTGAATGCATTGTTTTCTATTGCCATGGTTTTTGAAAGGTTGATATACTCAAGATATTCGCAATTTTCAAAGGCACCTTGCGAAATATATTTTACACTTTCGGGAAGAGTTGCAGACGTAAAACAGCTAAGATTTTGGTTTTCAACAACTACTGTTCCCTCCGGTATTGAGAAAACACCTCTCTGCCACACATAGCCATTACCATAAATTATGGTATTAACGGACTCATTTTCTGCAATGTATATAGGCTCCATACTGCTATACTCAGTATTAATATACACTGTTGTTGCGTTGGGGAAAGCCTGAGAAAACGAAACATTTTCTCCATATACAGACACATTACTGTTTAAAAATAAATTATGAAAGCTTTCACCTGTTTCAAAGGTTACTGTTTTAACCGTGTCAAAGGCGCTGTTGCCGATATACTCTACGGTAAGAGGAATTTTTACAGATGTAAGATTTTCGCAACCGCTGAATGCATCTCTTTCTATAACTGTTGTTTTAGCAAGGTCAATATAGCTCAAGCCATATGAGCAGTAAAAAGCACCCTCGCGTATATACCGCATACTTTCAGGAAAAACCACAGATTCATAGGAAGAATTGCTGTAAGCACCTTGCGGAATTTCAACACAGCCTTCTGCAAGGTAATTGTTTGACACAATTGTTTTATCGGTAAAAATAACTGTTGTACCATAGCTGTAATTAAGGTAATCTTCTTTAATGCGAAGCTGCTCGTCACTTGTAAAATCAGAGTAATCCGCCTCTATTACAAGTGTTTTTGCCGCCGGAAAAGCCTCACCAAAACGCGCCAATCTTTCCTGCCCAAAAACAGCTTTTGCTGCACCGCTTTTTAAAATAACCTTTGTAACAGAAGGGAATGCATTACGGCCTATATGTTCAATAGAATTGGGAATTGTAACAGTTTTTATCTGCGCACTATCAAAACTGTTTTCACCAATATACTGAACACCCTCACCTATAGAAACATATGTGAGAGGATATTGAGAGTTTTTTTCGCTCGTATCTGAAATAATAAGTACACTGCCCGGTATTACCAATACCTCGCAATCCATAGGAACCTGCTCCAACACAACAACATCACCGGGTATTGTGTATGTGCCGATAGCAAATGCTCCCGTAGTTAAACTAAAAACCAAAACTATTGAAAGAATTATGGAAAGCGCCTTTTTCACAATATATCTCCCCTTTAAGAGTAATTAATTTCAGTATAAATCCTCTCTTTGATTTTGTCAAATAAAACCATTTTCATTTGAAGCGGCATTTTACGATTCTATGTTACTGCGTACTGTTTATTCCTGTAAAGAGCTTTGCTGTTCTTTGTAGAATTTATGCACATTTATATATGCACAAACAACACAGTAAAGAGCATAAATACCATAAACAAGGTATGTTGCCTGACTTGAGTCGTTTGCCACCATCTGCACATTAAGGAAAAGACCTATAACAGCCTGAATTATCCAAAGATATGTATATTCTATATATGCAAGCGCTGTAAGCACAGGCACGATAAATCCAAAAAGGAACAACAGACTGTCAAAAATTGCATATTCGTATTTAAGGTAGATGAATATTCCTGCAGTTACTGCCCAAAGAGCTAAAAGACCCGCAGTAAACAAAGCTCTTGCTTTTTTTGTCATTTTTCTGAATATAACAGTCTTTTTGTATGCCCTCTTTTTCCAACTGAAAAAAGTCATAAACTGCATAGGGCAACTGAAAAGAATTGCGGATGCAGCAGAGGCATACACCCCCATATAAATATATGCGGCGGTGTATATTATTGCATTTATTGCACCTATCAATGCACCAATTCGGTTTGCCTCAGACTGAAATGCCATAACAAAAAGTGAAATAAACAAGGGCACCATCAGGAGAAAATTTTGTTTGAACACAATTCCCGTGGCAAGTATGGCAATTCCCGTTACTATGATTATAATTTTTTTACTGTTTTTCATATTTTCTCTTTCATATATTATATAAACTTATAAGAACCTGCAAAGCAACATTACCTTTAAATTCCATTTCATTGTATCACAGAAAAATGAGGTTTACAATGTATTTATACACAATATAAAACAGAAGCCCGAGAAGGCTTCTGCGAATCAAATTATTTATTTTCAGGGATTTTGGGCTTCGTGTTTTTATATATTGCTACTGAAGCACATATACCAACAACAAGTATTATTTTACAAAAATCCGAATCCAACCCCAAAGTGCCCAACCATACACCGTCAAAGGTATTAAAAGCAAGGTAGTGGAAAGGATGCATAAGCAAGCCCAAAGAAAAGGCAAATATCCAGCTGAGAATATTTCCGTCATCAGAAAACACATGGAAGAGAAAGTTTGACAAAACCGGTAAGCCCACACCAATAAGTGCGGAATAATACAGTACTTTTAACCGGAATTTTTTGCCTGTAAATGCAGTTATCAAGAGCAAAACAGGCATTGCAAATACAATTATCGTAGGTACTATGTCATATTTATTTACAAGAGCACCGTTTTCAAACGAATACTCATAACAAAATGCACCTGCACACCACAAGGCTAACATAACACCAAAGCCGACTATGGCAAGAACTACGTTCAATACAGTTTTTTTCATATTATCACCCCTATTTTCTCAGGCTTTAAAATGCTCTGTGAAACAAAAAGTACATATTAACAAAGCTGATTATTGAAAACAGAATGTGTAAAACAACATCAACCTTTTGAAATTTTGAACATGCACTTTCATTGTTTTTCATACAGATATTTAATTTAACTAACCACGTAACAATTGCAAATAAACCAAATATTAACCATGTAAAAATATCAAGACCCAACACCATTTCCACAAAGCCGCCAAACTTCTCCCAAGGTAAAAACTCCATACAAATAAAAGATAAAAGATTTATTAATCCATAAATATAAACAATAATTGAACTAAATACGGAAATCACTTTCAGAATTTTTATTTTCATAATATCACCTCTTGACTATACTATAGCAGGGCAATACTTAAAATTATACCAAATGTAATTTTTGGACCATTTTTTGTAATAAATAAAGCAAGCCTTTCGACTTGCTTTACTGTTTGTATTAAATTTGACTATTTTTCAGAAAAATAACCTTTTAAGCAAAGGACTATTCCCAATATCATAAACACAAAAAATGTAACTGCGTAACCAATTCCGGCACCATCTATCCAGAGCATCATTCCAAAAGAAGCAATTATCAGGCTTGCTATAGCCGAAAAGAGTTGAACCACGTACGCCTAAAATTCAAATCTTTCGGCACATCACGGCGTTTTTCGTCTTAATATACGCCAGTATATTTTCATCGAAGAAACACCCCGCTGCACCAAAATCTTTGGAATTTTAGGTGTAAACAGTTTATTAAGGCAAAATTTTTGCAATAACAAGGAAAAAAGTGAAGGAATACTGTCGTATTTCAAGCTTTTTGACGCAGTTAGTGCGGGAATTTGCCTTAAGAAACCGTGCGGTGTTCAACTCTTTTCGGCTA
>JAZSCV010000048.1:0-26009 GCA_045530855.1 Acutalibacteraceae bacterium
GTAAGCTTGATTCAAAACCACATTTGAGAAAAAACAATAAAATCAAATCCATACATTCATCCCTCGCGATTGTGGCTAACTCTCTTTCATTAGGTGAGGTTAAGGATGTTATCAACGGCAAAACAGTACTTGGTGCAGAAAAAGAAATCCAAGAAGTGAAAAATGCTTATGCCGCTTATGATGAAATATCAACTGTTGATGTATATAGCATTAAAGAATTGAAACGCCTTCACGGGATTATGACAAAATATCTTGTGGATATGAGTGGTGACTTCCGCCTTGGTGAAGAAGGTGTTTTTGCCGGTGATAAATGCATATTTATGGCACCACCTGCAAAATTTGTTCCTGAACAAATGGAAAGCTTGTTCAGTTGGATGAGAAAAAATAAAAATACAGTTCATCCTTTAATTCTTGCTGCAGTCTTTCATTATGAATTTGTTTTTATTCATCCCTTTACAGATGGTAACGGAAGAATGGCAAGGCTCTGGCATTCTGCAATTCTTACAAAATGGCAACCGATTTTTGAATTCATCCCTATAGAAAGCCAGATAGAAAAATTCCAAAGCGGTTATTATGATGCAATTTCAAAATGCCATATAGACGGAACAAGCACGGCGTTTATTGAATTTATATTAGAGCAGATAAATACAATTCTTGATGAAGTTGGCAGTTCTATCACTTCACCGGGAAGCAATATTTCTGAATATGTTACAAGGCTTCTTAATGTAATGGAATTTGATACACCATATACAGCGAATGAAATTTTATCACTTTTAGGATTGAGATCAAAAGAAGCGTTGAGAAAAAATTATCTTAATCCTGCAATCAGTGACGGTTTTGTTATTATGACTGAACCCGACAAACCTAATAGCCGAAACCAACGATATATAAAAAAATAGCAAACTGTTGGGCATCAGAAATAATCTTATTATTGCCTTGACAACCCCATTTTTCCATATTATTATGCAGATAGTTGAAAAATCTGAAAAACCGAAAAGCCGAGAACCCTTGATTCTACCGGGTTTGTGGCTTATCACCCGGGTCTTGTTACCTATACCATTATTGATACAATTTGTATCAATGGTGGTATTTTTTTATTATAAAAACCATAATTTTTAAGCTACACAAAAAATTATAAGCGTTTCATTTCTAAATTTCCATTTTTTTGATAAAATTTTCACAAAATATATTGACATCATTTAGTACGCGTGCTAGACTATCATTAGTACTTGTACGAAATTTGTCAAAAACGAAAAATTCAGGATGGTGACTATGGCTAACCCGGTAAAAAAAGAAAACACCAAAGAAAAGATACTTCACGTATCAATGAATCTTTTTCTTGAAAAAGGCTACAGCAAAACAACTGTCAAAATGGTTTGTGACGAGCTGAAAATAAGCAAAGGTAATTTTACTTTTTATTTTCCTACAAAAGAAGATGTTCTTGCCGAGCTTGTAGGTCAGCTGTGTGAATTTCAATTGAAGCTCATTGACTATGAATCAAACAGAGGTTTGGATTCCGTTATGTCAATCTGTATTGAACGAATGACCGTTGCAGCCGCATGCGAGGCAAACGAAGCTGCTAAGGATTTCTTTGTTGCATCTTTCCAGAGTCCTGTTTGCCTTGAAAAATTGCGAAACAATCATGTTGAACGAACAAAAAGAATTTTTGCAGAATACTGTAAGGGATGGACTCACGAACAATTTGTTCAGGCTGAAATACTCGTACAAGGTATTGATTACGCAACCATAATTTCCGACACAGCTTGTGTGCCGCTGAAATCAAGGCTTTCGGGTGCTTTAAATCAGATTTTGAGTATCTATAATGTTCCCGAAGAAATCTGCAAGGAAAAAATTCAACAGGTTCTTGCTATGGATTGCAGAGCTCTTGGTAAGCGTGTTCTTACAGAGTTCAAAGCTTACATTGATAAAACGAAAGCGGAATAATTATACAGTCAAATAATACTTATTTATATATATCTATCTTCAGCGGAGGTGTTCAGATGAACAACAAATTAAAGGTGAAAATTAAAAGCATAAGCAAAAAAACTCTTTGCGGCATACTATCTACGGCTTTTGTGCTCAGCAGCATAAGCACCGGTCTTATAATAGCGTCATCAGCTAACTATATCGGGATGCCGTCTTTATCAGAATACCATGTTATGCCTGCAGCAATGTCAAATGATGCTGCCCTTTTTTCAAAGTTTGACAACGCAGAGAGATATTTCTATCCGACACCTCACGACAGCATAATAGAGGTCCGCGACAGAAAGCCCGGTTTATTGGGTTTGGGCGCAGTCAGAGTTTCGTGGAGAGGTAGTTATTACTCTTCCGGATACGGACATATTACGTCGGTTCTGATTAATGCCGGTCCAAACTACGGTCTTCTTGACAAAAAACAGTTTGAAAGCAGAATGCTTGCATACGGCTCGATACGTGAGGAAATGAAGCGTCACCTGACTTATAGTGAAAATCCGAAATACCTTGGGCAGAGAGATAGCGGTTGGGAAAAATACGGAAAGGCTACAATTGACCTTAACAGCAACGTTATTATTTCGGATATAATGGTGCTCACCCGTGACGCAATACATCCCACACAGAAAACCATTTCAACCAATGTAAATAATGACGTACCATATCTTAAAATTGGTTTTTCTGAAGCTCTACGTGTAAGCGCCGCCAATACAGTTGACGCTGAGACACTCCAGACAATGAAGCTGAGAATTGTTCTTGTTCCGAGAAATAATCAGTCCGCAACTCCTACAGTTGTAACGGCAAGAGCAACAGAGTTTTCAGGCAACGAAAAGTTCATTAATTTTGAATTGGATAATACCGACGAAAACCAAAAGCTTTACAAAGAGATTTCAGACAATAGCTCCCACAAGGGTCACCGCTTTATTGCAGAAGATAAAGCCGCAGGTATTGAGTGGGTTGGTTTTGAAGATATCCTTGATAAGGAATGGAAAATTATTTACGTAAATGATATCAGTGAATACGCTTCCTACCCTGTTCAGACAACAGCAGGTGTTATTGACGGTTACAACGTATCCCTTCCCCTTACAGATATGGCAGGTAACCAGATTTCTCTTTACGAAAACTGGGATTTAAGAAGAAATAACTGTACACTTGATACAGTTAATCCCGTTGCAGCTATTGCACAGATGAGCGGTTCATCAATCAAGGCTGAGGGTACTCAGGCAAATCCTGAAGCAGATGAATGGCCAAAGGATATAGAAAGAGCAGACCTGTTCTCCGGTATGGGACCTGACGGCAAGGGTGACACCGTTGATGCTGATATTATTATGAGCGAAACCGTAAAGCTTGCTCAAGGCAAATTGTCCGATATCAAATTGGAATGGAGCATCAAGGATGCTGAGGGTAACCCTATAACAACACCTCTTGTTTCAATTGATAGTCATAGACAGACAGTAAACTCAGATATTGTTTCAAAGCTCAATTTTGAAGGCTTTACAATAACAAAAGATATGCAGACCAATGGTATGCAGATTAAGCCTGTAAGAATTATAAATATTTCCTATATCAGTGATATGACGGGTAACAAAATGGAACCTGATACAGAAAATGAAAAGTTCTTTAAACCCGTTATCAGCCACCAGACCTTCCTGGATATCAAAGGACCTACGGTTGAAATAGCCGAAGATGGCATTTTCAAGGTAAATGATTCAAATTATACACCTGCATCCGAGGATGAAGCATATTTCATTATTGGTCTTGATATTTCAGACAGTAAGGTTACAGGTGATGGTGATACTGTAACATATGGCTCAGGCATTACAGCAGATATACCAAGCTATGTTGGTCTTACAAGCTATGACGGTGCCCCTAATATAACCTACCAATATCAGATGTCAAAATCGCCTGATTATATAAGCGGTACTCTTGAACAGTCCGGCACAATAGGTACAGACTCAGCAGAATCGCAATTTATCATTCCGGCAGAGGGTGTTTTCTATATGCACCTTAAAATGTACCCGGAAGCAGGCACGGAAATAAGTGATGAGCAAGGTATTACGGCACAGTTTAAGCTTAAGGATGCAAAGGGTAACGAAAGTAATATTGGTGTTCCTCTTGTTGAACTTGGTCTTGACGATAAGGCTCCTGTTATAACAAATCTTTTTGTAAAAGACTTGGAAACACTTACAGTTACCGCGCAGGCAAAGGATGTCAACAAAATAAGCCGTTTTGAATACCAGTGGACAGAAAATGATGTTGAGCCAGCCCCAAACAAATGGACTATGCTGGATTTGACAGATAAGATCTATAACGAACCAAGCTTCGATATTAACTACGGAGAAGATTTTGCTGACTCATATTTCGATAAAACATTACACATAAATGTTTTTGACAGTAAGGAAAACAGCGTTTCAAAGAGCATCAGAGTTACTGCGGACTTTGAGAAGAGAAATCCTCAGTACAAGGTGAACAGTAATATTGATGTTCCGTCTGCTTCACATTCAATTACAATTCAGGCTCCATTTACAAAACAAACCGGAACAACCGGCGGATATACAAGAGCTACAGTTGTATCCGGTGACAAAACCTATGTAAGAAGCATAAAGCTTGAAGGCACACAAACAGCAGAGCTTTTCGATTTGTCTGCACAGTGGTACGAGGTTACCGTTTCAGACGGAAAATATACATCTGTTAAAGCCGATGTAACTCCTGAATTTAACCATTATGGCTACATTACCGCTGATTTTGCGGCAAGCTCGTCTGATTTAACACCCGTTCAAGGCGGAGATGTTACACCTTCAAATGATTTACATTTCTCAACTACTCAAGGTGTTGTAATTGCAAATGCCCCCGCAAGAAATGATGTTCACTCTGTTGAGCCGGGCAAGGTATATGCTGCTGATGAATCAGAATTGAAAGCAATTACCGCTAATGGCTACACATATTATGAAGTGAACAGAACTCTTAATGGTATAAGATACACCTTCACACTCAATAATGCTCTTGTTCCCGAATGGGAAAGAGTAAATGTTGATTTTAATAACAGCTATGCCGTGCTTCTTAAAACCGATTCAACCGGCAACCTTGATACCGCAAAAGAAATCAGCGAAAGATATTCTCTCGGTTCAAGCTCAAACCAAAGCTTTACTCTTACCGAAAAGGATAAGGATGGTAAGCTTTATGAAACCGGTGCGTATATTTTCAAGGTTGTTGTTACACAGAAGGATGGCGACACACAGGAATTTATTCTTGGTAATTACATTGTTCTTGATAACTCCGTGCTTCCCGAGATTTTCGGTGTGCGCGAATACACAAGAACGGTTGCGGCGACATATCAGGATTCATACAACGGACCTATTGTTGAAACCATAACCGCAGAAGACGGAGAGGTTCTCAATTCAATCGACATATCAGTTGCAAAGCCTGACAATCATACTCACATATCAGAGCTTGAAACAGTTAAGAAGGATGGTAATCCCCTTTATGTGATAGAGCATCAGAATGCACTTCCAAACGGAACATCCTACCCGTCTTACATAAGAACAAACATTGTTGCACAGTATGAGGGTGTAAATATTCTCGGTAAGGATATAGGAAAAGTAAAGGGTATGCGTTACTGGAATAAGGCTCAGCCGGGTGATTATGAGTCACTTGAATATTCTGTAAACTATGCAACAGATACTCAGGCGGAGGTATACATTTCCAACTATTTCGGCTGGTACGATGAGAGCTCTGAAAACAATCTTGTTACAGCCGAGGAGCTGGCACAGACAGATGTAAGTGAATTCAGAACAACTTTTGGCTCAAATACAATCTGTTATCAGCTCATTATGGAAAACGGCAAGGAATCCCCCGTTTATACATTTGAAATCAATCTTTTTGACCATCAGATTGATATGAACCTTGAATATGAATTTGGTCCATCTGTTGAGTTGGAAGTATTGGGTTATAATTATGATGAAAACGGCGAGTATTACGATTATAAAACCAAAAAGCAAATATCAAAATATGTTGATGTATATGTAACTGATGCATATTCTCCTGTTGGCGGTCTCAAACTATATCATTCAAAGTATGATGACTTTTACAACACCTGGGAGCATACAGAAATAACCGACACAGAGAACCCAATAAGGCTTACTCTTGACTCTGATGGCTATGAGGGTAGTGACTCAACAAGAACCGACATTACAGGTACTCCCAAGTGCTGGGAATTTATAACACTTGTTGATGCTGTAGGTACAGCTGTAACCGCTTACCCTATTCTTTCAAGTGCTGATAACACAGAGGATAACCTTTATCCTTATGGCATTAATCCGGAAACCGGCACAATGACCGTTGATTATTACAATAACAGCTACTCCACAGTAGGCACAAATGATTACATAACACATAAGCTTGTTTTCAATAAGGAAAGCGGAGCTTCAATTGAAGATGTTGTTGACAGCATATCTGTTCAGATTGACGATAATTCTCCTGTAACGCTGAACACAAACGAAGGAAATGATATTGTTTACGGAGCAAACTCCGCCGGTATCGTAAAATTTCAGAACGGATATTTCAGCGTAGGTAATATAACATACTCCTACAGAGATATGGTTGAATTTGTATTCCCATATGACCCGTCAATTGAAAACGGCGCAACTGTTGACCATACTGTAACCGTATGTGGCTACCTTGACGGTGAAGAGGTTTACACCAAAACCTTTAATGTTTCTGCAGAGAATACAGCACCGTCACTCGAGCTTAATGCTCCGTATCTCGGAGAAAACAGAATATATGCAAACACATATCTTACAAAAACTCCAGATTCAACAGAGTATTATAATTACTCCAAAAACATTTATGAAGCATTTTATGCTGACGGAGATTACACCATTGAAGCATACGATAAGTATGGTGCTCGCTACGAACTGCCATTGACAGTTTCAGGTCTTCCTTCAGACCCGATTGTAAACTATTCAAATACAAATCCAACAGCAGAGCCCGTAACAATAACTGTTACAACTCAGGCAGGCACACTTACATTACCCAACAGTCTTCCCGAGGGTTGGAGTGCTAAGGGTACAAACACAGCAGAGCTTGTTTTAACAGCAACAAAAAATGCTGAAAATGTATATGTGGACTGTGTTGACAGTAACGGTGAATATATATCATATGTAAATCTCAGAGTAAACAATATTTATCCTGATGAAATTGTTCCTGAAATTGAATGGCAATATAACAAGTACAATGTGAACAACGAAGATAACACCTATGTGGGCGAAATAAAAGCAGTTCTTGTTGATAAAAACGGAACAACTCTTACAGACCCAAAAACAGGTGTTGCACCAAGCTTTGTATTTGTTCCGGGCGGTGTTACAGAATACACCTTCAGCGGTTATAAAAATATTGCAGGCGTAACCGGTCCTGACTTTAAAGCGGTGCTTCCTGTAAAGCTCGTTACTGCCGAAACATCAACAACCGAAAGTGATACATACACTCCTGATATTGCAATAACCGGTTTTGCAATTTACAGCGGCAGCACACAGCCTATTGAAGCGGCATATGTAAAATCAGACAAAACAAGACCAGAGGATGCAAACATTGTTCCCGCTGATTATTCATCTCTTTATGGTGAAAAGGTTTACGACGATATTGACCTTCTCTTAAGAGAAATTGGTTGGGCAGACAGCTATGTTCTTAATGTGAACGTGCTCGACGAAAATTCTGTTAAGCTCTTCATTACAGAGGATGTTTATGCCGCTGTACCCGATTACAATTACGGTAAAAGCGATACTGTTGACGGTGTAAGCCTTGTTGGCAGAACACTTGAAATCAGCAAAAATACATCCTTTGCACTTCATGCTGTTGATAAGAAAGGAAACTCTTCTTCAATTCATTTTAATACAACAACTCTTGGCGCAACCGCTCCTGAACCTAACATTGTTCAGGTTCTCACCAAAACAGGTGATGAGGTAAGAGTTTATGTTCTCCCTCCGAATATGGAAGGCGTTACAAACCTCACAATAACAAGCAATGGTGCAAAAACAGAAACTGACACAGAATCACTTTTCTGTGGCTATCAGTATATGTCATACACAGAAAACGAAAAGGTTGTTATTACTTATTTCTATAACCATGCAGGAGCAACCCATAAAGGCAGTATCGAGCTGGACATTGTTCAGATTGACAAATCTGTTCCTTCGGTTCAGGAAACCAAGTGGTCCTCAAATTATGATGCATCCGGTAATCGTATGACAAATCAGGATATAACTGTTCAGATGAAGCTGAATAAGGCAATCAGCGACATTTATCCTGTTGATGCCGAAGGCACAAGACTTCTCACTCCTGATGGCATAAACATTTCGTACCTTGAGAACAGAGTTACTGTTGTTTATGAAAAGAATGCTCCGGAAATAACCCTTAAAGTAGTTCCGGCAATAAACCGTTCTCTTGTAGGATATATTAACTTACCTGAAATCAAGACAGTTGATAAAACACCTGCTGAGGTAACAGCTACTACAGAATATGCCGAAAACCGCAGAAATGCCGTTGTTACTTTCACTTCCGATGAAGATGTAGTTCTTCAGTCCGGTGGTAAAAAGAACACTGTGTTTACTGAAAAATTAACAAAAGACGGTATATTCACATACAACTTTATAGACCTTGCAGGTAATGTAACTGAGGTTGAGGTTGAAATAAAAGACCTTGTAACAGAAGACCTGACCCTTGTTCTTGCAACAGAAAAAAATGATTCTTCAATAATCGATCCTGAAATCTATAATGTTGATATCGGAGATATTCTTTACGCAAAGACAAACCGAGCTGCAACCATTACAGTAAACGGAATTGATTCAAAGAATGCACCTGCAAATACTTGGGTAGCAGTTGAAATCAAAGAAGATTCCGAGGGCCTTTATCCTATAATCAAGGCAAATGATAACTACGGAAATACTGCTATAGTTCAGATGCTCCGTATTCCTATAAAGGACAGAAATGCACCTGATGTTATAGTTAAAAAGAACCTTGTTTCCGCATCAATTGATTTAACTAAGGAACAACTTGATGATATTATCAGAGAAAATATTATGGTTTCTGATGATGTTACACCTTCTGATAAGCTTAATGTGAAATTTGATTATAACATCGGTAGCAACGGTGGAAAATATCTTGTAACCTGCACAGTTTCAGACGAAAACAACAACGAAACCCGGAGAATGTTCTGGATAAGAGTTTACGATGGTAAGGAAATGACCGTTCGTGTCAACGGAGAAATTGTTGAAAAAGATGAAACCATTATGGTTACTGCAGGTGAACAGAAGATTGAATTTTCCTTCACAGGTGAGCCCTACAAGGTTGTTTATAAGCCCGGTATTAAGACTGCAGGTCAGATGAAAACAGGTTCAACTCCTGTTACACAGGGCTATACAGACAAAAAAGAAAACACAACTACTCTTGATTTTAAGGAATCGGGATATTACAGCTTCCTTGTCACAACACAAAGTAACGAAACCTTCCGTTTCGTGCTTTATGTACAATAAGGATAGCCACCATTAGTAAAGGAGACATATTTTATGAAATTCAAATTTAAAAAATTATTGTCGTCAATACTGGTTGCGGTTATGCTTGTGACAAGTATAACCACCGTGGCTTTCGCCGCGGATTCGGGTGTAGACAATCCGGAAAAGCTTGAGCTTTCTGATGAATATATCAAGGTTACTGTTTCAGGTGAAAACGGCGGTTTCCTTATTGATACATTGGAAGGTAACAAGCTTGAAAAAAACGATAATAACAAATTCCTTTTATATCCTGCCGAGGATTATGACACTTCATACACATCAATCCGTGTCACAAGAAAAAATGGTGATGTTGAAGATTACATATTCGGCAGAAAGTACGGTTTTCTCTGGCTTGAGGGCAGAGATACCACAATCGTGAAGGAAGGCAACTCCATTGTTGCTTCCTGGAGCGTTAAAGACATTACTGTTGAGCAGAGTCTGACTCTGCTCGACGAGATGGCTTCACAGCATGGTATGGTGGGCATAAGCTATAAAATTTCCACAACAGCTGATGATATTGAAAATGTAAAGCTTCGTATTATGCTTGATACAGCCCTTGGCTATCAGGATTTCGGTACATATCAGGTGCCTAATTCACTCAATGAGTATGTTACCGTAACCGGTGAAAAAATTATTGAAACAAATGGCGGTATCAATTACAACGGCACTATGTTCGCTATTGATGATGCAAAATCACCTAAAATCAGCGCATATACCACAGATGCAGCGGTTGGCAGCGAAAAGGTTATGCCGTATCAGATTGCATTCGGTCATTGGAACAACCTTGCATCAAGCGTGTTCGATTTTGTTCCCAATGAAGAGCTTGATTTCACAAATCAATATAACATTGATTATATGACTGCCGACAGTGCATACGCTCTTTATTATGATATGGGTGCTATTTCACAAAACGGCGAAGCAACAATAGGCACATATTATGGTGTTTTCTCAAACTCAACCGTAAGCGAGGATGAAGGCGTAGCAATTAATTTTACCTCTCTTCCTGCAAATATGCAGTTCAATGAAGATAAAACTGCATATCTTCCCCAGATTGGTGATAAAAATGGTGATGTAAAGCTTCAGATGACTGTCGAAAATATAAGTGGCGCTGATATTTCGGGCGCATCTGTAGTTATCAAGTCTCAGAATGCCGTTATTCCTTACACAAACTGGCAGCTTGGTCTTTCTTACGGTAGTGAAGCTGACTATACAACAACTATTTCCGACTTTGTTGCAGGTGAAGAGGCGCTTCTTGATATTTATTACAATATCTCCCCTATTCAAGTCAGCGAGTACAGACGCTTTGAGGTGCTTGTTTATAACGGTTCAACTCTTCTTGGCAGCCGTGAATTTTACCTGTTCTGCCCCGGTGTTCTTGGTGAAGTGGTAGCCTTCAACAGCCTTGACCCGCAGGTTATTTACAGTGAAGGTACACGACAGCTGTTCCTATCAGGTAAAAACTTTTCACTTATGGCAGACCCCACAGCTTACGCAACAGTTTTAAGACCTGTTGCAGGTGGCGATGATGTGGTTATCCCATCAAAGGATGTGAGCATCGACCCGGGAACAAACACAATGTTCATTATTGTTGAACAGGAAATGATTCCCGGTGCATATCAGGTAATATTTGATTGGAACGAAGCAGGTAAGGAAGATACTACTTCACAGCTTCTGCAATTCCAGGTTTCAGCCAAGCCCGAGGTTATGTCACCCATATACGGACTTGTAACCGTTGAAAAGGATGAGGGCTATACCGACCGTAACCCTAAATATAAGGTTGGTATATATGAAACCGAAAAGGATTATGAAGAAAAAATGAAGGACCCTGATAATCAGGTTTATCTTGAAATCAGAGGTAACTTCGGTGTCCGTTATGACGACAACGGGAACCCTGTTGAATTAAAGGCTGTTTCTGCCGCTGATGTAGAGGGCAGAATTACAAACACCATCAATATCAGCAACTGTCTTGATATTGAGGATGGTTATCTTGCTGTTCTTGTAAATAATCCCGGTACGGATAATCAAAGTATTGATGTTAACATTGATGGTAAGGTTTATACAACCAACAGCAGAACAAAGGTATGGAATGGTGTTTGTGCTATTACATCATTTGAAAATGGTGAGCTCAGCTCATTAATACAGTATAAAGCTGACGGTTCACCTACTACGGATGTTGAAAACAGCGTTACAAACACAAATGCAATAACACTTCTCTGGCCGGGTGTGGCAAGTGAAGCACAGACTCTTGCTGGCGTTGTTTTTGAATTCAGGTATTGTCAGTTCGGTATGATGGCAACTGAATACGGAACAGTTACTGATTCAACCCCTAAGAGAAGAGTTATTTCCTTCGGCGCAGAAATGTCCCCGAATTTCCTTCTCCCCAAAAACTATGACCACAAACGCACACAGACATCCCCTATTGATGTGGTTCAGTATGCACTTGCGAAGAAAAACTATACAGCTTCCCAGCTTCGTGAGGTTCGCTCAAGCCTTTCTGCAGACCAGAAGGCTTGGGAAAGAGCGCAAAGAGGAACTCTTAACCTTAATGTAAGCAACATCCTCTTTGGTGGTGGCTTTATAGGCTTCAATGCATCAATTGAGGTTGGTATTCCTGAATATTTCAGCGGAATCCCAAGCATCAGCGGTGTTCTTGACCTTAAGATTCTTCCTGCTGCAGGTCATTGGGAGGTAGGCGTTGAAGGTCAGGCAAGCTTCTTATCTGTTATCAAGGTTGAAGCTGCACTTACCCTTATGAAGGTTAACGGCATTTCTCCGGGTGTGGATAAGATATATTTCTACTGCGAAGGCAACTATCCCGGTATTAACGTTGATGGTGTTGGCGTTTTCTGGGTAAGAGGTATGGGCGGCGGTATGGATGGTATGTACCAATCCCTTTACATACAGTCACAGGTTCCGCCAATAAGCCTTTTATTCTCCGGTAAATTTGCGCTCTTTGCCGCCTTTGAAACAAGAGCCGATTTAACTATCGGTGCCCGAGGCTTTGAGGTTGAGCTTTCAGAACTCAGAATAGCAGGTATTGAACTGATTCAAAGATTAGGCATATCAGCATACTGGTATCCTGAATTTAAATTCAGAGGCTCTGTTAATGTTGATATTCTCGATATCATATTAGGTGCAGGCTATATTGTTATAGAAGAAGACCAAAGGGATGATTCAATATTCTGGGAGGGCTTTGTAACAGCACGAGTACAAACGCCTGATTTACCGCTGATTGGTAGTATAACTATCGGTCAGGCGGACTTAGGTCTTAATGCAAACAAAATATGGGGCGCTCTGCACGTTATCGGTATTGATATGGGCGTTACATATTACTGGGGCGGCGATGTTGATTTCGGCTTCGGAAAATACGATGCCCCTGAGCCAACATATCCTATTGCGGTATTCTCTGCTCCTGTAGGCACAAATGAACAGACAGGTCAGATTCTTTATATGAGCGCAGGTACAAATGCTGTTCTTGCTGCTGAAGCAGTTATTGCTCCGGCATACTATGATGAATCTATAGTTTCTGATGAAGCTAAGGTTACAAGTGCTGTTGACCGTATGAGTCACACTGTTCAGCTCGGCGGATATAAGAGCTACAGCGATATGGCTCTTACAGTAACCTTTGAAGCAGAAAGCCTTGAAGAAGCACAGGCAATTGCTTACGGCGATAACTTCGGTAATTCAGGCATCAAGCTCATTGCCGCTGATAACGGTAGCGAATATAAGCTTAAATGGATTGATAATTCCGTTGATGCAGACAAACAGACCGATGCAAATGCCCTTCTTTCCTATAATGAGGAAACAAAGCAGGCACACGCAACAATTTCATTTACAGATAAGGACTTATATTCTCATAACTGGAATCTTACAGCAAACGCACCTGCAGACCTTGCGCTTTATGAAATGAAGCATATGGCAGGTCTTGACAGTGCAGACTACACCTATAGCACAGGTAATATGACAGTTAACTGGCAAGGTAGTCTCCTTGAGGATATTGATAACCTTGCAATTTATGCAATCGGTAAGGATGATAAGGTTTATACACTTTATCAGACAGAAAATACTGCAGTTATTGCAGGAGGCTTAGCAAATGCATCTCAGGGATCTGCAACATTTGAAATCCCTGCAGATCTTCCTACCGGAAGCTACACAATTAAGGTTGTTGCAGGTAGTGAAGCTAACAGCATTAACGATATTGCACAGGCAGAGGAAGAATTTAACTACATAAATCCTAATCAGCCTGCAGATCCCGTTATAAACAGCGTTAAGCTTGGCGGTGATTACAGTATTGATGTAAATGTAGTAGCACAGAACGATTACGAGGGATATGTTGCTACAGTTTATGAAAAGCAAACTGCAGACGGCAAAACAAACTGGGTTAAAACCGATCTGGGCAACCAGTGGATTGAGCCTGATGAAAACGGCAAGCTTCCGGAAACAATCGTTACAGGCGGTCGCTATACAAACACAGTTTACACTGATGCAGATGGTAATGTTATTCCTGCATCTGAGGCTCAGAATATTCAGGGTGTAACTGAAACTACACAAGAAACCGGTCTTGAGGCAGGTAAAACCTACCGCGTTGGAGTTGTTGCACACAAGACTGACTCTCAAGGTAATACACTTTTCTCTGAAGAAGTCTTTACCGACGAAATTGAAATGAAAGCTCCTGTTGCTCCAAAGATTAATATGAGAGCACAGAAAGCAAAATTAATTGAAGATATATCAATGGTAACGGCAACAGTTGATACCGTAACCGAAAGCAAAGTAGCTATTGATATTTCTTCTGATGTGCCGGTCAGCGGCACATGGTCACTTGATGACGGCGCAGAAAAAGGCGAATTCAGTGCTGAAAATTCCGCTCAGATTAGCCTTGGCGGTGAAACCGGTCTTTCAGAAGGTGAGCATATGCTCACACTTTATGGCGAAAATGCAAATGGTGATGCTTTTGTTGAAAGCTATCGCTTCAAGGTTGATACAACTGCACCACGACTTCAGTTCAGTTCACCACATAACGGCACGTTCTTTACCGAAACAATTACTGTTGCAGGCTTAAGTGAACCTAAAGCAACCGTTTATATTTCTCTTGATGGTGTGCCTTGTGAGAGTATTGAGGTTGACGAAAATGGTGAATTCCGGACTTCTGTTACGGCTGATATCTCAAAGCTTGAGCAGACTGTATCCGTTTATGCTAAAGATTTAGCTGGCAACAAAACAAGAGTATATGAAATGCAGCTTACAAACTCCATTATAGGAGAGCTTGATACAGAGCTTGCAATTTTCCTTAACGGAACAGACTATACAAATAAAACTATCCCTGCAGGAACGGGCGGTTTCCTTGAACTGCGTGCCATTTCCGGTGACAGAAGCATTGTTATTCCTGCAAACAGCATTATGGGAAGGCAGGCAGAATGGTCCGTAACAACTGTTGAAGGCACGGCAAGCATCAATAATATGCAGCTTGTAACAGACAGCAATGTTAATGGTATGATTTCTGTTGAGCTTGATAAGCAGAATGTTGCCGCTGTTCTTGGCGGAAACAAATCACCCGAAGATAATGTTTATAAAATTACTCTTCCGGAAAACAGTGTGGGATATACAGTTACTCCACAGAGTGAAACAACTGTTAAGCACGGATCTGATTTCAGCTTTACCGTTGATATGGCAGAAGGCTACAGTAAAACAGATGCCTTTACCGTAAAGGTAAATGGTGTTGAATTTGAAGCAGTAAACGGCGTTTATACAATCAGCAAAATAACTGCTCCAAAGACAATTACTGTTGAAGGTGTTGCGGATATTACCGCACCTACGGCTGAAATCCGGCTCAGCACTCATTCATTTAACAGCTTCCTTAACACAATAACATTTAACCTTTTCTTTAAAGAAACACAGAAAGCAACCATAACCGCAAGTGACAGAGGTAGTGGTATCAGCAGTATTTATTATCTTGTTTCTGATAAAGCATTGACTGTTGATGAGGTTAAAACAGCTGAGTGGACAGATTATAACACTTCAATCAATCTTGACCCGGATATGAAGGCTGTTGTTTATGTTAAGGCTGTTGATAACGCAGGTAACATTTTATACATCAGCTCTGATGGTCTGGTGCTTGATAGTACCGCACCTCTTATCACAGGTATTGAGGACGGCAAAACCTATTATGGCGAGCTTACCTTAACTGCACAGGATGAAAATCTTGATAAAGTTATTCTTAACGGTAAAGAGGTTAACCTTGAAAATGGTAGCTTCACGATTCAGCCTGATAACAGCCGACATACCATTGAGGTAACAGATAAAGCGGGCAATACAGCAAGCTACTCAATAGGCGTATACGAAACCTTTGAGGTTAAGTTCATAGTTGATAACGAAGTTTATAAAACTATAACTGTAAATTACGGCGATAACCTTGAGGCAAATGAATTCCCCGCTATCCCTGAAAAAGAAGGCTACACCTTAAATGCCCCTGTATGGGAACCAACCAGCCTCACAGATGTTAAGGAAAACAAAGTTGTCCGCGCTGTTTATACTCCTGATACATGTAAGGTTACCCTTCCTGATAACCTAATCGGATTTAAGGTGGTTACAAATCAGAGTACAGATGTTCCTTATGGTCAGCCATTCACCTTTACTGTTGAAGCTCTTGAGGGTTATTCAAAGTCCGACAATTTCAAGGTTTATGTAGACTCAATGGAGATTTCTGAAACTGATGGTGTATACACAATTCTTCAGGTGACATCAGATATCATAATCACAGTTGAGGGTGTTGCGGATATTACCGCTCCCGAAATTCAGGTTAAGGTTAAGAATAACATCTGGAACAGCTTCCTCAATAAGATTACATTTGAGCATTTCTTCAAGGAAACACAGAAGGTTGAAATAACTGCAATTGATAATGGTAGCGGTGTCAATAAGGTTTACTACTACCTTTCAGGCAGAAAGTTGAGTCTTGACGATGTTAAGACTGTTAAATGGATTGAATATACCGGTAGTCTGAAGCTTGATCCTGAGCAGACTGTTGTTGTATATGTTAAAGCCGTTGATAATGCAGGAAATGTATCATATGTAAGCTCCGATGGTCTTGTATTTGACAATACTTCTCCAATAATCACAGGTGTTGAGAATGGCGGAGTTTACACCGGTCCTGTAACAGTAAACGTTCACGATGACAACGTAGTCATAATTACTGTTGATAGTAAGATTGTTTACTATGATGGAATTGATGATGAAACATTGGGTAAACAGTTTACTGTAAATCCTGCAGAGAAGGAGCAGGTTATTACTGTAACTGACAGAGCAGGTAACGAAACCAGCATAACCATTACAGTTAAAGAAAATCTTAATATAAATGATATCGTTACCAAGCTTGAAAGCTTTGACAGAAACAGAGTAACAATTTTCTGGAGAGACAGAATAGAAAATCTGATAAATCAGATAAACAAATATCTTGACAGATCCGATTTATCCAACGAAGACCGAGAGCTTCTTGAAAATTGTAAGGCAGAAGCAGAAGAGTTGATTGAAATAATTACCGATCCTGCATCTTACCATTCCATCCGCTTCTACTGGTTAATTGTGGATTATCTTTTCTGGATCTTCAACAGCGTTATAGCTGTATTGCCAAAAGCATTTTTCTAATGTGATTCGAACTAATTCCGAATCAAACTGACACACAAAAGGGGCTGTAAAAAAACGCAAGTTTTTTTACAGCCTCTTGATTCTTTAACAACCGCAACAATTAAGGATTTTTCCATTTCCAATTTGCAATTTTCAACCGTTTCATATATAATTAAATCAAACTTACCCTAAGGAGTGATTTTTGTGAGCAAGGAATTACCAAGAACATACAAAAGCTTTACAGAATGGAAGGAAAAATCAAAGCAGACAGAGTACACTGCCGAAACTCCTCTTCTTAATGCTGACGGCACACTTAATGCAAAGGGTTGGGCAAGGCATAACCATTTCACATACGACAGAAATCTTGTAAAAACAGGTATCATGAGCCGTAAGGAATGGGATTTTTACAATATACTTGTTGGTGATGAAATGCAGATTCTTGTAAGCTTTGCAAATATCAACCTTGGTGGATACGTTGGTGCCAAGCTTACAAACGTCAAAACAGGCGAGGTTATCTGTGATGCTATCCAGTATTTCTTAGGTGCAAACAAGCATGTACCGCCTGCAAAGGGTGATGTGCCAAACCGATATAAAGATAAAATCGCCAAAACAGAGTTTGATTTTGACACCAAAGAAACAGAACGTACTTTATGGTATAAAGGCTCGTATAAGGGAAAACCCGTAGAGGTTAATGTTTCTATGGATATTCCCGAGGGTCTTGAAAACATTACAACCATTTTCCCCTTTGAGGGTGACAACACAAAATACTTTATGACCACAAAGCAGATGTGTATGCCTTGTGAGGGTGAATTTAAACTTGGTGACTACACATATAAATTCACAAAAGATAACTCTTTCTGCACACTTGACTGGGGTAGAGTAAATACTGTACACAAAATGGTATGGTATTGGGGTAGCGGTAACAAATATATTACCGACGAAAATGGTGAAAAGCACCTTTTCGGCTTTGAAATCACCTGGGCAATAGGCGACGAATCCAATGCCACGGAAACCTGCATTTTCTACGATGGCAAGGTACATAAAATCGGTGCCGTTGATGTAGAAAAATTCCCCAAGAACAGATTTCTTGAGGAATGGAAATTTATTTCTGAGGACGGCAGATTCAATATGGTAATGAAGCCTACCCTTGACAACCACACAGATGTTGATTTCAAAATCGGCAGAATGAATTGCCACCAGATTTTCGGTAACTGGAGTGGTGATGTCACTCTTGATGACGGCACCAAAATTGTAATAGACGACCTTTTCACCTTCTGCGAATATGTGGAAAACAGATGGTAAGGCAACGGGAAAGTTAAAGTGCAGAGTGCGAAGGTGTTAGTCGCCGGTTGTCGGTTGCCGGAGCTTCGCGAGAGTTAATTTATCGAAAAATTAAAGATAAGCTGTCGCAATCAGCAAATAGCAAATGGGATGTAAAAAGCTTTCGTTTTTTACATCCCTGTTTTTTAATCTATCTTTTCTTTTTTAAACACATCTGCAACCTCAGATATTGTAATGTACGCATGGGGATCTGTTTCGTGAACTATTTCACGAAGACGTGCAACCTGAAAACGATTGACTATAAAATAAACCATTGTTTTTGGTTTGTTTGAGTATCCGCCTACAACCTCAATTTTTGTAGAACCGGTTTCAAAATAATACGAAAGCATAGCGCACACTTCCTCCGGCTCCGTAGTAATTATCATAGCGCATTTTGCTCTGTCAAAGCCTTCTACAATATAATCTACTGTTTTCAAAGCCGCCATATATGCGACTATTGAGTAAAGAGGTAAAATCCAGCTTTTAAGAACAAGACCACAAATAACGTAAAGAATTACATTATACGCCATAACAAATGTACCAACTGTAACACCGAGCTTTTTAGCAAAAATAACCGCCATAACCTCTATACCATCCATTGCTCCGCCAAAGCGGATTGCAATACCGCTGCCCACTCCTGAAATCATACCGCCAAAAAGAGCACACAACAGCAAGTCAGAGCCTGCAAGGGGTGATGCAAAGCTGACATCTATAGGTAAAACATCTGTTATGAGGTAAGCAAAAAGTGAATATACCAAAACAGTATATACAGCATAAACAGTAAAATGAACACCTTGCTTTTTCATGCCGTAAATGAACAAGGGTATGTTCAAAATTAAAAGAAAAACCGATAATGTAAGCTGTGGTGGTGTTACCTCTGCAAACAGCATAGATGTTCCCGAAATACCGCTGTCATAAAGATTAACAGGGTTAAGAAACACGGTAACGCCAAAGGCATTTATTATTCCTGCTAAAGTAAGTAATATAAAATTCTTTATTTTAAATTTTTTTACGTTTTCAAGTATCTTTTTTCTTCGTGTGTTATTCATTTTTCAACTCCTTAACAACTCTGTCAACGCATCCCTCAGGCGTTGTATTTTCACAATCAATTACAATATCGGCATACTTTTCGTAAAGCTCTGCCCTTTCTTCATATAACTGCTCTATGGTTGTACCCTCTTTCATAGCAATACCGCGGGTAGTGATATTTTTTATTCTGTTTTTTATTTCCGAAGGCGAAAGCTTAAGGTAGATAATCTTTCCGTCTTTTTTCAGGTTCTTCATTCCCTCAGGGCAATAAACTGCACTTCCGCCTGTTGCAATAACAGAATTTTCAGCCTTCAGCTCTGCAAGAACATTGTTTTCCTTTTCTTTAAAAGCATCAAGTCCCTCTTCATTTATAATCTCACAAAGACTTTTTTTATATTTATTCTGAATTATCAGATCTGTATCAACAAAATCTGCAAGCATACTCTTTGCAAGTAAAACGCCTATTGTACTTTTGCCGCAACCGGGCATACCAATTAAAATAATATTCATTTCACATTCCCCCATAATTTAATATCTTACAACAACCTTTGCGTATTCCGAAGGTGTCATACCCGAAACACGTTTGAAAACTGTTGTAAAATACTGTGAATTATTAAAGCCCAACCTTTCGGCAATTTCCGTAAATGTATAGCTTTCTTCTCGTATTAACTCCTTTGCCCTGTCTATTTTCAAGCGGGTAAAGTAGTCCATAACACCGCAACCCATCTGCTCACGAAAAATTTTCTTAACAACAGAGGAAGAAAGATTGAATTCTTTGAGCACATCGCTAAACTCTATATGGTTTTCTCTGTTCAAAAACAAATAATCTGTAATCTGTGCAAGAGTATCAGTACTTTTATTCACCTTTACGGGTACAATATCAATATTTTTTCTTATAAGCCGTATTAATAATTGCTCAACGCTCAGGCGTATCATCTGCTGACAGGCAAAACCGCCATTTTCCGCAAGCTCCATAACACTTGTATATGGGTTCCCCAATGGTGTAGAAAAGGAGGATGAGGCTTCCTTGACAACTGTACCTATAAGAGCTCTTTCCTTTTCACCTAAGGTTATAACCTTACCTGCCACATTAATTAACTCCGGTGTTTTGCAGTCAAAAGAGATAATTACAGAGTTTGCCGCCCTTTTACCGTCACAGCGGATATTGTGAAATTCGTTAGGCTTATGCAGATACATCTGCCCTGCTTCAAGCTCAATTTCCTGTGCACCTGCAGTAATCAAAAGATTCTTTTTGTCCGCATACACAATCTCCCAGAAATCGTGCACCTCACCCGAATATGCAAAATCCTTGGCATATTCAAAGTAGTGAACAGTATAAATTCCGTCAACAACTACAGGGCAATCTAATACAGTTTTTGTATATTCCACAGCTTTTCACCATCTTCTGTTTTGTTTATATCCTCTTCTATTGTAATTTATTTTTAAGAAAAAAGCAACCGAAATTGTAAAAGTAACAACCGATTTTATAAGATTTCGCGATTTTAATGTGTTACAATAGAACCGAAATCAAACATAATTATAAAAAGGAGCGACGGACCATGGATGAAATTATTTTCGGTACAGGCGGATGGCGTGCAATAATCGGTGAAGATTTTACTTGCCAGAATGTAAGACGTGTTGCAATGGGTTTTTGTTTACTTATGAAAGAGCAAAACAAAACAGATAAGCCCGTAATTATAGGCTACGACAGACGCTTCCTTTCAGAAACCGCAGCTAAGTGGGTAGCTGAGGTGCTTGCCTACAACGGAATCACTGTATGGATAATGGAACGCTCTGCTCCTACCCCACTTGTTATGCACACAGTTAAGTTTGAAGAGCTTTATTTTGGCATCGAGGTAACTGCAAGCCACAACCCTGCTTCATACAACGGCATTAAGCTTTTCACTGAGGAAGGCAGAGATGCATCAGTTGAAGTAACAAAGAAGCTCGAAAAGCTTATAAAAAAGGTTAACGATGTTGATTTTCTTGAGTTTGAAGAAGCAAAAAAACAAGGTCTTGTTCAGCTTCTTGATAATCCGTTTAACAACTTCCTTGATGATATTCTTAATCTTTTGGATGTTGAGGCTTTGAGAAAACGCGGCTTGCGAGTTGTTTTTGACTCTATGCACGGTTCCGGTACATATCCACTTCTGGTTATATTCCACACAGCAAGATGTACTATTGACACAATCAACACAAATAAAGACGCATATTTCGGCGGAGTTATGCCTGCCCCATCAGAAAAAAGTCTTTTTGCCCTTAAAAATAATGTTTTAAACGGCAAATACGATTTAGGTATTGCTATGGACGGCGATGGCGACAGACTTGGCATTATCGACTCCAACGGTAAATACATTAACGCAAACGACACCTTATGTCTGCTTTATTACTACCTTGTTAAGTACAAGGGCTGGAAGGGTCCCGTTGTAAGAAATATTGCAACAACCCATATGCTTGACAGAATTGCTGAAAGCTTTGGTGAGAAATGCTATGAAGTACCCGTTGGCTTTAAATATATTTCCGCAAAAATCGACGAGGTTGACGCAGTTTTAGGTGGTGAAAGCTCAGGCGGTCTTACTGTTAGAGGTCATATTCATGGTAAAGACTCCGTTTATGCCGCTTCCCTCTTTGCAGAAATGGTAAGTGTTACAGGGCAGACACCATCACAGATTCTTAACAAGCTCCACAAGGAGTTTGGTGACTTTGTTATGGTTGAGGACGATATGAGATTTGACCCTGAAATGAAAAATGCTGTTGAGAAAAAGCTTCTTAAGGAAAAACGCCTTCCTGAATTCAGCGATGAGGTTATTAAGGTTAGCTATAAGGATGGTTGTAAGGTTTACTTTAAGGATGGTTTTGTTATCTGCCGTTTCTCAGGTACAGAGCCACTTTTAAGAATTTTTGCAGAAAGTACAAGCACAGTAAGGGCAAAGGATTACATAAATACAGTTAAAAAGTTCTTGTTCGAATAAAATTATTATTTTCACATTACCATATCCTGTTCAGATTATACTGTCTGAACAGGATTTTTTTGAAATATGATTGTCGAATTGCACATCTTATACGGCTCTTAGTTGTGCAATATACCAAAGTTTGTTTATATTTCTTTTTTGGAAATATATTCCTTGAAGTATTTCTTTTTATATGGTATTATGATATTATCTATTTTTTTACGAAAAAAGGAGAGAGTTTATGTCTATTAAACAATTGGCTGTTGATGGTATTTCAAAGGTAAAAACCTATTGGAAAACCCCAATGGCAGGTCGTTATATGACCTTTAAAGAAATTGCCGCATACTCAGGCGGTGGTATCGGTGCCTATATGATTATTACTATGGGCTCTGCGTGCTTACTTTCATCAAACAATGTTTTGCTTTCAAGTGCTTTAGGTATCGGTGCTACCGATATGTACATAATGTACCTTATTGCAGTTGTTGCAAACATCTTCCTTACCGGTGTGCGCGCAAACATTATTGATAATACACGAAACAAAGCAGGTAAATACAGGCCATATATTGTTACAATGGCAATACCTTCGGCAATTGCTTGTATTTTAACAGTATGGTTCCCATATAACAAGCTTCCGGAGTGGCTTGGGGACGGAATGATTTTTGGCGAAGAAATTGCATATGTTGCAAAATGTGCAATTGTTATGTTCCTTAACCTGCTTATTCATTTCTTCTACTATTTCTTCTACGATGCATATGAAAACCTTATTCATGTACTTTCTCCAAACTCGCAGGAGCGTACAGATGTTGCATCTATAAAGAGTGTCGTGTACTCATTTGCTCCCACAGTTGTTAACCTTTTAACACCTATTATTGCACAGCATCTTTTCCACACAAACACTACAGATATCCGTGTTTACCGTTTCTTATACCCTATTCTTACTGTTGGCGGACTTCTTCTTTGCCTGATTGTTTACAAGCATACAGAGGAAAAAATTGTTCAGGCTAAAACCCACGTTGTTCAGATCAGATTTTTTGATGCACTTAAAGCCGTTGCAAAAAATAAATACTTCTGGATTATTTCTCTTGCAGGTTGGCTCGGATTCCTTGAATCATCATTCCTTAATATTCTTTCATGGCTTTACAACTATGCAGGCGCCTGTTCAGGTACTGCATATGGTGTAATTGTTACTGTTTATGGTAATGCATCCCTCTGGGGAATGATTCTTGCTCCGTTCTGTATCAGAAAATGGGGTAAAAAGGCAGTTCTTATTGTAACAAATGCTCTCAACATCGTATTTATTCTTATGCTTCTTCCACTTGTTCAGGATGTTGCTAATGTTTTAATCTGGCTTGTTATGGGTTGTATGTATTTCAATGCTCTTATGGGTTCATTTGCACATATTCTTAACCCGGCTGTTCAGGCAGATATCCGTGACTATCAGCAATATAAAACAGGTGAAAGAATTGATGGTATGTTTGCTGCAGTTGCAACAATAGGTACTGTATTAAACCTTGTTTTCTCTTCTGTTCTTCCTATTGTTTATGAAAATAGCGGTATTACAGATACAAATGCAAAGCTTGTTACATCAAGACCTGAAATTCTTAACAGAATGCTCGGTGATGGCAAAACTGTTGGTGAAATCCTTGCAGATCAGTTAGCAAACGGACAGGATAACTATGCTAACCCCTACTCTGCTCTTTATGACCCTGCTATTCTTACCGACCTTCTTCAGCTTCTCATTGTACTTTCTGCATTCGGTGCTTTAATGAATGTTATTCCGTACTTCTGGTATGACTTTAACGAAAAGAAACAGAAATCCGTTGTTCGCGTTCTTAAAATCCGCGCTATGTTTGAGGACTATGGTAACAATGTTCTTGAAGATGGCACACTTGTTGAAGCAGTTGATATTATCCACAAGTCACGCGAAATGTGTGATGCTACTCCTGTTGAGGCAAGCAAAAAGGATTACAAATCCATTAAGGATAAAGAAGAGCGCAAGCAGGCTAAAAAATCATACAAGGAAAAGCTTGAATATAACGAGGAAATTGAAATCGCCAAGTTTGTATGTGACGAGCTTAACAAATTCGAAACAGAGGAATTCAAGTACAGAGTTGAAAAGAGCCGTGAAATCGTTGATGCAGGTCTTGTGGGTCTTTATAACACATCTGTTGCTGAGGCTACTGCAGAGCTTAGCGAAGCAAGAGCAATGGCTAAAGATACAAAAGAAAAGAAGATTGTCCGTAAAGCCGCTATAGAAATGGCAAAGGTTAAGCTTTCTGCTTGTAAATCTATTGCTAAAAGCTTTAAGGACAAGGAATTTGTTCAACCAAAGTATGCCGACCTTGAAAAATGCTTTGAAAAAGAAGATATACTCGAAGCAAAGCTTAAAAAACTTCACCTTGCAGTTAAAGATGCAAGCAAGGCTTTCTCTAAACAGGCAAACGAAAAGAATGCACGTGCAGTTGATGACCTTAAGGCAAAAATCAAAAAGCTCCAGGCAGAGCTTAAGGATGCACGAAAAGCAACAAAGGCAGAAAGCGACAGACAGGCAGACTTTGCCCGTGCCGCTAAGCCTTACCTTGATGCTGAAAAGCTTCTTACTCAGAAAGAAAACTACAGCCACTACGATAACATAAATGCTCAGTATGATATCTCTAAAGAAAGACACGAAAGAGCTGTAGCAAAGGCGGCGGCTGAAGCAGAAAACAAGAGAAAAGAAGAGGCTGCTTTAAATGCTAAAATCAAAGCTGAAAAATTAGCAAAAAAAGAAGCAAAGAAAGCCGCAAAGGTTAAATAATTAAATAAAGTTAAAACCCGACTTCCGTCGGGTTTTTCTTTTTGTTCCACGTGAAACAAAAGAAAATTCAAAATACAAAATTCAAAGTTTCAGAACTGCGTTGTAATTATAAAGATGCCAGATACCAGATACCAGAGCTTCGCAGGAAATTAAAAATTCAAAATTAAGGGTTTGCGATGCAATTATAAGTGAAAAATGCAAAGTGTCGGAACGCATCGCAATGATTGTATCTCGTTTCACCTTTTGGTGAAACATATCGAGTGCGTCAGCACATATCGAATCCGTAAGGATATATCGATCCGAAGGTATATCGATATTTGTCGATATGTTTATCTTACGATAAACTCGATATATTGCTACGCAATTCGATATATTTTCGTTACACTCAAATTCGATATGTTTTGCATTGCAAAACGAGAACTTTGCAAAGAAAAACAAGGAGTTTTGGGGAAGTTAACGCGTTAATTTCAAAAAAGCTGTTGTAATGCGACAGCTTATACCTCTATAGTGTAGGGATGGGGACCATTCTTCAATAAATTATATTTTTAAGGGTAGTATAATCCGTGGGATATACTATCCTTTATTATTAGCTTCAATCGGAATGGTACTGGGTAGTTCTCTTACCTCTATTCTTCGGTTGGAGAGAAAAGTTTTTCAAGTTATGCGAAGCCTATCCCTTTTTCGAAAAAGGGGGGACCGTTCTCGAATTAAGTTGCTGTTATGGTAAGTTGACCACGGGATATAAAATAATTGTAAAACATAGTTTGAGCGGAACGGTGGGAT
>JAZSCV010000013.1:0-5204 GCA_045530855.1 Acutalibacteraceae bacterium
TTTTAATCTATACAAAAATTTTGCGAAGAAAAACATATATTTTTCTATTGCGAATTTTTTGTGTTATACTATAATATAGATATAAATAAAACACACATATAAAATAATGTTAACGGAGGAACCCAAATGAAAATGTCATTCCGTTGGTATGGCGAAACTGATCCTATTTCTCTTCAGTACATTCGTCAGATTCCAAATATGCGTAGTATCGTAAGTGCAGTTTACGACGTTAAACCGGGTGAGGTATGGCCTGAAGAAAGTATTGCAAAAATGAAAAAGCAGTGCGAGGAAAACGGCCTTGTTTTCGACGTTGTAGAATCAATCCCTGTTCACGAGGATATTAAGCTTGGCAGAAACAATGTCGAAGAGCTTCTTGAGGTTTACTGCGAAAATATCCGTCGTTGTGCAAAATACGGTGTTAAGTGTGTAACCTACAACTTTATGCCTGTTTTTGACTGGACACGCACACAGCTTGACAAAGCTGCTCCCGACGGCTCCACAAGTCTTGTTATGTATTGGGAGCAGATGAAGGGTCTCGACCCACTTAAAGACGACATTCACCTTCCGGGTTGGGATTCAAGCTACTCTCAGGAAGAAGTACGCGAGCTTATTTCTGCATATGGCGAGCTTGGGGAAGAAGGTCTTTGGGCAAATCTTGAAACTTTCCTTAAAAAAGTTATTCCTGTCGCTGAGGAATGTGGAGTAAGAATGGCAATCCATCCTGATGACCCACCTTACTCAATATTCGGCATTCCAAGAATTATTACCTGCGAAGATAACCTGGACAGAATGCTCAACATTGTTGACTCCCCTGCCAACTCCCTTTGCCTTTGTACAGGCTCTTTAGGTTGTGCTAAATCAAACGACGTAGTTGCTATGATCAAAAAATATAGCGCTATGGACAGAATTGCATTTATGCATATGCGAAACATTCTCATTCTTGACGATGGCAGCTTTGAGGAGCAAGGTCACCTTTCAAGCTGTGGCAGTCTTGATATGTACGAAATTACAAAGGCACTTGTAGAAACAGGCTTTGATGGTTACGTAAGACCTGACCACGGCAGAATGATTTGGGGCGAAACGGGCAAACCGGGCTATGGCCTTTACGACAGAGCTTTAGGTGCTACCTATATCAACGGTCTTTTTGAAGCTTGTGAAAAAGCATTTAAGAAATAAGGAGGCAACAAAATGAACGCAATTTCCGAAAAAATTATGTCAATCGGTGTTGTACCGGTTATTAAACTCAACAATCCTGAAAAGGACGCAGTACCTCTTGCAGAGGCACTTGTTAAGGGTGGCGTTCCTGTTGCAGAAGTAACCTTCCGTGCTGCAGGTGCTGCAAAGGCAATTAAGCTTATGAGTGAAAACGTACCCGAAATGCTTGTAGGTGCAGGTACAGTCCTCACAACACAGCAGGTTGACGAGGCTATTGAAGCAGGTGCAAAATTCATTGTTACACCCGGTCTTGATGAATATATAGTAAAATACTGTCAGGAGAAAAACGTGCCAATCTACGCAGGCTGCACAACTCCTACAGATTACCACACAGCATACAGACTTGGTCTTGACGTGTTAAAATTCTTCCCGGCAGAGCAGTCAGGTGGTCTTTCAAAAATTAAAGCTATGAGTGCTCCATTCCCTATGTTTAAGGTTATGCCAACAGGTGGTATTGGTCTTAACAATCTTAAAGAATATCTCTCCTGCCCTGTTATTGCCGCTTGTGGTGGCTCATATATGGTAACAGCAGACCTTATTGACAACAATAAATGGGATGAAATTATTGACCTTTGCAAAAAATCCGTAGAAATTGTTAAGGAGGCTCGTTCAAATGGCTAAAATAGTTACTTTTGGTGAAATCATGCTCCGTCTTGCTCCAAACGGCTACAACCGTTTCTTCCAGGACGATCAGCTTCAGGCAACCTTCGGTGGTGGCGAGGCTAACGTTTCAGTTTCCCTTGCAAACTATGGTATGGACTCTGTTTTCGTAACAAAGCTCCCATCCCACGCTATTGGTCAGGCAGCAGTAAACTCTCTTCGTTACTTCGGTGTTGATACATCTAAAATCACTCGCGGTGGCGACAGAGTTGGTATCTACTTCCTTGAAAAAGGTGCTTCACAGCGTGGTAGCGTTTGTATTTACGACCGTGCTCATTCAGCAATTCAGGAGGCTTCTACTTCCGACTTTAACTGGGATGAAATCTTCGAGGGTGCAGACTGGTTCCATTTCACAGGCATTACACCTGCTTTAGGTGCAAACCTTGTTGAAATCTGCAAAGAGGCTTGTATTGCTGCTAAGGCAAAGGGCGTTAAAATCTCCTGCGACCTTAACTACAGAGGCAAGCTCTGGACACGCGACGAAGCAAGAGCTGCTATGACAGAGCTTTGCAAATACGTTGACGTATGCATATCTAACGAAGAAGATGCAAAGGACGTTTTCGGTATCGAATCAGAAAACACAGACATTTATGGTGGCAAGCTTAACAAGGAAGGCTACAAATCCGTTGCAAAACAGCTTGCAGACAAATTCGGCTTTGAAAAGGTTGCAATTACCCTCAGAACCTCTATTTCTGCAAACGACAATGACTGGGCAGGTATGCTCTACGACGGTGAGAACTACTGCTTCTCAAAGGAATATCACCTACACATTGTTGACCGTGTAGGTGGTGGTGACAGCTTCGGTGGCGGCCTTATTTATGCACTTCTTAACGGTAAGGATACACAGTCCGCTATCGAATTTGCAGTTGCAGCATCTGCTCTTAAGCACACAGTTGAAGGTGACTTTAACAGAGTAAGCGTTTCAGAAATCGAAAAGCTTGCAGGTGGCGACGGCTCAGGCAGAGTACAGAGATAAACACAATACGCAGAGTGCAAAGCAAAACGGTGAGATTCAATTGAATCTTACCGTTTGTTTTTTACCAATCTCTAACTCCAGCAATGTGTAAAAACCTTGCAACATCATAGTTATATGTTGATAAAGCTCTATCTAAAGCATCGTATGAATGGGCAGCAACGAGAATCTGAGGCTCTGTTTCAAGAATAAATAATGTGTGATAAAAATCACCATCAGCTCTACCCAATTGAATAATGTCACCTGCCACCACGTCGTTTTCATTTACTACGCTTGCGTATGGCCCTACAGAATTGTTTGTAACAAGAAAGTTATAAAGATACTCTACCCCACTCCAGGAGGCTGTACGGTCAGCTAAAGAGTTATAATACCAACCATACACAGGTGTATAGTTCATCACCCCTGCCCCCGCAAAAATGCATTGTGAAACAAAATTGGTGCAATCTCCACCAATGTACTCAAAATTATAGTACGCAGGATTTCTGCTCAAAGCCCATCGTCGTGCATAACGCACAGCAGACGCTCTATTATACCCTTTTTCTCTCATATAAAAATCCCCTTTCACTATACCATAGTATGATGAAAGAGGTTTTGTGTTAGTGTTTGAGGAACTAAATACGAATATTCAATTTCCAATATACAAACAACATTTCATATTAACTTATAAATATTTTCTCTTGCATAGTCCAAGATTTGTTGATGGAGATCTTCATCCTCATAAAATCTATCATCAAACTTGTCAAAGTCACAGCTTTCTGACAATGCAGCAAATTCATCAACACTTTGAATATTAAACCTGGATAGATCATTTACATCAATGTTGTTTTCATTAACAAACTTAATGAAATAATCACTCAATTGTGTTGCACCAATCTCGTTTAATGCATCACGCACAAAAGGTGCACACTCCTTACTCGAATTCACAAAGAATTGGCATAAACCACCATTATTAACCTCTGCTTCAAGTCTTATAAGTGTATGCACATATCTTTGCTCCTGTGTTAATCCGGAATCATTAATATCATACACAGCTGCATCACATAAACATTCGACAGCATCATAAAAATCAAAATCATTCAACTTCAATATTTCTTCGGCACCCATAGCCTTAAGTTTTTTTGCCTTTTTCATATTTTTAAAAACAGATAATACTACACCTAAAGCACCCATAATTATGCTCCTTTTATATATTATTATGGAAATAATATAATCTTTTACTTTGAGAATCGTATATATAGAAATCGTACGAATCGAACTTTTCGTACATACTGTCACTTTCTTCAGTTGACCTGTCAGCTATATAAACATAGTCAGATTCATCAATAATACTTCTGTCAAAATTATAATTTTCCCTTATTTCTTCATCTTCCGGGTACATATCCACCCATTTTTGAAAATCATCAAGATATGTATTTATTTCTTCTGTATCAGTAACCTTTGAAAAATCTTCATTCCCCTCTATTCGTGGGTTACTATAGCTATAGATAGCATAATCTGTAAAGTCCTGAAAAACACCACCGGAATAATAGGCTACACACTCGTTTTCACCAATAGAATTTATAACCTGCTCTTGTGGTGATACGAAGGTTACGGAAAAATGAATGAATTTTATTATGAAACCTATAACAAACAAAACAATGGTAACTACCGCAATTCTACAGATAACATCAAATGATTTAGAAAGTTTTTTCATTCCTTTCACTCCCCAACCACTATTAATTACAGCATCATTATAACACCTTGTTACTCATACATCAACTGCTAATGACGATGAAGTATTTGGTGAAATATTAAAGTATATAACTGAATTACATAAATGGAGTTCTGTCAATCACCGAGGCGGTTCGACCCCTAATTCCCTTTTGAACATAAAAAAAGAAAACCTATGCATTAAGCATAGGCTATCTTTTTGGTGCCGGTGACCGGGGTCGAACCGGTACGGTATCACTACCACTGGATTTTGAGTCCAGCACGTCTGCCAATTCCATCACACCGGCAAATATTACTAATACATTATATTATATTGATTATTAAAAATCAATAATTTGAGAAAAATAAAAGTCATACTTTCGTATGACTTTTAGTGGTGACCCGGACGAGAATCGAACTCGTGTTACCGCCGTGAAAGGGCGGTGTCTTAACCGCTTGACCACCGGGCCATATATGAGGGGCATAAGCCCTTTTATATAACACCTTAAGTAGGTAGGTGTGTTGGAAACTGGTAGCGGCAGTGGGATTCGAACCTACGACCAATCGGGTATGAACCGAGTACTCTAGCCAGCTGAGCTATACCGCCATATATATGAACAACATACATACCTACTCAGGCGATTGCCCTCTTTTCGAAAGCCTGTTA
>JAZSCV010000012.1:0-3620 GCA_045530855.1 Acutalibacteraceae bacterium
GGTGGTGCAGTTTACTGTATCACAGCTAAAAACGCTGTTAATACTCTTACAAGAAAAGAAATTGACAAGCTTACAGAATTTGTTCGTGGTATCGGTGCAAAGGGACTTGCATTTGCACGTCTTATGCCTGACGGACTTGCATCTTCATTTGCTAAATTCCTCACAGAGGACGAAATGACTGCTCTCCTTAACAAAGCAGGTGCAGAAACAGGCGACGTTGTGCTTATTGTTGCAGATACAAAGAAAAACAGCGTTCTTTCAGTTCTTGGTGCACTTCGTCAGGAAGTTGCAAAGAAACTTGATATCATCCCAACCGACAAATTTAATCTTCTCTGGATTACAGAATTCCCATTCTTTGAGTGGGACGAGGACGCTGGTACTTTTGTTGCTATGCACCACCCATTCACATCTCCTATGGATGAATGTTTAGAATATCTTGAAACAGACAAAGCACAGGTTCGTGCAAAGGCTTATGACCTTGTTCTTAATGGTGTTGAATTGTCATCAGGTTCAATCCGTATTACTGACCCTGTTCTTCAAAAGAGAATGTTCACACTTTTAGGTCTTTCTGACGAAGAAGCTTATGAGAAATTTGGTTTCTTGACAGATGCATTCCGTTTCGGACCTCCTCCACACGGCGGTATGGGTATCGGTCTTGACAGACTTGTTATGCAGATGATTGGTGCTGACTCACTTCGTGATGTTATCGCCTTCCCTAAACTCCAGAATGCAAGTGAGCCAATGACAGAATGTCCATCCCCTGTTGATACACTTCAACTTGACGAACTGGGAATTGCCGTTAAAGAAACAGAGGAATAATCCTATGAAAAAAGGCATAAAAAAATTGAATACCCTACTGTTATCAGTGCTTTTATGCCTTACTTTTGTTGTAACGGCATTTGCTGAAAAAACAGTTAAGTATTCAAATGATTTAACAGTTACCCCTATTCGTATTTTCTTTGCAATACTCGTAATCGTGCTTTTCATTGTCAGCGAAATAGCATTTGAAAAAATCCGTGAAAAACGAGTTGCAAAGAGAAATAAGAAATATGGGAAAGATAAAAACAAATAAAAAAATAAGACGGGATTTTCCCGTCTTTATTTTTATTCTCTACCTAACAACCAATTAACAGAAACTCCTAAAGCATCCGCCAAAGCATTCAATTCATAATCAAATACAGGTCGTTTCTGACCCTCTAAAAGCGAAAGTGCAGGTATGCTGATTTCGATGCCTGCTAATTGAAGTTTTGCGAGCAGTTCATTTTGTTTCATACCTTGTTTTCTTCGTGCTTCAGTTACTCTTGCACCTATTATATTTCTGTTACCAAGTTCAAGTTTTATTGTTTTCAAACTGCCCACCACCTTTATATCACAAATTATATGCTATAAAAATCTTTACATATTTGGTATTACCAAATATAGTTAATTTTAGTAATACGAAATTTGAGGTTGTTATTATGTGCGAAAAGATAAGAACTATTCATTGTTACAGCAAGCTTGCATTGAATGTTGCAATAACGAATTTGAAAAAAATGAACAGATTAAAAAACAGAATTTTTCAAAAAGATATATGAGAAAAATGAATCGAATCGGGAGAGAAAAAAATTGATAACTGGTTAAGTATTTTCGTAATAATATTATTTTTATATTATTTATATATTATTTTTACATAGTCAGATAAACCATGGTCGATAGTCAGATAAACCATGGTCGATAGTCAAATGAACCATGGTCGATAGTCAGATAAACCATGGTCGATAGTCAAATGAACCATGGTCGATAGTCAAATAAACCGTGGTCGGAAAAGCAGGGACAATGGGGCTCATCTGCCCGCACCAAAGTATGCATATAAACCAAAACGGGACTACAAAATATGTACAGTGTAGTATGATAGTAAACAGGTAGTGCAAGATGATGGTATACAGTTTTATGATAAAATAAAAGGCATAGGAAAGCACGAAAAGGAGTGTTTGAAATGCCGTGGGAGAGTAAAACTGTGGAAGAATTGAGAAAAGAATTTGTAGTTGCATCAAAAAGCACAAGTAATTTCAGTTCGTTGTGTCGGGAATTTGGGATAACACGAAAAACTGGATACAAATGGATTGCAAGAGCAGAAGAAACAAATGATTTATCAGACCGAAGTCATGCTAGAAAGAACATTAGTAATAAAACAGATAAAGAAACCGAACAATTGATTTTATCTGTAAGAAAAGACAATCCTGCTTGGGGTGGAAAAACAATTCGTCAGGTTCTTGTTAATCAAGGGTATGAAGATTTACCCTGTGTAAAGACTTGTAATAATATCTTAAAAAGAAATGGTTGTGTTTCTGAAGAAGAATCATTAAAACATAAACCATTTGTTAGGTTTGAAAGAAATAAATGCAATCAAATGTGGCAGACGGATTTCAAAGGTGATTTTGCTTTACTTGATGGAACAAGATGTTTCCCATTAGATATATTAGATGACCATTCACGATTTTCAATTAAGATAGCTGTAAAGCCCAATACATTAGGGGTTACTGATAGTTTTAGAGAAGCTTTTTACGAATATGGAATGCCTGATTCTGTATTATCAGATAATGGTTGGACTTTTAGAGGCTTTAGAAACGGATATACTCAATTTGAAAAATGGTTAATGAATCATGACATTCTTCCAATACACGGAAGAATTATGCACCCACAAACACAAGGTAAAATAGAAAGATTCCATAGAACAATGAAAACAGAATTGTTGAATCAAAACAAATTTAAGGATATATTTGATGCCGATAGAGGTTTGCAGGAATGGAGAATAAAATACAACAACATAAGACCTCATGAAGCATTAAATATGAAATGTCCTGCCGAGGTTTATGTACCAAGCGACAGGACATACATAGATAATATTAAAAAATTTGAATATGGTGGACAACACCATATCATTAAAGTAAATAGTTGGGGCTACGTAAGATTTAACGGTTGGCAAGTTTATTTAAGCGAAACTATGATTAACGAAAATATCGAATTTCGCCCGAATCCCCATGGGGATTCCTTCTTTGCTTGTTACAGAAACTTCAAGATTGCTGAATTTTCTAATGTAACAGGTGAACTTATTAACCGTAAGATTTCAAGAATCTAAACTGTATACAATCATCTTACACTACTGTATACCATCATGCTCTTGACACATGAATCGCCCCTACATTTTGCACTTTGCATTTTGCATTATTTATTAAAATGTTCTTTGGATGCTGTGAGTGTATTTTTCAACAACATCGTAATTGTCATTGGTCCTACGCCACCTGGTACAGGGGTTATAAATGAGCATTTATCTTTTACATTCTCAAAATCAACGTCGCCACAGAGCTTGCCTTCTGCATTTCTGTTCATACCAACGTCGATTACAACTGCTCCGTCTTTTACCATATCTTCTTTTACAAAGTATGCAATGCCTACTGCAGCAACGAGAATATCAGCTCTCTTTGTAACCTCTGCAAGGTCCTTTGTTCGAGAATGACAGATTGTAACTGTACCATTCTGACCTAAAAGCAACATAGCCATTGGTTTACCAACGATATTACTTCTGCCGATTACAACACATTCTTTTCCTTCAACAGAAATATCATAATATTTAAGCATTT
>JAZSCV010000009.1:0-8186 GCA_045530855.1 Acutalibacteraceae bacterium
AAGCCATATTACCTATCCAGTCAAGGTTAACTGTAAAAACAACAGTAGAGGCTCCAAGCCTTGCAGAGGCAAGGGCTGCCTCTATACCTGCGTGGCCTGCACCGATAACTGCAACATCATAATATCCTGCAAAAAATTTCATAGTGTCAATTGTCCTAAAAGATTATTTTATAAATTTAATGTGTCCGTCTTCTCTATCCTTAAAGGGTGGCTGCTCGTTTGGATAGCCTAAGCTCATACCAAGCACAAAGCTCCACTCCTGAGGCACATCTAATATTTCTTTCCACTTTTTTGCACCCTCTTCATTTTCAAAAAGAGCACCTAAGGAAGCTATCATACAAGAGCCTAAGCCGAGTGAATGTGCTGCAAGTGCAATGTTTTCTGCCATAAGGCCGCCCGACATTCCGTCAGGATTAGGGGCAAAAATATAAATAAAGGTTGGTGCATTGTGGTAAACAGGGCGCTTATCCCAGCCCGTGTATGCGGGAGTATCCCAGCCGACAATATTTTTAAAATCTGTATTCATTTCATTAAGGAGCGCTCTGTCTTGCACAATTCGTAGGTGACAGGGCTGTGAGTTTCTTCCGCTTGGCGCTCTTATAGCACAATTAAGAATTACATTCAGAAGCTCATCGGGAACCTGCTCCTCAGTGTACTCTCTTATTGTTTGCCTTGATAAAATATTTTTAATTACATCATTCATTTTTGTTCACCCTCTGTAGTTTTTACGGCATCAGGCTTCGCGTTTTTAATAAGCTGAAGATAGCTGTTGAATAAAGAGTCGGAAACCTTGCTTTCCACCTTGTATGCGCCTTCAATTATTTTATCTATTCCGTTGCCGACAATAGATTTCATAATATCAATTTTCTTTTCATTGAAAAATTCACTTTTGGCATCTGCCTCACCACGAAGCACAAGGAAGATGTAATCGTTTGTACCAACAATGGCGGCATATCGTGTGTCTATAGTTTGTACCTTTTCGAAAAAGCCCTTCGGATAAGTATCGTCATCCTTGTGAAGTACAACAGTTTGCACAGCACTTTGTATGCCTGATTCAGCTAAATAATCTGATGCCTCTTCCATTGTTTTTTCGCCGGAGTTTACAACATCCGCCATACTCTGAAATCTTAAAACGAGCGACTCGATTTCCGGTTGAGGGATTCTGACGGTTTTACCGTTTTCATTTGTTTCGGTAAAGTAGCCTGTAATAGCCTGGAAAACAATGTAGTTTGTGCGGAATGATGCATAAAGCCTTGATAAAGGAATTTCCTCTGTGCCACCCTCGCCATAGTAGGCTAAAAGGAGCTTGTCTCTGTATACATCAATAGTAAACACCTTTGTAAGCGTTTCTTTTCTGACACCGATTTTCTCATAATATGCTTTGTAAATCTGCCAATAGCTGTTTACTTTTTCGGAAATAGTCGCCTTTTCACCAATTGTAAGGCTAATATTGTGAGCAAGGGCAAGGCTGTTTGTTTTGAAATATGTTGAAACATAGGCAATTGTTTTCTGTCGTATCAGCTTAGGGTCTGCATCAATGCCTTCGTCTACAGTTGCCTTATCAAGGTAGTAGGTAAAAACATCGTCGCTGATTTTTACACCATTCAGTGTGAGAACATCGTCTTTCTTTAGTGCATCGCAGCCTGAAAAGGCTATAAGTGAAAAAACACATGCAAAGCACAGGAGTAAAGAAATTATTTTTTTGGGTACACCATTTTTGAGTTTTAACATTTTGCACCTCTTGAAGTAGTTTGTTTAGAATATAAAAATACATAGTATAGTATAGCAGAGCAGGGTAGGTAAAACAAGGTTTAATTGAAAATTCAAAATTTAAAATTCAAAATTATAGAAAGGATAGCATATTCCACGGAATATGCTATCCTTTAACATTTAACTTATTTATATTTATTTTCCCTCAGCGGCTTCCTTTTCGTGCTTTTCGCGAAGCGAAGCATAAATCGGTTCAAGCCTTTCTTTTGTAAGCGGATATCCGAAACGGAAGATAAGCCATACACCAACATAAACGAAAGCAGGAATTATTGTGCAGATGAACATAATTTTGTTACTTGTGTCATTTGCAGTAATAAAGCCGTTGCCTGCTGTATTGCTGTCATACTGTGCCCACTGGAGAAGGAAAAGACCACCTGCATCGGCAATTGCCTGGCCAAGCTGTCTGCCGAAGGTATAGGCAGAGTAAACTGCGCTTTCGTTTCTTACACCTGTTGTGTATTCCTGGTAGTCAATAACATCCATAACAACTGCCCAGCAGGTAAGGCTTACAAAAGTATAGCCGAAGCCTATAAGAAGAAGGCAAAGCATAAATAACCATGCAGGGTAGATGCCTTGTTGAGGATTAATCCAATGAATAAAGCCCTGATTGTTTGCAGTAACTGCAAGGAAAACAGATGCGGCAGCAGAGATTATAGACATTCTGCCACAAAGCTCTTTTTTGCCGTATTTTGCGGCTAACTTAGGTGTAAAGAGCATTAATGCCGCCATAGGAAGATAGGTACAGATTGTACCTAAAACGCTGAGGCTTGTGTCTGTAAAGTAGTTTTTGTAAAGGTATGCGTTAAAGGAATTGAACTGAAGCTGACCTGAAATAAGCACACCTGAAATTGTTATCATAACGAATGGACGGGATTTGAAAAGACCAAGATAAGTCTTTTTAAAATCAATGTTTTCTTCGTCAAATGCAGGTACGCGCTCTTTAAGGTTTCTGTGGCCGATAAGATAGAATGCAATAGACATTATACCCATTAAAAGACCATAGATAAACATTCTGTTACCGTCTGCAATTTCGATTTCCTTGCCTGTTGTCTGGTCGATAACACCTGTGCCAACATAAATAATAAACGGAGCAATAAGTGTAACAACAGCACCGCCAACACCTGAGCCTAATGAACGAGATGTTGAAAGAAGTGTTCTGCCCTTAGGGTCATCTGTAATAACAGAAGCAAGTGAGCCGAAGGGAATGTTCATTGCGGTATACATTGTGCAATAAATAAGGTATGTGATAATACACACAGCAAACATAAGGTTAGGGTTTGCCGCAAGTGTTGCATTATAGAATATTGAATTCGGGTCTGAATACGGAAGGAAGCAAATTACTGTGGAAATTCCGAGAGGCACTGCCACAAGGCGCAGGTACTGAAGGAATTTACCATCCTTACCCGGTTTTCTTTTGGCAACAACTGCACCCCACAAAGGGTCATTGATAACGTCCCAAAGACGGGTGACAATGAACATAATACCTACACGGCTTGGTGCAATCTTTAAAACGTCTGTCATAAAGATTTTAAGGTAGCTTGTAATATATGTAAGGTTAAACATATTTGCGGCTTCCGCAATAGTGTAACCTGCAACATCCTTTGTGCCTATTTTATTAGGATGGTTGTTTACTTCTTTGGTTGTCTTTTCTTTCTTAGCCAAGATATCATCTCCTTATTTAACAAATATTTTATGCTTCATAGTGAAGGGCAAGACCGCCCTCACTTGTTTCACGGTATTTATGCATTAAATCTTTGCCTGTCTGGTACATTGTATCTACAACTGTATCAAACTTAACCTTACGGGTTGATGTAAGGAAGTTTGCAAGTGAAAGAGCATTTATTGCTCTCATTGCGGCAACGGCATTTCTTTCAATGCAAGGTATCTGCACAAGACCGCAAACAGGGTCACAGGTAAGACCTAAATAATGCTCCATTGCATTTTCTGCGGCATATTCTATCTGGTCAAGGTCCATAAAGTGAAGCTCTGCAAGGGCAGCTGCTGCCATACAGCAAGCAGTACCGATTTCCGCCTGACAGCCTGCTTCTGCACCGCTTATGGATGCATTCTGCTTTACAACATTACCAATTACGCCTGCGGCGGCAAGTGCTTTGCAGATTTCAAAATCTGTAAAGCCTTTTTTCTCCTGCATATAGTACAGCACAGCAGGAAGAACACCTGAAGCTCCGCAGGTTGGTGCGGTTGTTATCATACCGCCACCTGCATTCTGTTCGCTTGCGGCAAAGGCATATGCACAAACAAGCCTGTTTTCTCGTGTTTCGGGAGTTTCGTCCATATGGCGTTGGGCATAGAGGAATTTTGCTTTTCTTTCAACACCGAGGCCACCGGGAAGCGTGCCTTCCTGGGCAAGACCCTCACGTACAGTCAATTTCATTCTTTCCCATATTGATTTTAAGAATGGGAAAATCTCTTCACCCTCGTATTTTGCAACATAGTCGCTTAATTTAAGGTGATTCATAAGGCAATAATCTTTGATTTCTTCAAAGTTTTTATGCGGATAAACCTCGGGAGCCGTAACGGATGGCTGTCCTTCTATACGGATTTCGCCACCGCCGATGCTCATAGCACGGACAGTATCAATTTCGTTATTATCGCTATCGTAAATAACAAAATCAAGTGTGTTAGGGTGAGGTAACTCCTGAAGCTCCGTATTAAAAACAATTTCGTTTTTTGCCTTTAAGGTGGAAGAAAGGGCGGTATGTGTGCCGTGTCCTTCTCCTGTAAGGGCAAGAGAGCCGTAAAGAATTACCTTAACAAAAGCGGCATCTGGATATTTTTCGTTTACATATTCTGCGGCATATTGAGGTCCCATTGTATGTGAGCTGGAGGGACCTATACCGATTTTATACAGTTTTTTCAAGGATTGCATATTGTGCCTCCTCCAATTAATATATCTTCCTTGTAAATTGCGGCTGTCTGACCGGGTGCAGCGGCTCTTTGCGGATCTTTGAAAATAATTTCTGCACCTGTGTCAGTAAGAGTCAGTGTTGCATCGGCAGGTCTTGCCGCACAACGTATTTTTACCTGGCAGGTAAAGCTTTTTGAAGGTGCTTTGCCTGAAATGAAGTTAATATCTTTAATAAATATTTTGCTTTTGAAAAGCTCTTCGTTATCACCTATGGTGACGGAGTTTGTTTCAGGGTCTATTGAAATAACATACATAGGTTTACCGAAAGCGCCTAAGCCCTTGCGCTGACCTATTGTGTATTTGTAAAGTCCCGAATGAGTGCCGAGCTTTTCACCTGCGGTGGATAAAAAATCACCGGGTGTTGCCTCAGGTGTAAATTCCCGTTCAATAAATGAAATGTAGTCGTTATCGGGGATAAAGCAAACCTCCTGGCTATCTTTTTTATGTGCAACAGGAATGTTGTATTTTTCCACAAGGCTACGGATTTCATCTTTTGAGAAGCTACTTAAGGGGAAACGCACACGGCTCAGAATATCCTGATTTAACCCGCACAGAAAATAGCTCTGGTCCTTGCTTGAGGGGTTGCGCTTGATGTAATACACACCATTATGGCAGATAATATCTGAATAATGGCCCGTTGCAAGAAACAATGCGCCTTTCTGAGTAGCATAGTCCACAAGCTTCCTGAATTTTATTGTGGGGTTACAAAGCACGCAGGGGTTAGGGGTAAGCCCTTCCATATATGCTTTGCAAAAATAAGCTGTAATTGACTTAAATGCATCTCTTTCGTCAAGAATTTCCAAAGGAATGGAAAGACTGTCAGCAACTATCTGAGCATCGTGGATATCCGCATCGGCAGAGTTGCCGGGTTTAAGACGCAAAATAACACCACGGACATCGTACCCGTGTTCTTTTAAAAGTATTGCCGCTGCAGCGGAATCAACACCACCGCTGAGGGCTACATAGACCAAATTATTCATAGCACAATGATACCATATAACAAATGAAAAAGCAAACATATATAATGTTAATATATAACAAAAATAATTGTCAAAATTCGTACTAAAATACAAAAAATCTCTTGCTTTTTTCCAAAAATGATAGTAAAATATTGGTATAGTTATATATTCGGGGTATGTGTGCAATTTTTCCGGATAAGATTAGGAAACGCATATTTCTGCATAAAAATACAGAAATATACAACAGTATACAGTTCCGAAATATTTGCTTTAAAAGGGTAAGATACGGAAATAATAACTCTCTTTGTTGAGAAGTACGGAAGGAAGGATTTTCTTGTCAGCAGATTTACATTGCCATACCAAATTGTCAAATGGTTCCCTTGGTATTGAAGATTTAATTTTACTTGCTAAAAAGCGTGGTGTAACTACAATTGCAATTACAGACCACGACTGCCTTGCAGGTACAGTTAGAGGCAAGGTTATCGGTGAAAGACACGGCGTAACAGTTATTCCCGGCGTTGAGCTTTCAGGTACAGATAAAACTAACGGCCAGGAAATCCATATGCTTTGCTATAAGCCGGATTTTCCGGACAGGCTGGAGGGTCTTTGCCGTCGCAGTTCTCTTATAAGAAAGAAATCTTCTCACCTTATGGTGCTCAAAACTGCACAGAAATATCCAATTACACCTGAATTTGTTGCAAAATGTGCCGCAGGCTCAACAAATATCTTTAAGGTACATATTATGCAGGCTCTTATAGAAAATGGCTTTACAGACAGAATTTACGGTGACCTTTACAACGAGCTTTTTGCCAAAGATAAACCGGGTAGCATAAATCATATCCCCGAGTATGAGGATATTTTCTCAATATTGGAAGCGATTCACGATGCAGGCGGTATTGCAGTTCTTGCAAACCCGCAGAAGTGTAAAAATGATACGCTCCTTGATGAGCTTGTTGAAGCAGGTCTTGACGGAATTGAAATTTACACACCTGAAATGAGCGAGAAAGATAAAGTCGCTCTTGCAAAATATGCAAAGAAGAAAAAAATTCTCACAACAGGCGGTTCGAACTTCAAAGGTCTTTACAATAAATACATTCTTTCTGTTGGCGACTGCGATTTGCCTGATGAATGTGTGCAGGAGCTTAACTCCTACAAAGCAAGAAAGAAAAAACTTGAAAGAAAAAAAGCTCAGGAAGCAGAAGCATAAAGAAGACACCCCCTGAGGGTGTCTTTTTAGATGCCGGTCGCCAGTTGTCAGCTACCAGAGCTTCGCAGGAAATTAAAAATTTAAAATACAAAATTCAAAATTTCGGAACTGCGTTGCGAACTCTTACGAGTTGCCGCCATTTGCCAATCAATTGTTGACAAATATACACAAATGTGTTAGATTACAAGAGTATTCCGTGTAAATACAAAAAATAAACTACAGAAAGGAGCTGGACATGATGATGAAAAAGGTAATGGTAAGAAATATGCTTTATCCGGTAATTGTGTCCGCTTCCTGCTGACATATTGCAATTAAATTGCCTTTTCTCCGGAAAGCTGATGCTTTTCGGAGATTTTTTATTTATTGCAGTTTGTAATGCAGGAGACGAAAAGATTTCTGAGTTCCTCTCACCTCGGAAATCAGCACACAAACTCCGGAAAGGGCTTCATATGAAGCCCAAAATGGTAAAATGCGTCGTTAACATTTTACCTGAAAAATTAACGGAGGAAATATGAAAAAAGAAAAAACGAAAAAAGTAAAATTTGAAACACTGAAGAATGTGTTTTATGCGGTAAAAATCATTAAGGAGTGTTGTCCTTGGTATTTTACTGTTCAGATTCTTGCAACAGGCGGATTTTGGTTTTTTACGGCATTTGTTCAGGAAATTTTGTTCCTGAGAGTAATTTTGCAGGTACTTGAAAGGGATTTGCCCTTTAAAGCCTTTGTGTTCGCTGTATTAATGTTTGTTGCATCAGGAATTATAGCAAGAGCTATTCAAAGCTACTCAAATTATGTTTTGAGTGTAAAGTTCAAGCAGTTCTACAAGAACTTGAATCAGCGTATTTTCGAAAAAGCGGTCAATGTAGATATGGCTTGCTTTGAGGACCCTGATTTTTTTGATAAGTATAAACGAGCAACAGAGATTATTTCAGAATCTCACTATGATATGTTCATTTATTATTTTTCAAGCATCTTCGTAGCATCGTTTACAGGAATCTTTATAGTAGCGTATGTTGTTTCCATCGACCCTAAAATACTATTGATTCTTCTGTTTATGCTTCCTGTTGTTGCGGCACAGGCACTTAAAGGGAAAATCACAGTAAAAAAGGATAAAGAAATGACAATTCATAAGCGTTCAAAGGCTTATGTTAAAAGAGTTATCTATTTAAAGGAGTACTCGAAGGATATACGAACATCAGGAGTATTCAATATTCTGCACAAGCGTTTTTCTGATGCTGTAGCAAAGAATCGTGAAATAATAAAAAAATATGGCTGGAAAATCGCTTTTTATGAAGTTGTCAGCGGATTTTTCGGTCAGGCT
>JAZSCV010000029.1:0-17557 GCA_045530855.1 Acutalibacteraceae bacterium
AGCAGCAGCCTTCATAGCAGCGTTGATGCCTTCCTTGGTTACGTCGTCGCCCTTAACAACTGCTGTAAGAATTGTTGTGGAACCGGTGGGAACGGGAACTCTCTGAGCGGAGCCGATGAGCTTGCCGTTGAGTTCGGGAATAACGAGACCGATTGCCTTTGCAGCGCCTGTGGAGTTAGGAACGATGTTTGCAGCACCTGCCCGAGCTCTTCTCATATCGCCCTTTCTGTGAGGACCGTCGAGGATCATCTGGTCGCCTGTGTAAGCGTGGATTGTGCTCATGATACCACTCTGAACAGCAGCATAATCGTTAAGAGCCTTAGCCATAGGAGCAAGGCAGTTTGTTGTACAAGAAGCAGCAGAAATGATCTGGTCATCAGCTGTAAGTGTATTTTCGTTAACAGAGAAAACAATTGTCTTTGTTTCTTTGTCTGCTGGAGCAGAAATAACAACCTTCTTAGCACCTGCATTGATGTGAGCCATGCTCTTTTCTTTTGAACAGTAGAAACCTGTGCATTCAAGAACTACATCAACACCGATTTCGCCCCAAGGAAGCTCTGCAGCGTTAGCCATAGCGTAGATTTTAAGTGTCTTACCATCAACTGTGATTGTACCTGCTTCGTCGTCAGCTTCAACAGTGTGAAGACCTTCGCCGATTCTACCACAGTAGCCGCCCTGTGCTGTATCATACTTAAGAAGATTAGCAAGCATAGATGGCTTTGTAAGGTCGTTGATAGCTACTACATCGTAACCTTCAGCGCCGAACATCTGACGGAATGCGAGACGGCCGATACGACCGAAACCGTTAATTGCAACTTTAACTGACATTTGAATTACCTCCAAATATTTATTAATTAGTTTAATGTAACCTTAAATATTTTACCACAAAACAGAATAAATGCAACAACTTTGACATAATTTTAACTTAGATTTTCAACTTTTGGCATAATGCAAAAAAAATCAAAGTATTATGGCATTAAAAATGTGCCATTTTTCTGTAATTTTAATAAAACCTTAAGGATTAACAACATTAACAGGTGCACCTGAAAGGTAGCCCTTGATATTTTCTTCTAAAATACCCATTAATCTGAGCCTTGTTTCGTATGCTGCCCATGCCACATGTGGTGTGATAAGGCAGTTAGGAGCTGTTAAGAGTGGGTTATCGTTTGTGGGTGGCTCTGTAGATAAAACATCTGTGCCGTATCCTGCTAAATCACCATTAACAAGAGCCTCTTTAATATCCGGCTCGTTTGCAACAGGACCGCGTGAGGTGTTTATAATATAAGCAGTTTTCTTCATTTTTGCAATAAATTCTTTGTTTATAAGACCGGCTGTGTTTTCTGTTAACGGACAATGTACGGATATATAATCTGAAGCACTCAAAACTGTGTCTAAATCAGTGAATTCTATATTATCGTAGCCTGCTTTTTTACCCGATGGCGTGTAGGCAACAACCTTCATACCAAAAGCCCTGCCAATCTCTGCAACACGGGAGCCTATTTTACCAAAACCGATAATACCAAGAATTTTGCCGTCAAGCTCGTAAAGTGGCTTGTTCCAATAGCAAAAATCCTCGCATTTTGACCAGTTGCCTTTTTTTACATCTGCTGTATATGCGGCTGTTTGGTTTGTTAATTCAAGAATAAATGCAAATACCATTTGTGCAACAGCATTTGTAGAGTAGGCTGGTATGTTCGAGAGGGGAATATTTCTTTCTTTTAAAGCGACACCATCAATCTGATTAAAGCCTGTTGCAAGGGTAGAAACAAATTTAAGCTTTGGTAATTGCTCGATGATTTCTCTTGTAAGCTGTACCTTGTTAATGATAAGGATATCAGCATCCTTTGCTCTTTCGATAACCATAGACTGTTCTGTTCGGGGGTAAACAGTTAAGTTAACAAGCTTTTCAATACATTCCCAGGATAAATCACCGGGGTTTTCTGTGTGGCCGTCAAGTATTACGGCATTTAATTTGTTTGTCATAAAATCACCGATATTTATTATACACTAAGTATTGTAATCTTTCAACTAATCTTTTTCACTTGACCTTATTTGAATAATAGTATAAAATAATAACAATTATGTGAATCGGAGTGAGGAATTGAAACCCGCTAAGTTAACTAAAGAACAAAAGCATCGTCGCATTATGCGGTGGTCTGCATATGCTTGCTTTGGTGTTGCGCTTGCGTTAATAATTATAACCTATGGTTTAACAATACCCCAGGTGCAAAAAAGCCTTGCCCATATAGATGCTTGGTTTGTAAAACTTGAGATGTTTGTTGCACAGTATGAGAGCTTTGCAGCATTTTTTATGATAATCCTTCTGTTTTTATTCAAAAGCTTTGTACCCATAATACCATTTTCGGTTTTATTTGTTACAAGCGGTATGGTTTTTGAGGAAATAACAGCTTTTATTATAAATTTATTAGGTGTTGTAGTGCTTTGTACCTCTAAGTTTTTCTGGGGTAAGCAAAAAGGCGGAGGCGGAGCGCATAAGCTTGCAAACCGCTCGCAAACTGTATATAAATTCATGGATTTCGGTGGCAAAGGCAATAAATGGATGCTTGCCCTCATGCGGTTTGTACCATTTTTCCCCGTTAACACAGTAAGCAGAGCATACGGCGGAACTGAAATGAAGCTTTCCCGCTATTTGCTTTATTCAATGCTCGGGTTTATGCCAAGGCTTATTTTGTGGAGTATAATCGGTTTCAATATTTTTGATCCGTTTACTGTGCAATTTATGGCACCAATAATTATTTTGTTAATAATCAGCGGTATATCATTACTGCTTTTAAATGTTTTGTTGGAAAGAAAGGATGTTTGAAATGAACAAAAGCTACATTAAAACAAATGATTTTTTAAATCGTCTTTCAGTTGTTTATGGTGACGACGCATCTGCTCAACAGGAGCGCTTTTATGCTCTTGCCGAGCGCTTCGGAAAGGAGTTTAACGAAACAGAAAATCTTCGGTTCTTCTCAGCACCCGGTAGAACCGAGGTAGGCGGAAACCATACAGACCACAACAATGGTAAGGTTCTTGCCGCTGCAGTAAATCTTGATGCTGTTGCCGCTGTAGAAGAGCGAGCAGATGGTATTATCTGTGTAAATTCACAGGGCTATGCGCCACTTACAGTTGATACAGCAGACCTTTCTGTTATCGATAGTGAAAAAGGTACATCTCTTGCGCTTATCAGAGGCGTTTGTTCACGCTTCAATCAGTTGGGCTACAAGTATGGTGGCTTTAATGCTTGTGTTACCTCAGATGTGCTTTCAGGCTCAGGTCTTTCTTCGTCTGCCGCATATGAGGTTCTTATAGGCACAATTCTTAACTATATTTATAACGATGGTAAAATCAGCGCAGTTGAAATTGCACAGATTTCACAGTATGCAGAAAATGTTTATTTTGATAAACCATGCGGTCTTATGGATCAGACGGCTTGCTCTGTAGGCGGTTTTGTAAAAATTGATTTTGAAGATACATCAAAGCCTGTTATTGATAAGGTTGATTTCGATATATCAAAGCACGGCTACAATCTTTGCATTGTTGATACAGGCGGAAACCATGCAGATTTAACAGGCGACTATGCCGCAATCAGGCTTGAAATGAATAGTGTTGCAGAATTTTTCGGTAAGCCTGTTCTTCGTCAGGTTGCAGAAGCTGATGTTATGGCAAGTATTGGTGATATCCGCAAAAAAACAGGAGACAGAGCAATTGAAAGAGCAATACATTTTTACAACGAAAATAAGCGCGTAGAAAGACTTTCGAAAGCATTGTCAGGTGGTGATTTTGAGGAGTTTAAGGCTATAATAATTGAAAGCGGTAGATCCTCATATATGTATAATCAGAACTGTTTTACACTTACAAATCCTTCCGAACAGCCTGTTGCACTTGCTTTGTGTGTTGCAGAGGAATTGCTTAAGGGCAAGGGTGCATACCGTGTTCATGGTGGCGGCTTTGCAGGGACAATTCAGGCATTTGTTCCTGTTGATGAAACAGAAAAATTTGTTTCTGCAATGAATAGCTTCCTTGGTGAAAAAGCTTGCTACATACTTAAGGTAAGAAGCCACGGCGGCTGTGAAATATGATTAAAATATTAACTGAATTTTCGGACATAAGAGGTGCTTTACCTCTTGTGTCCGTAATTCAAACTGATTTTAGATTTTTAAGCAATGATGCTGATGGTGTCTTTTGTCAGGAAACAGATGGCGAAATATCACTTGTTTTGTCAATAAGAGGTGCAACGGCTACAATTTGCAAAATTTCTGATAACATTGATATTGATGAATTAGTTTCGTTTCTTGAGTTTCGTCAAGTATCAAATATTTTATCAGATTTCTATTTCGATGGCTTTCAGCTTGAAGCAAGAAGTGTTTTAAAGGCTATATCAGAGTGTTCACGATGTGAAAATGTAATTTCACTTACACCTGAATCAAGGTTAGGTGATTATCAAAGGGTTTTTGAACTTCTTTCCCACAATGGGGAGTTTCAGGTGTGGTATCCTAACTTTTCAAAAAAGGTTAATAACTCTTGCGCATACGGAACATATTTAATGGAAAATAATGTTCCCGTAAGCTGTGCACTTGCGCCTTTTGTGGTAGATAAAATCGGGATAGTTGCAGGTGTTTTTACAAACGAGAATTGCAGAAAAAAGGGGTATGCAACTAAATGTACGGAAACTCTTTTATCTGATTTGAAAACTAATGGTGTAGAAGAAATATATCTATGGTGTGAAGATAAAAATATAAAACTATATGAGAATATTGGTTTTTCTGTTTGTGGAAAAATCTATGTAAAGAGGGAAGTATAAAATGTCTTTTTTTGAGTTTAGTGACGAAATAAAATCTCTTTCCGAAAAAGCCTTGCTTAAATGCAAAGAAAGGTTTCAGGAAATAGATGAATTAACAGAATATAATCAACAAAGGGTGTTGAAGGCTTTTATTAACAATGGTGTTTGCGAAAGCCATTTTGCAGGCTCTACAGGTTACGGCTATGGTGATAGAGGCAGAGAAGTTCTTGATGAATTAACCGCAGAAATTTTCGGGGCAGAGGATGCAATCATCCGCCATAGCTTTGCAAGCGGTACACACACCCTTGCAGTTATGCTCTTTGGTGTTTTAAGACCGGGTGATAATGTTCTTTGTGTAACAGGCACGCCATATGACACCATCCACTCTGTTATTGGTATAAGCGGAGAGGGTATGGGTTCGTTGAAGGACTTCGGTGTAACCTTTGATATTGTTGAGCTTTTACCTGATGGCACACCTGATTACACCGGAATAAAGAAAGCCCTTTCACAAAAAACATATAAAGCTGCATATGTTCAGCGTTCAAGAGGCTATAGCCTGCGTCCTTCATTACTTCACGAGGATATAAAGAAATTAGTTGATACAGTTAAAGCAAACAGCGACGCATTTGTAATGCTTGATAACTGCTATGGTGAATTCACGGAATATTACACACCAACCGATGCAGGTGTAGACCTTTTTGCAGGCTCGCTCATCAAAAATCCCGGTGGCGGTATTGCAAAATGTGGCGGCTACATTGCCGGCAGAAAAGATCTTGTTGAGCTTTGTACATACAGAATGACCACACCGGGTGTAGGTCGTGAAGTTGGTGCAACGCTCGGTAACTCAAGAGATATATTTATGGGGCTTTTCAATGCTCCTCATGTAACAGGCGAAGCGTTAAAGGTTGCAATATTTACTGCCGCTCTTTTCGAGGAAATGGGCTACGAGGTTTCACCTACATATAATGAAGCAAGAGCAGATATTATACAGAGTATAAAATTACAGACACCTGAAAAGCTTATTGCGTTTTGTCAGGGCCTTCAGAGTGGCTCTGTTATAGATAGCTTTGTAGTGCCTGAACCTTGGGCAATGCCCGGGTATGACAGTGATGTTATTATGGCTGCACGTGCGTTTACAAACGGCTCATCTATTGAACTCTCAGCAGATGCTCCGTTAAGAGAGCCATATGCTGTGTGGCTCCAGGGTGGTCTTAACTTCCACAGCGGTAAAATTGGTGTTATGCTTGGTGCACAGAAAGTGTCAGAAATTAAATAAGATATTTTCTGCAATTTCCTTGAAAACGGGTCCGCAATCACTACCACCTGATACACCGTCTTCTTTCATTATACAAATGGTGTATAGAGGCTTATCTTCGGGAAAAAAGCCAACAAACCAACAAAATTCAATTTCGTTTCCGTTTTCGTCATATTGTCCGCTTTGCGCAGTTGCTGTTTTTGTACAGCTCGTGTAAAGCGGGCTTTTTGCATATGCTCCTGTGCCATCGGTAACAGTCTTTTTCATGGCTCTTTTTAATGTGTTACAGGTGGAATTTTTGAGGATTTTAATTTTCTCCCGGTTGTCATTTTTCGTTAATTTGCCTGCTTTGTCTGTTTTTCCTAAAATAAGGGTGGGCGTTATATAGTAACCGCCGTTTCCTATGGCAGAAAGCATAGCGGCAATTTGCACAGGTGTTGCAGAAAGCTTGCCTTGGCCAAATGCTAAGTTCCCGATATCTGCATTGCAAACAAAATCTGTGGCAGGTGGGAGTGTTCCTGTATCTGTGCAAAAACCATTACCAAAATCAATGCTTTGACCAAATTTGAATTCTTTTGCTGTGTTCAATAATTTTTTCGCTCCAACCTTGGTGCCAAGATTTATAAAATAAGGGTTGCAGGATTTTGCAATTGCTGTGTCAAAATCAATAACCCCGTGGCCATCAAGCTTGTTGCAACGGAATACATTTCGGTTAAATTCAATTTTCCCTGTGCAATTAAAATTCGGTGTCGGAATGTTATTTTCTAATGCACTTGCGGCGGTTACTAATTTAAAAACAGAGCCAACAGGAAAGGCAGAAAAGGCTCTGTTGAGGAAGGGCAGATTTTTATCATTTACGGCATCTGTCAGATTGTTTCTGTCAAAAATGGGGGTAGATGCACAGGCTAAAATTTCGTTAGTTTGCGTGTTGAGAATTATTCCTGCACCTTTTTCAATTTTTCCGTTTAATAGTGCTGTTTCAAGAATGTTCTGCATCTTCTTATCTATTGTAAGTACAATGCCGTCTTTGTCATAATATCCGTTATCACGGATTTCTGTGCTTTCACCTGTTAACATTCTTCCGTTGGCATCTGCAGAGTATTCAGCAGAAAGTGTCCCGCCTGTATCTGTCAGAAAATCGTTGTAATATTTCTCTATACCATATATACCTTTTCCTGATTTGTCGGTGTAACCGAGTATATGAATTAATTGATTACTTGCATATCGTTGGAATGTGTTAAGTACCTTTATATCCTCACAGTTTGCGTATAAATCCGGGTTTTTTACTGTTTTTGTTATGAATTTTCCTTTTTTGATTTGGGAAAGTATGTCTGTGTTTTCATTTTGAGATGATATAATTTTATAAGCTTCAAATGTTGGTTTTATGCAGATTGTCTGTGTTAACGTGTCATTGGTAAGAGGTGTAAGATTTCTATCGAAAATATATCCTCTTACAAATGCAATATCCTTAACTCGTGTGCTGGTCTGTGTTGTCACTTCACGGGAAGTTACCGTAAGTACAAATAACCTTCCGCAAAGGGAAATAAACATAATACACAAGCATACAACAAAAGCTACAACTCTTTTTTTCATAAAAACCCAACTTTTCCTCTTTTTTATACATTTATTATTTGACTTTCGGTTAACTAATATTATAATAAATGTATAAGTTATTATTTTTATATTTTCAGGAGATATGATGAGTAACAGATTTTCCCGTACCATAGGTGTTATTGGTGAAGAAAAATTTAATAAACTGAAAAACTCACGAGTGCTTGTTTTTGGTTTAGGCGGTGTAGGTGGCGCCGCTTGCGAAGCCCTTGCAAGAGCAGGTGTGGGCACTTTGGGTATTGTAGATAAAGATGTTGTTGATATTACTAATATCAATCGTCAGATAATTGCTACCCAGGAAACTGTAGGTATGAAGAAAACCGATGCAATGGAAAAACGCCTGTTAAGTATTAATCCCGATATACTCATAAGAAAATATGATTTGTTTTATCTTCCTGAAACAGCGGATGAGGTCAATCTTACGGAGTATGATTTTGTTGTGGATTGCATAGATAATGTTACCGCAAAAATAGAACTTATTCAACGATGCGAAAAGCTGAATGTTCCTGTGATTTCCTCAATGGGCACGGGTAATAAATTGCATCCCGAAATGCTGGAGATTGCAGATATCAGTCAAACCTCTGTTTGCCCCTTAGCAAGGGTAATGCGCAGAGAATTAAAAAAACGCGGTATCACAAAATTGCCTGTAGTTTATTCAAAAGAAGAGCCTGTGAAAAATGAACTTTCTGTTCCCGGGTCTATGTCATATACGCCACCGGTTGCAGGCTACCTTATTTGCTCATATGTTGTCAGAAAATTGATTTTTTGAGGTGTTATAATGAATTTTGTTTCAATTGATTCAGATTATCCGGAGTTGGTAGAGGTTTTCGGTCTTGTTAAAAGCTGTGAGGTAAAAAATGCTAAAAACGGAACACGCTATCTTGATATTGTTCTTTGTGATAAGGATAGTGAGGTTTTCGGTAAATTCTGGAATTATACCGATTCTGATTTTTTACCAAAGGTTAATACGGTTATTAAAGTTAGAGGTACAACACAGGATTACAATGGCGCAACTCAGCTTATTATCAAAAAAATGCGTGATGTTACAATGATAGATAACATTGATATCAACGATTACATAAAAAGTGCAGATTTCGAGGGTGCTGTAATGTACAACACCATAATGAATATCATAAGCGGATTCGCTGACGAGGATTTTAAAGCGGTTGTTTCTGCTATGCTTGAAGATAAAAAGGATGCTCTTTTAAATATCCCTGCGGCAGAAAAATTACACCACGCAATGCGAGGTGGCCTTCTTTACCATACACTTTCTATTGTGCGTTTAGCGAAGAGTGTGTGCGCAATATATCCGTGTATCGATAAGGATTTGCTTCTTTCGGGTGCTATTCTTCACGATATTGCAAAAATCAGAGAGTATAGCGTTAATTCATCTCATATGGTAGATGGTCATACTCTTGAAGGTATGCTTTTAGGTCACCTTGTAATGGGTGCCGAGGATGTAGGCAGAAAGTGTGACGAATTAGGAATTGATGAAGAGAAGAAATTCCTTCTTCAGCATATGCTTATTTCTCACCACGGCAAGCTTGAGTTTGGTGCGGCTGTAAGGCCAAGCTTTATTGAAGCGGAGGTTCTTAGTCAGCTTGACTTGTTTGATGCTAATATGTATGAAATGGCAGATGCCGTTAAGGATGTTGCCAAAGGTGATTTCACAGGCCGCTTGTGGATGCTCGATAACAGACGGTTTTACAATCACGGCAGAATGGATGTTTCACCCGTTGCTAACATTATTGATAATCAGGAGTAATTATTTAAGGGGGTTATTATATGAGAAACCATGAGGTTACAAAGGTACAGAAGCTTTTAAAGGAAGATGGTTCATTGCGTGAGCCGGGCTGGTCAAAGCAGTTGGTTCAGCAGTATAGCCGTGATGATATAAAGGCTCCGAAATTCAGAATTAAAGAGTGGGATTACTATCTCGTTGTGTCTGAGGAGCACGATATAGCAGTTGCCTTTACCCTTTCGGACGATGGATACATAGGCTTACAATCTGCATCATTCCTTGATTTAGGCGGAAAACCATGGGAGCATACAGAAACAATTCTTAATGCATTCCCAATGGGCAAATTCAAGCTCCCTGCATCAAGTGAATCAGGTGTCACAAAATATAAAGATAAACGCCTTGATATGAGCTTTACAGCAGGTAAAGAGAAGAGAGTTATTTTCTGTGATTTCAAAAACTTCAATGAGGGCAAACCCTTGAAGTGTAACATTACATTATCCCAGCCACCTATGGATACAATGGTTATTGCAACACCTTGGAAGGAGAAGAAAACTGCTTTCTACTACAATCAGAAAATCAACTGTATGAGAGCAAGCGGTACAATCGAATATGATGGTGTTACATATGAATTAAACCCTGAAATTGACTATGGTACACTTGACTGGGGTCGTGGTGTGTGGACCTACGATAATACCTGGTATTGGGGCTCAGGTAATATGACGGTAAACGGCAAACCGTTTGGTTTTAATATCGGTTACGGTTTTGGTGATACCTCTGCCGCAAGTGAAAATATGCTTTTCTACGATGGTAAGTGCCATAAGCTTGATGATGTTACATTCAATATTCCAAAGTCAGGCTATACAGACCCTTGGACATTTACTTCAAGTGACGGCAGATTTGAAATGAATTTTGTTCCGATTCTTGACAGAGCTGCAAAAATTGATGTTAAATTTATTATCACAGACCAGCATCAGGTGTTTGGCAGACTCAGCGGTAAAGCTGTTCTTGATGACGGAACTGTACTTGAAATTAAAGACTGCCTTTGCTTTGCAGAGGATGTACACAATAAATATTGAGGTGCCTGATGGAATATACAGAAGTAAAAATATATGTTAAAACAGAAGATACTGAAAGAGCATCCTCTGTTGCTATAATGACTGTGCCTTACGGAATATATATTGAGGATTACAGTGACCTGGAAGAGGGTGCGTGGAAAATTGCGCATATCGACCTTATTGACGAAGAGCTTCTTCAGAAAAACAGAGAAGAATCCATAATTCACGTTTTTATTGAAGAGGGGAATAACCCTGCAGAAGCAGTTTCATTCATTACGGAAAGATTGAATGCGGAAAAAATTACTCACCACATTGAAACAGATGGTGTGAATTCCGATGATTGGCAGGATAAATGGAAAGCGTTTTTCAAGCCACAGTCTATAGGTGAAAGACTTTTTGTAAGACCTGTGTGGATTGATGATTATGATAGTGGTAATCGTGCTGTTCTTAATATTGAACCGGGTGCAGCATTTGGTACAGGTACCCACGAAACAACGCGCCTTTGCCTTGAAACACTTGATAAAATCATTAAGGATGGCGATACAGTTCTTGATATTGGTTGCGGAAGCGGTATTCTTGCAATTGCTTCAATGCTTTTAGGTGCAAAAGAGGGTTTCGGTGTGGATATTGATCCGCTTGCAGTAAAAACCGCCAAGGAAAATGGCTTAATGAATAATCTTAAGGAGCCTGAGCTTACCTTCGTTTGTGGTGACCTTGCAGATAAGGTTACAAAGAAATATGATGTGGTTGTTGCAAATATTGTTGCAGATATAATCATCCTTTTCAGTACACAGGTAAGAGCATTTATGAAACCGGACGCAAAATTTATTGCCTCAGGCATTATAGATACAAGAGCTGATGAAGTGTGCCTTGCTCTTCAAAATGCAGGTCTTGTTTTAAAAGAACGCATTGAAGATAATGGTTGGGTATGCCTTGTTTGTGAATAAAATTACTAACCTTTTTCATATAGTTTCACGAGGTGAAATATATGAGAAAGGTTTTTGTTTTTTTATTAAGCTTTATAATTGGGGTCAGTTTTTTGTGTACAAATGTAAGTAGTGCAAATGTTGTAAAGGAAAATGATGAAATTGAATTACCCGTTTCTTTTACCGGTATATCTGAAAATGAAAAGGAATTGTCAAAGCTTCCGGTAGCAATAAAAGCAAAATCAGCTTTGCTTATGGATGTTGCAACGGGGAAGGTATTAATGGAGTACAATGCCGATACAAAGCTATACCCCGCGTCCGTAACAAAAATAATGACAATGCTTTTGGTGGCAGAAGCTATCGACAGTAATAAAATATCTCTTGAGGATAAAGTGTTTTGTTCAGAAAATGCCGCATCTAAAGGTGGCTCACAGATATGGCTTGAGCCCGGTGAAACTATGACTGTTGACGAGCTTCTTCGCGCAACCGCAATAGGTAGTGCTAACGATGCCGCAACTCTTTTAGGTGAATATGTTTCCGGTAGTGAAGAGTCTTTCATTTCACTTATGAATGAAAGGGCAAAAGAATTGGGTATGAATAACACCCGGTTTCTTAATGCAACAGGTCTTGATGATACAGCAGAGGACCACCTTACAACAGCTCGTGATATTGCTATTATGTCAAGAGCGCTTCTTAAACATCAATTTATTCAGAAATACACAACTGTATGGATGGATTCTTTAAGAAATGGTGAAACAGAGCTTGTTAATACCAATAAGCTTGTAAGATTCTATGAAGGTACAACAGGTCTTAAAACAGGCACAACCGCAAAGGCAGGCTGTTGTGTAAGTGCAAGTGCGAAAAGAGATAATCTGCACCTTGTAGCGGTAGTTATGGGTAGTGCTAACAGTAACGACAGATTCAATACAGCAAAAGCTATGCTTAACTGGGGCTTTTCAAATTACACGCTATATTCTCCTAAGGTTGACAAAAAGCTCATTACAGCTGTTCCTGTTATTGGTGGTTTAGTGGATGTTGTAGGGGTGGAGGTGCCAAAGCTATCACCTATGTTAATAAAAAAAGGAGAGGAAGATAAAATTCGTGTTGATGTAAAGCTTTATGAAAATGTTGAGGCACCTGTGTTGGAGAAACAAACTTTAGGTACCGTAACAGTTTTTGTAGGTGAGAAAAAGATGGATGAGTATAAATTGGTTGCTGAAAAACAAGTAGAAAAACTTACTGTGTTTTCTGCAATGATTAAAATATTGAATTTTGTTTCCAATGGAGAGGAAAGCTATCCTTTTGTGAATTAAAACACCCTTAAAAGCCTTGAAATACCTTGACTTTTGGCTATCTCTTTGTTAAAATAAATTGAAAATGGAGTATTATTATTTTCTCGTTTAAGGATGTGTTTACAATGTTTTATACTTCAACAAGAGATAACAGTGTAAAGGTTACTGCTTCCAAAGCTATTACAGATGGTATTTCCCGTGATGGCGGTCTTTATATTCCTGAGAGTATTCCTGCTCTTTCAATGGACGATATAAAGACACTTTGTAAAGCAGATTACAAGGAAAGAGCAAAAAAGGTTTTAGGTCTTTACCTTACAGATTTCACAAAGGAAGAGCTTGACTATTGTGTTGATGGTGCATATGCAGACGGCAAATTTGCATCAAAGGATGTAGCACCTGTAGTTAAACTCCACGATAATATAAATATTCTTGAGCTTTTCTGGGGTCCAACCTGTGCATTTAAGGATATGGCTTTACAGATTCTTCCGTATCTTCTTACAGTTTCTGCAAAGAAAAATCTTGAAAATAAAGAGATTGTAATTCTTGTTGCAACATCAGGTGATACAGGTAAAGCCGCTCTTGAAGGCTTCAAGGATGTTGATGGTACAAAAATTCTTGTGTTCTATCCTGTTGATGGTGTAAGCCCGATGCAGAAGCTTCAGATGACAACACAGGAAGGCTCCAATGTTGGTGTTTGTGCAATTAAGGGTAACTTTGATGATGCACAGACAGGTGTTAAATCAATCTTCACAAATCAGGAAATTCTCGACAGATTCGAGAAGAACAATCTTGTTTTCTCTTCAGCTAACTCAATTAACTGGGGCAGACTTGCACCACAGATTGTTTATTATGTTTCTGCATATTGCGATATGGTAAACAGCGGTGCCGTTGCTTTTGGTGATAAAATAAATGTTGTTGTACCTACAGGTAACTTCGGTAACATTCTTGCGGCATATTTTGCAAAGGAAATGGGACTTCCGATAAATAAGCTTATCTGTGCATCAAATGCCAATAATGTTCTTACAGATTTCATCAAAACAGGTGTTTATGACAGAAATCGTAGCTTCTATGCAACAACATCTCCATCGATGGATATTCTTATTTCTTCTAACCTTGAAAGACTTCTTTATATCCTTTGCGGCAGAGATTCAAACACAATAAACCAGTGGTTTACAGCCCTTAAAAACGATGGTAAATATACTGTTTCTGACGATGTAAAGGCTGAAATTCAGAACCTCTTTGCAGGTGGCTGTTGCGACGATAACGAAACAAAAGCAACAATCGGTGAAACATACGAAAGCTACAATTACCTTGCAGATACACATACCGCAGTAGCAATAAATGTGTGCAATGCATACATCAAAGAAACCGGTGATAACACACCTGTGGTTGTTGCTTCTACAGCTTCTCCTTTCAAGTTTTCAAAAGCTGTTCTTTCTGCAGTTGAAAAGGGCGAGAAGGAGTACGATGATGAGTTCAGTACAGTAAAAGCACTTGAAGAGGTTTCAAAGCTTTGTGCACCTCAGCAGCTTTCAGCACTTAAGGGCAAGGAAGTTCGTTTTACAAATGTAACATCTAAAGAAAATATGGCGGATGTTGTATTTGAAATGTTGGAGATTTAAAATATGTCATTGTTTACCATAGGGGATCCGCATCTATCTTTTTCTGTAGATAAGCCAATGGATATTTTCAGAGGGTGGACAGATTATGTTGACCGCCTTAAAGATAATTGGAATTCTATCGTTACAGATGCTGATAGTGTTGTTATTCCGGGTGATATATCATGGGCAATGAATTTTGAGGAAGCAAAAAAGGATTTTAGTTTTCTCAACGATGAACTTAACGGCACAAAGTACATTCTTAAGGGTAACCACGATTATTGGTGGAATACCATGAACAAAATGCAGAAATTCCTCGATGAAAACAATTTCAGCAAAATAAAAATTGTTCACAATAATGCCTATCAGGTGGAGGATTTTGTTATTGCAGGTACCCGCGGATGGTTTTATGACGATTCTGCAGGGGATGTTCATAAGGTAATTCTTCGTGAGGCAGGCAGGCTTAAAATGTCCTTGACAGAGGCGCAGAAGCTACAAGGTGAAATTATTGCATTCCTTCACTATCCGCCAATCAACGATAATCAGCGGTGCGATGAAATTTTAGATGTCCTCACTCAGTTTCCCGTAAAGCAATGCTTTTTCGGTCATCTTCATGGTTTTATTGCTCCCGGCTGTTCAAAAATCGAAAGTGACGGAATCAGATTTAACCTAGTTTCCGCCGATTTTCTCAGGTTTACACCACGACTTGTTACAAAAAGTGTGGGTAATGAAGTGCTAAATCCATAAATATTTAATAAAAATACCAAGTATACAGCAAAATTATTTTAAAAACAGTAGAAATTCAAGGATTATTGTGATATAATCCAAAAGTTAATATATGTTCGCAAAATGAAAGGATGTTATTACGATGTTAAAGTCTTGCGAAAAAATCGAAACAAACGTTTATGCTCTTGAGGTAGCTCTTGAGGGCGATGCTTTTAAAGCGGCAGTTACAAAGGCATACTCAAAAACAAGGGGTAAATACAATGTTCCCGGTTTCCGTAAGGGTAAAGCTCCTAAGCACATCATCGAAACTTACTACGGCAAAGAGGCTTTCTGGTATGATGCAATCGATGCAGAATATCCTGTTCTTTTCGATGAAGCTGTTAAAGAAGCAGGCGTTAAACCTGTTGCGGCACCTTACGATGATGAAATCGTAGAAATGAACGAAAACGGTTTCACAATCAAATTCAAAATCACAGTTAAGCCTGAGGTTGAGCTTAAAGCATACAAGGGCATTAAGGCTGAAAAAGAAAAGGTTACTGTTAAAAAGGCAGAAATCAAAGAAGAAGTTGAAAGAGCTCTTGAAAGAGACTCAAAGCTTGTTGCTGTTGAAGGTAAGGCTGCTAAGAAGGGCGATATCGCAACAATCGACTTTGAAGGCTTCCTTGATGGTGTAGCATTCGAAGGCGGTAAGGGTGAAAACTACGACCTTGAGCTTGGTTCAGGTAATTTCATTCCCGGTTTCGAAGATCAGGTTATCGGCCACAAGGCAGAAGAGGAATTTGATATTGATGTTACATTCCCTGAAGATTACGGCGCAGAAGACCTTGCAGGTAAAGCTGTTGTATTCAAAATCAAGCTTCACAAGATTATGAAGAAGGAGCTTCCTAAGTACGATGATGAATTCGTAAAGGATGTTTCTGAATTTGATACAATTGCAGATTACGAAAAGCACCTTGAAGAAGAAATCAAGGCTCGTAAGGAAGCAGCTGCAGACCGCGAATTCGAAAACAAGGTTATGGATACACTTGTAGATAACGTTGTTGCAGAAATTCCTGCAGTTATGATTGAAAAAGAAATCGACAACCAGATTAACGAGTTTGAATACAGACTTCGTTCACAGGGTATGTCAATGGATATGTATCTTCAGTACCTCGGTATGGATGTTGCGGCTCTTCGCGACAGCTACAAAGAAGGTGCAGAGAAACAGGTTAAGCTTCGTCTTGCCCTTGAAAAAATTACAGAGCTTGAGAAGATTGAGATCTCTGACGAAGATATCGAAACAGAGCTCAAGACATATGCTGATGCATACAATATGCCATTAGCAAAAATCAAAACTCTTGTTTCTGCTGAAGATGTTAAGGCAGACCTTGCTTGCAGAAAAGCTATGGATATTGTTAAGGATACAGCTGTTGCAGGCGCAAAGAAGAAGGCAGCTGCTAAGGCAGACGATGCTGAGACAGAAAAGCCAGCAAAGAAGCCTGCTGCAAAGAAAACTGCAGCTAAGAAGGCTGACGATGCAGAAAAGCCTGCAAAGAAGCCTGCTGCTAAAAAGACAGCAACAAAGAAAGCAGCAGATGCTGAATAATTTTTCATAAACTATGCCGCCACAGTTATATCTGCGGCGGTATATGTGTCTTTATAGGATGTGTTTAAAAATTAAAAATCATCCAATAATCAAAAAGAATCTATATTTCAGGAGGTCATATATATGGCACTTGTACCTTATGTTGTTGAGCAAACAAATCGTGGAGAACGTCAGTACGATATTTTCTCAAGACTTCTTAACGACAGAATCATTGTTCTTTCTGATGAAGTTAACGATGCTACAGCAAGTCTTGTTGTTGCACAGATGCTTTATCTTGAAGGGCAGGATCCGGAAAAAGACATAAACTTCTACATCAACAGTCCCGGTGGTAGTGTTACTGCAGGTCTTGCTATTTATGACACAATGCAGTACATCAAGTGTGATGTTTCTACCATTTGTATGGGTATGGCAGCATCAATGGGCGCATTCCTTTTCTCTGCAGGTACAAAGGGTAAACGTTACATTCTTCCAAACGCAGAGGTTATGATTCATCAGCCACTTGGTGGTGCAAAGGGTCAGGCAACAGAAATTCAGATTGCCTGCGAGCATATTTTGAAAACAAAGCAGAAATTGAATGAAATTTTAGCTAAAAATACAGGAAAGCCACTTGAAACAATTCAGGCGGATACAGAAAGAGATAACTATATGTCAGCAGAAGAAGCTAAGGCTTATGGACTTGTTGATGTTGTTATTGATAAGAGAGAGATTTAGTAAGAGGAGAAAAGGGCATTTATGGCAGGAAAAGAGAAAGACACAGATTCAAAGCAGTTGCGCTGTTCGTTTTGTGGAAAACCTGGTAATCAAGTTAAAAGAAAGCTTATAGCAGGACCTAATGGTGTATATATCTGTGATGAGTGTATTGACATATGTGCAGAGATTCTTGAAGAAGAATTTGAAGAGGAATATGAAACATCAGAAAATATCCTTTCAGATATAAATCTTCTTAAGCCTAAGGAAATAAAGGAATTTCTCGATGAATATG
>JAZSCV010000084.1:0-19183 GCA_045530855.1 Acutalibacteraceae bacterium
GCGTTTGCTTTCTTAATAGCAGTCTTAAGAGCAGAGTTTGTAGCTTTGTTTCTTGCAGCCTTTGTTGCGTTAACAAGAACTCTCTTCTTTGCTGACTTAATGTTTGGCATCCTACGGGCACCTCCTTTATTCGTTCATACATTCACATATAGTATCACAAACCACTTATAAATGCAAGTGATTTTTGAAGAAAAAATAGAGAAAAATTACTTATTTACCGAATTTTTCTTCGTATTCTTTTATTGAGTCTTCAATAATGGAAACTGCGTCAAGCACACCTCTTACTTCATCAATAGCAGTTTCCTTACTTTCGAGTGTTTTGTACACAGAAAAGAAGTGCTTCATCTCATCAAAAACGTGTGGTGGAAGCTGACTGATATCCTTGTAAGTATTGTATGTGGGGTCATTGAATGGTATTGAAATAATCTTATCATCAGGTGCACCGTTGTCAAGCATTGTAATAACACCGATAGGGTAGCATTCAACAATCGCCATAGGCTCAATCTGTTCTGAGCATAGAACCAATACATCAAGTGGGTCATTGTCTTTAGCGTATGTTCTTGGAATAAAGCCATAGTTTGCAGGGTAGTGGGTAGAAGTGTAAAGAACACGGTCAAGTCTTAAAAGACCTGTTTCTTTATCAAGCTCGTATTTCATTTTACTGCCCTTGCTGATTTCAATAACAGCGGCATAAGATGAACGTGAAACTCTTTCAGGATTAATATCGTGCCATATATTCATTGATTTCGCCTCGGATTCTATAAATAAATTTATCGAACACCTGTATTATAAAACTCTTTCTTGTAAAAATCAACATATTTAAACTAAAAATATTGTAGAAAATCACAAAAGGCGACTGTAACATAACAATAATGCGAGATACAACAGTAAGATGTTTATATCTTATAAAGTTGATTACCTCTATTTTCATGTAACAATGTTATTGATATAAAGTTGCTTTTGTGCTATAATTTACAAGATTTTATTTTACAGGTGATAACAATGTCAAAGCTTATAAACTTAGAACCCAAAAGAGTTTTTTACTATTTTGAAAAAATATGTTCAATTCCTCATGGTTCAGGGAATATGAGCAAAATTGCAAATTTTTGCGTTGATTTCGCAAAAGAACATTCTTTTGAATATGTTCGGGATGATGCAGATAATGTAGTTATCTACAAGCCTGCAACAAACGGTTACGAATCAAAAGGTGCGGTTATACTTCAAGGTCATCTTGATATGGTTTGCCAAAAAGAAGAAAACTATGAAATCGACTTTTTGAATGATGGTATAAAGCCATATGTTGATGGTGATTTTGTTAAAGCAAAGGGCACAACTCTTGGTGCCGATAACGGAATTGCCGTTGCAATAATTCTTGCTATACTCGAAAGTGATAGCTATAAGCATCCGCCAATAGAAGCGGTTTTTACTGTAGATGAAGAAATAGGTCTTTTAGGTGCAGGCTCACTTGATTGCTCACTTCTTAAGGGTAAAGCAATGATTAATATTGATTCCGAAGAGGATGATTGTGTTACCGTTTCCTGTGCAGGTGGCAGGAATTTTTCTGCTACGGTTCCTGTCCAAAGAGTGAAGAAGGCAGGCGATAGGGTAAATGTTGTGCTTCGGGGTCTGCAGGGCGGTCACTCCGGTGTAGAGATACACAAGGGGAGGGTGAATGCCAATATATTGGCAGGCAGAGTAATAAATCACTTTGTTAATGACCGCTCGGTTAATGTTATATCAATAAATGGTGGCGATAAGACCAACGCTATTACAAATCACTGCGAAATTGAATTCCTTGTTGAGGATGTAAAAGAATTTACTGATTATCTTAATTCATACCTTGAAATAATAAAAGGGGAGATTTCTGCAAGGGAAAGCGGTTTTTGCTATGACATTTCTGTTTCTGGTATGGCTCATACATTAGTTCTGCCGGACGATTTGAAAAAACAACTTGCCGTTGTGCTTGTTTCCTCTCCTCAAGGCGTTGTAAATATGAGTGCAGAAATTGAAGGTCTTGTAGAAACTTCGATGAATCTGGGCATAATCAAAACAACTGAGAATGAATTGTTCTTTAAATATTCCTTCAGAAGCAATAAAAAAACTGCCATTGATTTCCTGCAGGAAAAAATGACTTCCGTTTTTGGTAATATCCCCTGTGAAATTGAGATTTCGGGCGGATACCCATCATGGGAATATAAAGCAGATTCCCGCCTTCGTGACTTGTATTGTGAATGCTACAAAGCACATTATGGCAAGGATGCCAAAATAGAAGCAATTCATGCAGGTCTTGAGTGTGGTGTATTCGATTCCAAAATAGAGAATCTCGATTGTATTTCAATCGGACCAACAATGTTTGATGTTCATACATTCAATGAAAAATTAAGTATTTCTTCAACTGATAATCTTTTTAAAGTAATTGTTGATTTATTGGAGAAAATGTGAGTCAATATATATTGACTGTTGTTTTATGCATATGGTATAATTGTCGGGCTTTTGTAAAAATGCAGTTTGTCTGCAAAAGATTGGAGAAATTTATGGATAAGAAAAACGATTTTAAACCATACATTCCTGCTGCGAAAATCACTCCTGAATTAACAGTAGCCTCTGTTGTTATGGGTGTTCTTCTTGCGGTGGTTTTTGGTGCAGCTAATGCATACCTTGGCTTAAGAGTTGGTATGACAGTTTCCGCATCAATTCCTGCGGCAGTTATTGCAATGGGTGTGTTACGCATTATTTTGCGCAGAAATTCTGTTCTTGAAAGTAACATTGTTCAAACAACAGGATCTGCAGGTGAATCACTTGCCGCAGGTGCTATTTTTACTCTTCCTGCTCTTTTCTTGTGGGCGGCTGAAGGCAAAATGGATAAGCCTGATGTGCTTGAGCTTACAAGCATTGCTCTTGTGGGTGGTCTTTTAGGTGTGTTCTTTATGATACCTTTAAGAAATGCTCTTATTGTTAAAGAGCATGGTGTGCTCCCTTATCCTGAGGGCACGGCCTGTGCAGAGGTGCTTCTTGCAGGTGAAAAGGGTGGTGCAAATGCCTCAAAGGTTTTTGCAGGTATGGGTTTTGCTGCGCTTTTCAAATTTATTATTGATGGTCTTAAACTTGTTTCGGGTGAAATATCACTTAAATTCAAGAGCTTTTCAGGTGAAATCGGTACGCAGATTTATCCCGCAGTTATGAGCGTTGGCTTTATTTGTGGTCCTCGTATAGCATCATATATGTTTGCTGGTGGTGTTTTAAGCTGGATGGTTATTATCCCTCTTATCGCTCTTTTTGGTGCAAATATCACTCTTTATCCGGGTACAGAGCCAATCAGCGAGCTCTTTGCATCAGGTGGTGCAAGTGCTATATGGAGCACATATATCCGTTATATTGGTGCAGGTGCTCTTGCTGCAGGCGGTATTATAAGCCTTGTAAAATCACTTCCTCTTATTGTTAAAACCTTTGGCGGTGCTATGAAGAGCCTCAAGGGTGGTGCTGCAGCTTCAACAGAAAGAACAGCGCAGGATATTAATATGAAGATTGTAATTATTGCAATTATCGTGCTTACTCTTGTTGTTTGGCTTCTTCCTGCAATTCCTGTTTCACTTCTTGGCGCAGCCATTATTGTTATATTCGGTTTCTTCTTTGCTACAGTTTCATCAAGAATGGTTGGTCTTGTAGGTAGCAGTAACAACCCTGTTTCGGGTATGGCAATAGCAACCCTTCTTATTTCAACTCTCATTCTTAAGATAACAGGTGCAGATGGCATTGAGGGAATGACAAGTGCTATTGCAATTGGTTCAATTATTTGTATTGTTGCCGCAATAGCAGGTGACTCATCACAGGACCTTAAAACAGGTTACATTTTAGGTGCAACACCTAAAAAACAGCAATATGGTGAAATTATAGGTGTTGTTGCTTCTGCTCTTGCTATTGGTGGTACACTTTACCTTCTTGATAGCGCATGGGGCTTCGGCTCAGATGAGCTTGGTGCTCCCCAGGCAACTCTGATGAAACTTATCATCGAGGGTGTTATGGGTGGTAACCTTCCTTGGAACCTTGTTATTGTAGGTGTGTGCATAGCGGTTGTTGTTGAAATTATAGGTATTCCTGTTCTTCCTTTTGCAATCGGTATCTATCTTCCTGTTCAGCTTAACGCTTGCGTTATGATTGGTGGTATTCTTCGCCTTGTATTTGAGAAAATGAAGGCTTCACAGGAGAAGAAGGACGAAGCAGTTAACAATGGTATTCTCTTCTGTTCAGGTATGATAGCAGGTGAGGGTATAGTAGGTATTGTTCTTGCTCTTCTTGCAATCTTTGGTGTAGATAAAATGATTGACCTTTCTGCAAGATTTGGCCTTTCATCAGGCTTTATGACTGTTGGCGGACTTGTTCTTCTTGGTGTTATAATTCTTACATTCCTTAAATTCACTCTTTTCACAAAGAAAAAGGTGTCAGGTGAAAATAAAGAATGAGAAAGAAAAAAAACGAAAATTATCTTGATAAAAAGCCCGTAAGAGCAAATATCAAGTGGGATACTGATTCAGATGGCAATATAACCTTACAAGTTGAAAATAAAGGCTCAATGAATAAAATTGCACAGGTGTTTTTCAAAAAGCCGAAGGTAAGCTATATTCACCTTGATGAAATGGGCAACTTTATATGGCCCATGCTTGATGGCGAAAAGGATATAACTGAAATCGGGGTGCTCGTAAAAGAGCATTTTGGAGAAAAAGCAGAACCCCTTTATGAAAGACTTGCAAAATATATTCAGACCCTTGAAAGCTATAAATTTATAGAATTTAAAGAATAAAATAACCGCAGAGTGTTGTTGAATGAACATTCTGCGGTTTTTTTATATAATTGTTACTTCAATTTCCTTTGGGTAGGATATTTCAGGCGCTTTGTTTTTTTCCATTTTGCAAACTACTTTGCCGTATGGTGTAAGAAGCTCTGTTTTTGCAGACTCTAAACTAAGCAAAGATGGTGAAAGTTTAAGCTTTTTCATACCCGCTTCGGTTATTTCAAGACCCATTAAAGCCTTTGGTAACGAGTAAAGGGGAGTTCCGCCCCATGCATGGCTATGGTCGAATGCGTATGTTGGCTCAGGCGCTATAAAGCCCTCAACAAGACCTTTAGGGCACTCTGCAACAGGCTTTTTCCAGCGGGATATTATCTCGAGAGTATATTCATCTCTTAACCCGAGCCTGTAAATTGCTTCAAGCAAATAGTGTAAGAAATACGGCTGGCAATCACCCTCTATTTCGTTTGCCATTACTTTACGGATAAGCTCTTTTGATGTTTCATTATCGCAAACACCAAAATAAGCGGCAAGTATATTAGCATGTTTCATATAATAGCGTTTTTTTGTGTTTGCGGGCATCCATTTCCATGTAGCAGATGCTTCTTCGGGAGTGTTAAGCCCCATAAAATATACACCTTTTTCTTTGTCGAAAAGAGTATCGTTTATAGCTTTCTGAACGCTTTCTCTCTTTTTCTTACAGGCATCAGCTTCATTGATGCATTCAAGAATATTAAATATTTTTTCTGCAAAGCCTAATGCACCAAAGTAAAACATATTAAGGCAAGTCTGCCCCAATGCTTTAGGTGGGTGGTGCATAGAAATTTCGTCAATAAATATCCAGTCTATAAACATATAGTCAGGCGGATTGTCAACAAGACCGTTCTCACCAATGTATGTTTCAAATCGTTTCAAAAGAAGCTCTAAGGCGTTTTTACACTCTTTTAGAAGATTTATATTACCCGTTGCCATATACACATCATAAAGCATTCTTACCCATATAAGGCTGTATGTAGTGTGGAACATTCTGCCGTTTTGTCTTTCTAACATAATGGCAGTACGCATAAGGTCAAATTCCGCTAAACGCATATCACCGAAAGAAAACATAGTCATAAGGCTTTCAATGTAATAGTCACCTGTACAAGCCATAGGTTCACAATGTCTCGGGCTGTCAAGGTGATGTGTCTGACGGCAGATTTTTAATGTGTGCTTGCAGGTGTTTATGACATTATTAAGCTGATTATCACTTGTTACTGTTTCACATTCATCAAAAACAGGGTAGTGGGTTTCAATAAAAGAAAAAGTAAGCTCTGCATTGTTACAAGAAAGGCTTTTTATCTTAAAAGTGATATTACCTGCGCTGTGCATATAAAAGCCTCGGTATTCACAATTGTTATGAAGTATTATTTTTTCTGCAGAGCCATCCTCGGTTAACTCTTTGCAGGTTGCCTCAATATGTATTTCACCTTGAGCTTGCGCTTTAATATGCAAAAAGCCTGCCCAAATTTTATCAAGTGTAAGAAGAATAATCTTTTCTTCATATGGAGCCAAGGTGATATTACTGTTTTCGCAGAATAATTCATTCTCTTCTCTTACAGGGATAGGTGCGGTTTTAGTTTTCCATATATTTTTAAAGATTTCGGCATTTACATATTCGTCAGGTGCAATTGTGCTGTCAAATTCGGTAACACCCTTATATGCTCCGTTTTTTCGTGCAAGCCAGGTTTCGTCTGTGTGTATTTCCTTTTGTGTGCCGTCCTCAAATGTGAGAATAGCTGAAAGCATAAATCCGCCATGACCTTTTGAATATTCACAAATCTGTGAGGGCAATGCTTTCACACGGGCGAAAAAGCAAAGGTCAGGGGAGTCAGGCTCAATAACTGTTTCGAATGCGTAATAATTTTCGCGTACAGTTTCGTTACCTATGAAATCGCCGCCAACACAAGCAGGACCTGTGGCAATAAAGTTATTGTTACAATATAACTGAAAAACACAATCTCCACTGAATCTCAAAGCCGCGGAAACAACCTTTGAAGAAAAGTTATATTTACCCAAAAATTCTGCAACAATAAATTCACTTTCCTTATCATTATCAAGTGCGCTATAAATGTTGTGAGGCTCGTTTCCATATTTATCAGATGGAAGCCATATCCAATTTTCTGTACATTTCATAAAAGCACCTACCTTATATGATCAAAGTATAGCATAATATTTTTTAGTGTTCAATTAAAACATAAAAATAAAGGATACCCTAATGGATATCCTTTATTTATTGGTTGCGGAGAGGGGATTTGAACCTCCTGACCTCCGGGTTATGAGCCCGACGAGCTACCAAGCTGCTCTACTCCGCGATATATACTCTCTCGAGTGCTTAGAAATTATAACACTATAATTATATGTTGTCAAGTGTTTTTTATGCATTAATTTTAAAAATGTTGATTGATTGAAGTATATAAACAAAACTATCTGTATCGAATACAGATAGCTTTGTTTTAGCGGGATTTATTTGATCGTCTACATATCAGTTTGAGTAATTTAAATCCGTGTTTTATATAGTTAAGAAAAATAGCGGGATTTGATAGGCACTCTATCGATTTTTTTAGAATATATGATGGTCGTAAATAGAATTTCAATAAGTATTTTTCACGAAGTTTTTGAATCCTCTCAATTGAGACAGTCTGTGTGCCAAAAGTATTAGGTGAAAAATAATCATTACCCCATGCATCACATTTGATTGTACCATATTCAGCGCATTGTTTGTACAGCTCTGTGCCATAGTAGGGCATTGCGATGTGTACCTCTATAAAATCCGGATCGATTTCCGGAATGAATTTAAGGGTGTTTATAATATCCTCTTCGGATTCCCAAGGGAAGCCAATCATAAAAAAGCCGAATAGCGGAAGCTTTGCTTTTTTAATCATGTTTGCCGCACAAATATTGTCGTCCCTTGTGGATCCTTTTTTTATCTTTAGAAGGGTTTCATCGCTTCCGCTCTCGAAGCCAACAGCTATCATAAAGCAGCCGGCATATTTTAATTTAAATAATAACTCCTGATTTAGTGGCTTAACACGTGAGTTAACGGTAAATGCAATTTTTTTATGTAAATCGGAGTTTATTATTTTGTCGCACAATTCCTCTGCCCATAAAGAATCAATTGTGAATGTATCTGCTTTAAAAAAGAAGTTTTTTATTCCGTATTTGTAATAACATTCATTTATTTCGTTAAAGATGTTTTCTGTACTTCTTTTGCGAACCTTCTTTCCTGAAATAATCGGGGTAAGACAATAGGTACAGTTAGCAGGACAACCTCGTGAAACCTGAATTGTTGCCATAGGTTCGAGGGTATCAGGTCGAACATATAGCTCATTTTTCATAAGATCTCTTGCAGGAAACGGAATAGAATCTAAATCATAACACCATGTGTTAAACGAATTTTTTACGAATTCACCATCTTTTCTATGGATTATGCCTGGAATACTATCGACGTTTTTGCTTTTATTAAAAATACAATCAGCAAGGTCACCGATTATGGTATCAATTTCTCCGCCAATTAAATAATCTACGCTATCTAATTCAAGATTTGATAGAAGCTCATATGGAATATCAAAGAAAATAGCACCCTTTAAAGTGAAAATGCAGTTATGAAAGCTTTTCACCCATTCAATAAATTTGATGTCTTGCGGAATTGTTGCATTTGTGGTGCTTATAAGGAGAAGCTCAGGGGCGATGCTTTTAATTTCGCTTTTTATTGTCTCGTACTCTGTTTTTTCACTCTGATAATCTCTTAAAAAAACAGAGTAACCCTTTTTCCTTAATACAGCGGCCCCATAACCCAGGTCATTACAAGCGCGAATGGTTGTTACTGCAGAATCATCAATACTGCATTGTGCGCGGTCTTCACCGCGTTGGTATGCTTTTCCGGGAGGGTATATAAGCATGACCTTGTTCATAAAACCATCTCCAATTAAAATCTGAGTTCTTTTTCTTTAACTGAAAGTAAAACTCCGTTTGAAAGAGTTTCTTCATCACAGTATAGTATCTGATTAAGGGAATCAATATAAGTTTGAGCACGTGACGGATTGTTTTCGTAACCTTTAAGTAAACTACTTGAAATCATTGTAAAGCCAACATAAATATATTCGGGAATTTTTTCAGGGTATTGTTTGTAATAATCCCGTAATCGGTTTGTTTCAACGAAGGGTTGCCATGAGGAGTATGTGGCAAATGGTCTGTCAACATACATATACATCCAACTAAACTCCGAAATAATCAGTACATAATCACTCTGCTCGGTACGTTCTTTTATTGCATCAAGATCATCCATTGTGGATTTGTTAAGGTTAACAGCTTGCTCTGTCATATAAATACCTTTATATGGTCCTTTATCCAGTTTTACAAAACCCGGCTCTACTACCTTTCCTGTCATATACAAGCCACATTGAAGTGCAATCTGCAAACAAATTGCCATACAAAGTAATAAAGTACAGGTTTTGTGCAGTTTTACGGAATTTTTTGTGCCGGCATCTTTCTGTGGAAGAGAAAACTCCGCGATAAAATCCTTAACAAAGAAAATACCTGCTAAGTTACTTATAGTAAGTACCCACATAACAGATAAATGCATATCTGACGCCAGGTATTGAATTATTGTAGCAATTACACCGGGTAACCACATACAGTAAAACAAAGGCTTGTTTTTGTTTTCTGTAAGGATATAACAAACAGTTGAAACTATTGCAAATGGTAATGATATTGCGAAACAACGTGAGCTGTTTAACGCACCGACTGTAACACCGGCTGTAAAGAAAACGGAAAGAATCAAACTCAAAACAATGTAGATTAGTTTGTGTTTTTGTTCTTTTCGGCGTTTGTCAATTAGTATTGTTAAACAGTATACCGGCAAAACAAAAAATAGCTTGAAGCTTATAGCATTAATGTGATTGAATGTTAAGAATATTTTATTTGCAAAAGCTTGTATAGGTAGTGAAAAAATATCGTGTCCTTTATCCGTCAGAAGATTTGGAATGTTATTGAAAAGGCCGGGAAGAGTGCCACCTGTACCAAAGAAGAAAAGAACACTTATTACGGCAGCAACACAGATACCGGCAAAGAATTTCGAAAAGGCTTTGGCAGTAAAATATTTATGATATACCTCAATTTTTACGTCTTTTTTTACATTGTATTTCTTTTTTGTTTTCCGTTGTTTTTGTTTAGCGCTTTGTGCAATGCAAACAATTGTGTAAAAAGGGAAAATAAGACATTCAAAAGGATTACATATGCAACAGCAGCCATAGGAGAAGCCTGCCAACAGATAAGTTGAAGTTTTCTCTTCTTTCCATAAAGAAAACAGAGCAATTGTTAACAACAATAAAAATAAAGCGAGTAATGAATGGTAGTTAGCGGTCATAAACCTTAATGGCACCTGTGAATAAAACATGAGAGCAGCAGCCACAGACCAACCTTTATGTTTTCTGAAGAAAATGTAAATTCCTACGGAAACAGCGGTATGTATAAAAAGATAAAAACACCTTAAGAATAAGATAATACCTTCCGTTGAGCCTTTGATGGATAGCCATAGGCGCACAGGAAGATATAAGAATAGTGATGAAAATTGAGTTAAATGCCATTCATCGGTAACAAGGCTGTCACCATTTATTAGTCTTAACGGAATGGTTGGATGAAATGATTCATCTGCAAAGTGTTCAGGTCCAAAAAGACACAACAGATGTATTGCAAGAATAGCAACCATTGATATAAAGAATAAGTAGTCACTTTTTTGCAATTTTTTTATCATACAGAGAACTCCTTTTTGGGCGGATTTTCAATTTTATAAATAAACGATACCTGTTATACACACCATATATCCAAGAACTAATGCAAGCAAAAGCTTGTTGTCGAGTATAACCTCAATAGGGTCGTCGGCATTGCATTTTTCAACAGAATGACTATAAGTAATACAAATGAGTATAACAATAGGAATTGTCCACATTAATTTGTTGCTTCCGAAGTTTTCTATAGTTGCCGGATCTACGCACCAAAGTGAGTAAAAAACGATTGCCAAAGCAGAGCAAACATACATGTTTTTATCAAGAAAATCATAGCTGTAGAAATTTAAAACTGAACGAGTATCTGTGGTGTCCGCAACGACTATTTCGTTTCTTCTTTTACCAAGTGCTAAATAAAATGAAACCGCTAATACAGTTAAATAAAGCCAGCTGGAAACCGCTACACCGACAATCTGCGAGCCATAAAACACTCGTATGAGAAACCCAAAAACAAGTATAACGACGTCAAGAATAGGTACATGCTTAAGCTTTAAACTGTACAAAATGTTTTGAGCGAAGTAAACAAGTAAAAGTATCCAGGCAATGTGGTTTGTGCCACAAGCTAAGTAGTTTGTAATAACGCATGCAACAAGCAAGAATATCATAATAACAATTGCACTTTTACGTGAAACATCACCATTAGCAATTGGCCTTTTGCATTTTTGGGGATGTAGTTTATCTTGCTTATAATCACATAAATCATTAAAAATATATATAGCAGAAGAAAGGCAACTAAAAGATATAAGTGAAAATAATACATATGGCAAAACATCCATATCAAAAAATTTTTTACTAAAAACCGCCGGAAGCAGAATAAGTAAATTTTTTATATGATTTTTTATTCGTAAAAGATTAATATATTTTTTCATTACTCTGCCCTAACTAAAAAAATTGAAGATAAAAAAATACTCCTATGCTATATGATATAGTATAGGAGTATTATTGAAGTTTTATTGAAAAACTATTAACTTTATGTTTAATTAAGTTAAAGTTTTTGTTATTTGTTTCTGTTTATCGGAATAAGAACCTGAAATTCGACTTTTCCGTTATGACAATGAACGTTTATTTTTCCTTTGTGCGTATCTACAATATTTTTCATAATAGAAAGGCCGAGTCCGTAGTGCTTGTTTTTATCTGTTGTTGAGCCGATATGATAAAATCTTTGGAATATTTTTTCGAGGTCATCTTTAGATATTTTGTCAGCACTATTTATTACACACAATTTAGCATATCTGCAAGTTGCTTTTTTTAATTCTAAATGAATATTGAGATCGTTGTGGTTGCAGTGGTGAATTGCGTTATCTAATAAAATAGAAACAACCTGTTTCAGTTGCGAACTATTGGCGTAAACAAAAATATTCGGTGCAATGTTGCAAGTAAGAGTGAGACCATTTTCATACGCAACACTTTCGAAGGGGAGAGCCTCACCGTTAACAAGTCTGCTGAAATTAACCTTTTCCATTGCAGTCGGAATAACTTCAGAACAGGAAAACTTCAGTAAATGACCCACAAGTACACCCATTCGTTCGCTTTCGTACTGTATATTAGAAAGCCATTGATTTTTACCGATGCTTCTTGAAAGAAGATCTGTATTTGCATTTATGACAGAAATAGGAGTTTTCAACTCATGGCTTGCATTAGATACAAATTGCTTTTGGTTCAGGGTTGCTTTTTCTATTGGTTTTGATATTGCGTATGATGCAAAAATTGAAAGAATAAAGAAAACGGCAAAAGCAATTGCACTATACATCCATGTGTAATGGAATAATGGTGCTGCACGGTCAATAAGAATAGTAAGATCCATAAAAACAACAAGGTTATAAGTGCCTTTGTCAATATGGTAATAGATGAGCTTTCCCTCTCCGCCAATTTCTCTATGTCGATTATACACAATGTCCTTTGCAAGTGCTTCAAGTTCTTCGTTGCTGTGAACAGTGGGCTTATCGTTCATAGTTTCAAAGGTTTGACCATCGTCAGAAAAAGCAACGGTATAAAACGTTGTTAATGCATATTCCGGGCTTCCGGCAATGCTTTCGTTTTTGTTAGTAGGGGATACAGCATTGATATCTTCTAAAAAGCTTTCAGAAACATAGTTGTGTGCTTGCTCAACAAGAAGGTTGTAGTTTTGGTGAGACATTTGTTTTATGTAAGAAGAATAAATAACAAAAATTGTTCCAAACCACAAAAAGAAAAGTATGGACATAATTGAAATAACAATTTTTATACGCATTTTTCTAAACATTGTGGCACCTCAATTCATAACCAATACCTCTTACGGATTTTATTTCTGTTTTAGATTCTATAAATGCAAGCTTTTTTCGGGTGAATGACATATAAACTTCAACGTTATTATATTCAGCGTCACTTTCATAGCCCCATATTTTTGTTGCGATTTGTTCACGTGTAAGTATGCGACCGTGATTCGATATTAAGTATTCAAGTATACGATATTCTTTTTCGCTAAGTCTTATATTATGCTCATTTTTTGTGCAATAAAGTGTAAGTGTTTCTATGTCAAGGGAGATATCACCGAAAGAAAGTGTACCATCGGGGGTGGTTGTAAATCTTCTGGTTAAAGCACGAAGTCGCGCAAGCAGTTCTTTTGTCATAAAGGGTTTTGTGATGTAGTCATCGGCACCACTATCAAGCCCCTTTACTTTATCATCAAGCTCGGTTTTAGCAGTAAGCATCAGAATTGGTGTTTTAATGCCACTCGCTCTTGATTTTTTTGCAATTTCGTATCCATTCATACCGGGGAGCATAACATCAAGAATAATAATATCATAAATATTTGTTTTTATTGCTTCAAGCCCCTCAATTCCATCCGCGCAATGGTCTACATCATAGTTTTCCAGTTTGAGAATTTCACAAAGTGCCTGCGCCATTCTTTCCTGATCCTCAATAAGTAATAGTTTCATTTAAACACCTCAATGAGTAGATTATACCACACATATTTATAAAATAAAAGCCTGTTTGTATAAAGAGATTATGTTGAAAACTCTTTTAATAAATGGTAATATTTATTTACAAAATATACTGATAAATGGTGTTCATAATGAAAAAAATAATTGTTATAGGTTGCCCCGGTAGCGGAAAAACCACATTTGCAGAAAAACTGCAAAAACTCACAGGCTTACCGTTATATTATCTTGATGCCATCTGGCACAAGTCTGATAAAACACACATCCCCAGGGAAGAGTTTGATGAAAGAATAAGAGAAATATTCAAAACAGCGGAATGGATAATTGATGGGAATTATGGGAGAACACTTGAAATGCGCCTTAAAGAGTGCGATACAGTATTTCTTTTTGATTTGCCAACAGAAGTATGTATACAAGGCGCAACTGAAAGAATAGGCAAGGGCAGGTACGATTTACCCTGGCTTGAAACGGAATTAGACCCCGAATTTGAGGAGTTTATTAAAGAATTTCCAAAAACGACCTTGACGAAAATTTATAATTTAATTGAGAAATATAAAGTAGATAAGAATATCATTATCTTCAAATCAAGAGAAGAAGCGGATAAATACTTGAAAACTTCTCTTGATTTAAAACAATAACATAATTATGATATCTGTGATGATGAAAATGAATACATATTTTAACGAAATAAACTCCAAGCCCGTCAACACAGTTGATGGCAAAATACTTTACAAAATACCCGCAGGTGCAATGTGCGGTAATGGAGATTTGGCTGTTGTTTTTGATAATGACGAAAAAGATCTTATTATACATATTTCAAAATGTGATTTCTGGAAATTTGCCGGCGGTGCCCGTAAAGATGGTGGTATAAAAACCGTAGGTGATTTGCGCATAAGCGATATTGATTTGGGAAAATACAGCATTAAGCAATATTTTGATAAAGGTCTGCTCGAATGTAGCTTTGGTGATACTGAAATAGAGCTTTTTGTTGCACCGGGTAATCGTATATATTTTGAAATTAAAGCGCCCGAAAACAAGGATAATAAGGCGGTTATCATCAAGCTTCCCGATACATGCAACTCGCAGAATTCAATTGTTGAAGAGAATGGTGTGGTATGCCATTCTCGTAGATTCTGTGGTGATGAGGTGGATAGAGAAACAGCGGTTGCTGTAGGCTTCAAAGAAATATGTTCCAATGTATCAGATGGCTTTAAAACCACTCGTTACTGTATCTCTGTTGCAACAAACTTTGATGCAGATGATTACATAAATAAGAGTATAGAAATGGCTTTAAACAGCGATTATGATGAAGATAAAGAAAAAACACAGATGAAGTGGAAAAAATTCTTTTCTGTATCTAAGGTTACCCTTGACGATAAGATAATCGAAAGCTTTTATAATTCAAGCCTTTACCATTTGGCGGGCTGTATGGGCAACAAAGAATTTCCACCCGGACTTTTCGGTAACTTCGTAACAGATGACTTTTTCCCTTGGGCGGGGGATTACCATATGAATTATAATTATGAAGCGCCCTATTATTGCATTTTCTCTGCAAATCATCCTGAGCTTTTTGAGGGCTATATGGCTCCTGTTAATGATATGAAAGAAGAAGCCAAAAGGTTTGCAAAAATGTTTGGGTGTAAGGGCTATGCATTTCCTGTAAGTTTTGGTCCAAAGGCTCTTGATGTCTATAGCCAGGCGGATTGTAAAGAGCACGGCATACTTTTTCTTGGTCAGAAAAGCCATGCAGCCTATGCTTGCGTTATTCCCATAATGCATTGGTTTGCTACCTATGATAAGGAATATGCACTCCAGAATTATTATGATTTTGTTTTGAATACAGCAGCTTTTTGGGAAGATTATCTCGTGAAGAAAAACGGAAGATACATTCTTAAAGGTGATGCCGCCCACGAAATACCTTATTATCGTGGTAAGAATTTTAAGTATATTACACATTTTGGTCAGGTAAATACCATTAATGCCATAAACTCATTGGGGCTTGTAAAGTTACTGTTTAATGGTGTTTATGATATGGCAAAGGAGCTTAAGCTCAACTCTGAAAAATATGCTTTGTGGGAAGATATTATAGCAAATCTGAGTGATTTCCCAACCTTTATAAAGAAGGGTAAAACGTGCTTTAGGTATTCCGCTTTCGGTATTCGTTGGCGCGATGATAATACAGTTGGTCTTCAGCATATTTATCCTGCATCTCAGATTGGCTTTAACTCAGGTGAAAAGCTTCTCAAAATTGCAAGAAATACATATTTCATAAATGACAGAAGGCTTGATGATAACGGCTCCAACTCCTATCTCCCTGCAGGAGCAAGAATTGGTGTCGATCCTGACTTCCTTATTGAGGGTATCCGTCAGAATATTAAGGAGTTCGCTTTGCCAAACAGACTTTTCCGTCACCACGGCGGTGGTATTGAGCATCTTACAATGGTTCCTGCAACAATTAACGAAATGCTTATGCAAAGCTATGAGGGTGTTATCAGATTATTCCCGTGCTGGAACAAAAAATCTGATGCATCATTCGAAAATCTTCGTGCAGATGGCGCATTCCTCGTTTCGGCAGAGCTTAAAAACGGAAATGTCACTTCCCTTAAAGTCAAAAGTCTTCAAGGCAGAAAATGTACTGTGCAGTGCGATGGCATTAAAGCTGTATTGTCGGCAGATAACACAGAAATCCCATTCAACAAATCAGGAAATACAGTTATATTTGAAACACTCGTAGGGGAAGAATATATCCTCATATGAAATAAAACTGAATAATTATCTTTTATAAAAGAACCAAAGGCAGTAGAGAAAAACCTCTATTGCCTTTGTTGTTGTACAATCACTTTTTACTTTAATAACATCATTTCATTTTCGGCTTGAAATTTTTACCATCAAAGCTTGGGTTGAAAGCATAGAAATTCTTTTCGTTCAATCTAACCGTCGCAAGTCTAAGACCTTCCCCAATACAACAATATTGAAAAAAAGTGATGCATTAAGCCAAATTATGAAAAAATTAAACAAAAAGGGGACAAATGAACGGGAATTTGAATAACGGTTGTTTGCATAACCGAAAATAAAATACCAATACTATTGACATTGTAACGGTTGACCGATATAATGGTAGTAACAGGAGGTGAAACATCGTGACAATAAATGAATTAATGGAAAACAGAAATATTACGCAATATCGTTTATCTAAAGATAGTGGAATTGCATATACAACAATAAACGATATATGTAGTGGTAAAGCACAGCTTGAAAAATGTTCTGCCGAAACAATTTACCGTATTTCAAAGGTGCTCGGTGTTTCGATGGAAAGCCTAGTAGAACCTTGTTTAGAGGTTCGTAGTGACTTTGAATTGTTTAAAAGTAACACCTGTCATAGACTTAAAGAGTTGGGTGATATTGAATTTGTTATTGAACTTTTAGAAGAAGATCGGATACGTAAATATTATAAGAAAAAATGGTATTCCGAAAGCTTGTATCTTCTTGCTATGCTTGATTATATCAGTAGAGAAAATAATATACCGCTTTGTACACAATACGATAATATGCGTACGTTAAAACTAAAATCTACTCTTTTCCCTGCAAGTGTATTGGTTGCGGCAAAGGTTTCTAAAAATGAAAAAATAAAGCAGAAAGCAATAGATGAATGTATTCCCGAATTCAGGAGATTCAACATTATAGAAAGCGAGATTAGAAATGTCATCTAACAGTTTTACAAAAGAAAATCTTGATACCTATCTCAAGGAGTTAGCAAAAGAATTCAGGAGAATTAACGGTAAATCTACGCCTGCAGAAATTGTGCTTGTAGGTGGTGCAGCTATTCTTACTAATTATGGCTTTCGAGATATGACTACAGATGTTGATGCTGTAATTCACGCAGGTTCTGCAATGAAGGATGCTATAAATCTGGTTGGAGATAAATATGATTTGCCAACCGGATGGTTAAATGCAGATTTTGTAAAGACAGGTTCATATTCGCCAAAGCTCAATGAATTTTCGGTTTATTACAAAACTTTTTACGGTGTTCTCAATATTCGTACAATTTCAGCAGAATATCTGATTGCTATGAAGCTTCGCTCAGGAAGAAAATATAAAAACGATCTTTCTGATGTTATCGGAATTTTGGCAGAACACGAAAAGAAAGGTGAACCCATTACTTTTGAAAAAATAGAAATGGCAGTTACAAATCTTTATGGCGGTTGGGATGATTTCCCTGAAGATTCAAAACCTTTTATTAAAGATGCGCTAAAAAATGGTGATTTTGAAAATATCTACACATCAGTAAAAAAGGACGAAGTAGAGTCAAAAGATATTTTAATTGATTTTGAAAAGGATTATCCAAAGGTTGCGAAAGAATCCAATATCAACGACATTTTAAAATCACTTAAAGAAAAAAGAAATAAACAATAATACAAAACCCGGTTGAAATTAGAAAAATTGTAATATCTGCTGAGGTTCTAGTAGCCAAAAATTAAAAAAATATTTATTTTGGTGTTTATCAGGAGGAATTGATTATGACCGAACTTGAAACAATGCAACACGCAAAGAATTATATAGATAAATTAGCCAATGGTATTGATCCGTTAACAGATGAGATTATCAAAGATGATTCAGTAATAAATAATGTTCGAATCAGCAGATGTTTGTTTTATGTTTCTAACGTCCTTCAGGATGTTATTAACAATGGCGGTGTTGTAGGAAGAATGGCAAAACCTCAGAAAATAGCATTTTCAATTACAGATGAACAGTGTTCAAAAATCCTTATAACACAGGACCCTGTAGGTGTATCAATTATTTCAAAAAGAATAGGCGATGTGCTGGACGAAAATGTCAAAACACTCCCTGCAGTACATATTGCTAATTGGCTTGTTGATAATGGATATCTTGTTGAAAACATATATTCAGGAAGTAAGAAGAAGGTTACAACACCCAAAGGCGAGCAACTCGGTATATTAACGATTGATGCGGTTAATCCTCAAGGTGTGCCATATAAAAAGAATATTTATGACGCAAATGCTCAGAAATTTATAATATCCAACCTTAACCAAATTGCTGCTGATATAGCAGCTAAACAAGTGTAATATATCTAAGAAATAACTGTTGTAACAAGATGTCCTGAAGATTATAATGAAGATGAATGACAACGAGTTAAAGAAAATATCGGGTTACTTCAGAAATGTGGTATAAATGTTGTTGCTCACAGTATGATTCATCAGAAATATGCGGTTTTGGATGGTAAAACTGTGTGGTATGGTAGTATAAACTTACTGTCATTCGGTACTAGCCAAGAAACAATGATGCGACTCCAAAACCGCGAAATCGCGGAAACACTTTTGGCAGAAGTTGATAATATGACAACCCCAAAACTTTATTGAAAAATTTAGTATAAGACAGAGCGGGGTAGTACACAAAAATATGTGATACTACTCTGCTTTTTGTTCTGTCAATATGTAAAAAATCTTTACTGTATTAATCAAAGAAAGCGGACAGGCTATCAAAGATCTACATCCCCAAATCGTTGATAATGCACAAGCTCTCTTGCACGGAGGAATTTAATTGGCTCACGCACATCAGGGTCATCAACGAGACGAAGAATGTTGTCATAGGTTGTGCGCGCCTTCTGTTCTGCCGCAAGATCCTCGTGAAGGTCA
>JAZSCV010000078.1:0-28621 GCA_045530855.1 Acutalibacteraceae bacterium
AAGAAACGGCAAGTTCCGTACATTTGATGACCCAATAGCACTCAACGCCTTTGATTACGCAACCTCAAATACTCATATAGGTTGGATTGAAAACGGAATAATCGAAAACTGTATTGATTTGGATGATAACTCAACAACCGGATTTTTCTGTAGGATTCTTGGTGGTGCCTGGTGCAGATGGCACAAAGGAATGCAGGTTCAGCACTCGGATACCGTTGCGGTTAATGGTAAAACATATCGTGTTCTGATGAATCCGAAAGACGGAAAATTATACACCTCCAATACACCGCCTTGCCATAAAAAAGGAATTATGGAATATGACGGTATAAATTGGGTTGTTGTGCGCAATACGGAAGAATTTGACTGCGGTTGTCGCAATATAATAATACGAAATTGCAGACTTCAGAAAAAGCGTAATATAGGAATTGCCGTAAGTCTTAATTATGACACATATGCACGAAGTTTCTATCCCGGTTGTGTGTGCGTTCCTCAAGGTGAAATCACTCTCGAAAATATCATTTTGGAAAATGATGTTGATATTCTGCTTCATTCAAATTATCCTACTGAAAATATAACACTGAAAAATATAGATTTCAAAAACTCAAAGCTTTGTTTTGATATCGTACCGCAAGCAGATAAAATCATTTATCCCAAGGTTGAAGTAAATGCAGAAAATGTTGTTTTTAACAAAAATACAACACAAATTAACCCAAAGTATCCGATAAAGCTATGCTTTATGAAATGACAAATAAAAATTTGATGAGGGGTTGCACAAAAAATGATATGCTACAAAGTTTCTCATAAATATAAACTTATAGACCATATTGAAAATAAGGACATTGGAATTTACAGTTCCTTTGATAATGCTAATGAAGCAATAGAATTTTTGAGAACAAAAAACGGTTTCAAAGAAACAGTTGACGGGTTTAAGGTGAAGAAAGTGTTCAAGTTTTTTCAACCCAGACTTTTAGACAAAACATTTTGGGTTGAGGGCTTCGACACATATACGTACTAATAAGTACAGTAAAACAATTAATAATTTGTTCAACAAATTCCAATTTGTAGATACAAGGAAATGTTTAGGTAAAGAATAGGAGGAAAGGTAATGCAAGCTATTGTTAAATTTTTCTTTACAATTTTCACAACTGTTTCAATTTTTTGTTCGAATCTGTTGTTTCCTGCAACGGTTTATCCTGAAAGCGAGAATTTTGATTTTTCATATCTTGAATATCCGGAAGATGCAATCATCACTCTTGAAGAGGCAGGGCTTACCGAGCAGGAGCTTGTAGGCAGAGCATCGGCTGAGCTCCCTGAATATGTTCAGTCCGGCGGTTATGACGATATAAACGGCATAACAATATCACCTTATTACACCGCAAAGGTAAGCGGAAAGGAAATCCCCGTTTATGCTTCGGTGGTTTTCATACGTGTTGACGACACGGGTACTCTCCACTCTTTCTCCGAAATTTATGTTGATTCAAGCGAGGAGTTTTCATTCAATATTGAAATAACCGGTGCTGATGTTGTGCTTGAAAATGCCATTGTATTACCTGAATCACACGGTGTAAAGGCACAGTGTAAAGACAACACCGTAACAGCATCAATCAATAAAACAGGAATCTATACCTTCCTTTTTAACAAAGCAAATCAATATTACGGCTATACTCTTATGGTGCGCGAAAAGGTTGATGAGGATAAAGAAATTGCAGAATACATAAAGAAATACGGAGAAGATAATGTCTGGGTTCTTGATAAAGGTGTATATCAATACGACTATGTTAACCTCGTTGCACACAATAATCTGGTTATTTATCTCAGAGAAGGGGCTTATGTTCTTGCAAATCACCTTTACGATATTGACTGTGTTGAGGATGAAGACAAATACCTTGAGTCGACTGCACCGGGTGACAATGCAATCGGGCTTACAAGGTACCCGTTTATAAATTTTTATAATTGCAACAACATAACCTTTGCAGGCAGAGGCGTAATAGATATGACTCGCCTTGACAGACGCGAGAGAAGAGGTGTTGTTTTCACCAACTGCAATAATGTAAATGTCAGTGATGTAAAAATCATAAACTCGCCCGAATGGTCGTTTATTTCATACTGCTGTACCGATGTCAGTATTGACAATGTAGATATAATCGGCAACCGTGGCAACTGCGACGGCTTTGCAATCTGCAACAGCCACAACGTAACTGTTGATAATTGCTTTGCAAGAGTGGCGGATGACACCTTCGAGGTAAAGGCTCTCGGCGGTACAACGGACAGCAAAAATATCACATTCACAAACTGCATTGCCTGGGGCGGATATGCAAGATGCTTCGGTATCACGGGGGAAGTCAACAAGAAAATTTCCGATGTAGCTTTTCGTGACTGTGCTGTAATTTACCGTGACGGTATATGGGATAACGACAGAATCGGTTCACTTGTTGTTGTAGCAGAGCAGACTGAAGGCAGTATTGACGGAGTTGTTTTTGAGAATATTGAAATATTCCGTGATGAAGGCAGACCAATTCTCGTAAAGATTTATGATGAGGAAGCGGAGAATTTTGAGATTAAAAACATTGTATTCAGAAACATTTCTTACACTTCATATATGAAACCGAAAATCGCAGGTACGAACAGCAACACAAACACGGTTCAGGTTGAGCTTGACGGTATAACTTTTCGCGGAAAAAAACAGCGATTCCCGAAAACAAGGTTCAGCATCGGCAAGTATTGTGAAGTAACTTCTAAATAATTTATGAGGCCTGTTTAGAATTATAAAACATAAGCAATCAAACAAATTTATTTAAAATTCAAATAGACAAATAAGAATTTGCAGGGGTATTAATATGATTGAAAAGTTTGAACTACATACTGATGTTCTTGTTCTCGGAAGCGGTCCTTCAGGCTTTGCGGCAGCATATACTGCTGCAAAAAATGGCGCTGAGGTAATACTTGTTGAGCAAAACGGTGATGTGGGTGGAATTTCAACCTCAGGTCTTATGAGCCATTGGACAGGCAGTTGCGGAAGTCCTTTGTAAAATTCAATACAAAAATTCATCCGAGATCCACTCTTCGCAGTGGATCTCGGATTTTTTGGTTTTTTTACCAAAGATTTACAGTTGGGATTATTGTGTTTTGGTAGTAATAGTTTACACCGTTTGAAGATATTTCGTTACTGGTTTGGCCTAAAACATTGTAATAAGTATGTGCATTGATTTTAGTTCTGATGTCGTTAGGTTTTCCGCTACTGAAGGAACTGTACATTGAATGCACAACATTATTAATAATATGGGTATTTGCTACATTATAGTTACTTTGCTGAATTGCACCAAGGTAATTAGAAATAATAAATGTATTGTAACCCGAAGCAAGAGCTAAAACGCCTGAGTCAGGACCACGATAATCGCTACTACCGGAGTATGCATATTTCCTGAGAATGTTTCTTTCAATAATTGTGCCTCTCATTCCGGCCCAGCCATCCTCTAAATCAAGAGAACGACTTGCACCATACAGCAACCCATCTCCGGATACATAATTATCATGAATCCAACAAGCCTCAGTAGCTCCGATAACAGATGCCAATCCGACAGCGCTGTTTATAATTTTCGTATTTTTAATTTCGCAGAATCTTGAGGATTCATCAGGACAAATTCTTACATATTCATCTGTGCCTGTAGGTAGTTCGGATTGCTGTATAGACAATTTAAAATAAACTGCATTCTCAGGCTTGTTAGAGTACCCCTCATCAATATATTGCCATCGATTAGCCCCAATTAGATTATATTCTTCATCATACCACAAAATGTCATACAAACGCTGAGTTGCCACAACAAGATTGTGTTCCCAATTGCCAATGTAGTATTCGTGTAAGGTATCCATACCATTAACAGCCTTAGATACCCGGTAGAAATCGTTAGTACTTATCCAATCAGGATTTTCAACCAATTTGCCACTATCATTTAACCATCCTGATACAAATTTATTTGCGGCAATACTGCCTTGATCACCATTAACTAATTCAGAATTTCCTTTTCCGCCCATTGTTATAAAGAAACCGGTTGGGCAGTTAGCTTCTCTTACTTCAACGGAGCAAAATTCTGCACGCTTTCCGATGCTCAACAGGTTGCAATTCCATTGATATTGGTTAGCACCTGCGTGGAGTTCGCTCATTGAAGCTTCTTCCTCGTAAAATTCGCCATAATATTTATCAATTATCAAATGTGAGTTTCTGCAATAATAAGCAAGAATGTTTCCGCTTTTATCCTTTTCAACAGAAGCTTTTTCGGTAGGAATAGCACAGCTCCACCAGCCCCAGCCCATTCTGAAATATGTGTATCCCTTAGTTTTAGCCAGATCACTTGGCATCATATGGAAAGTAGAGCCTTTAGGGAATTCAACTGTCGTTCCACTGGGAATGTAGAATTCAGTTCCTGTGGGGACGGCATAAAAGTCAATTTGGGGGAAGATAATGTGATTATAACCATCCCTGTGTGCTTCTGAGATAGCATCATAAATAGCATTGGTTGTCATAACGTAGTCGTTTTCAGAAAACGAATTTCCGTTTTCGCTGATATATTCAGCAGAAATTTTGATAGCAATATCATTTGTTGCATTTTTATTTACAATTTCGATTGTGCAACTGTCAGATATTCCCGTTCCTCTTAATGTTGCTGTAATAGTAACGGTTCCGGTTTTTTGAGGAATAACCATTCCGTCAATTACCAAAGCTACGGTTTCATCTGAAGATTTCCAAGAAACATCGTATTGTTCAGAAATACCATCGTGATTTACATTGAAGGGATAAGGAACTGCAGATAATGCATACTTATATCCCATGGGTAAGGTTTCAGGTTTTTTTATGATATGAACACTTTCGTATTTGCTATGGTCAAGTCCAAGGTCCGGCTCAACATAATCAGAAATGGTGTAATTTAATATCTGTCCGTTTCCATCGTTAATAGAATAATTGCCTGCCTTGGTGCCGGTATCAAACCATTCAGGAATACCATATTGCCCGGTTTTAGTAAATGCAAAGGCGCTTCCCAATCCTGTAATACCATTATTAACACGACCAATAATTGTATTACTGTCTGCACTCAGAGAGATTTCACCGTTAGAAAAATGGTCAGCCATTTCTTCTTTTGTAAGCTTTTCAGAATATACTACAAATTCTTTGAATTGGTGTTCTGCGGATAACGTGAAAGTGCTATTGATGTAATTAGACCAATGTGCTTTTTCAATGTAATCATCATTAATTTGCAATGCGTGAGTAGTTTCGTTCTTATCGAAAGCCAGGCACCAATAAGATTCTCCTCCACTCATAACTCTCTTGTTATAATTTAAAGAGGGTCTCAATATGAAGCTTGTGCCAATCTGTCCGCCGCCGAAAGGAGTTTTTACCAGACCCCAGTTGCTCGGATTGACAGCTTCCTGAAATAAGAAGGTTCCGCCATAATAACTCAAACCATTTCCAACAGGTAAATCTGTGGACAATCTATTGTAAACCATTACGGCTTCAATACTTGCTTTTTCATAAGAAGAAGGAAGGTTAACTTTTCCTCCTCTGAAATAACCGTCATTATCTACAACAGCATTTTCCATTTCTTCGCCATTGACAAGATTAATGACTTTATTGCCTGCTACCGTGTAATATGCAACAATGCGGGTATCTAAATTAAGCTTGTCAATTACTCTCTCTTCATTTATTTGGCAAACAGAGCATGACCTTGTTTCTTTTCCTGCCGATAAAGCAGTAGCTATAATTTCGGTTTTCCAATTACTCCAACTATGACCCTCAGCTTTTTTTACGATGTCTGTTGTTTTTTGTTCAAAAAGCTTGCTTTTGAATGATGCGGTATATTTTATCTCGCCATCTGCTGTGCAGGTTGCTTCTGAAAGTGTTTCATTTGTTGTATTAACAGTTTCTGCTACAATTTTCTTGTTGCAAATGGTACACATTGCAGTTGCCGTGCAGGTTGTGTATTTGTTTTCCCATCTATAATAAACCTTTGCATTGTCTTCGCATTGTATGCCTGCAATTTCGCCATAAATAGCAGTAAATTCCGTTAAATCTTCTGCACTCAACTTACCATCACAATTTATATCAGAAGCATATTTTTCGGCAGTTGAAAGTTTTGTAGGGTTTTCAATAGCGTGTTTAATTGCAATTAAATCTGTTTCTTCAAACGCTTTACCGTTGCAATCGTAATCACCAACAGCATATACGTCAACAGTTTTTAAACCATTTATTAATAGGTTCATAAGATGAGCATCTAACGCATCAAGATACCCATCACCATTTAAATCATAACGGATAATATCATCGTAGCTTTCAGTTTCAATTTGTTCATGGTTATCTGCAAGGATTGTATTTATAAGCTGTTGATAATCATTTGCATTAACTGCTCCGTCTTCATTGATGTCACCAACATTTGAAACAGAATAATTGTTTTCAAATATTGGTTGTTGTGTGGATTCTGTTGTTTTTTCCCATACTGCTTCTATGTATATTCGCATTGTTGATATAATTATCAGTAATGAGAGTATAACAGATAATAATTTTCTTGTTTTTTTCATAAAAGCACCCTTTTAACAATATGGCTTTGAAAAGAATTTTACCATCTAATTGTAGCAAGATTTCGAAAATAACACAAGGATTTTTTGTTAACTCCCGTAATATTTTGTTCGTTTTATCGGTTTATGAAATGAAAAGTTTTGTTTTTTACTGTTGTTTTTTATTTTCTGAGAGTGGTATAATTGTTTCATAAAAAAATTTGACGAGGTGTGATTATGACTTTTGATATAAATAAATTAAAGTGGGTAAGAGAGCCTGCTGACTATATGATTTCTGCTGATAAGATTGAAATTGTTACTGTTCCTAATACAGATTTATGGCAGAGGACATATTACCATTTCAGAAATGATAATGCACCGGTTTTGCAGATGGAAACCGATGAAAGATTTTTCTCATTTACTGTGAAAACCGAATTTGATAGTAAGCACCGCTTTGACCAATGTGGAATAGTTATGTACCTTGATAGTGATAACTGGCTCAAGGCTTCAATTGAATATGAAAATGAGCAGTTTCAACACTTGGGTTCTGTTGTTACAAACAGTGGTTACTCTGATTGGGCAACAACTGAAATTGATGCAGATGTTAAATCAATGTGGTACAGGTTCAGCCGAAGGGAAGACGATTATTGTGTTGAATGCTCCGAAGATGGTGTTATATTCAAGCAGATGAGAGTGTGCCATATATGGAATGGTGCGGGCAAGATTCAGTTTGGAATTTATGCTTGCAGTCCTGAAGAATCTTCATTCAAGGCAACATTTACAAATATGGAGGTTACCGAATGTAAGTGGCTAGCTCACGATGGTCAACAACCTGATTCAGAATAGTCAATTTCAATTTAACGAGGTTGCTAACTATTAAAAATCAAGTGCTTTTTGTTTTTTATGCTAAGGAAAAATGGGGATGAGCCTGATTCTGCTGAGGTACAAGACCTTGTTAAATGCTTACAAAATTACATTACTGAAACCTGTTACACTTACACAAAAGAGATTTTGGCAGGTCTTGGTCAGATGCATGTTGCCGATGGATGCTTCAAAAATAATATTGATAAAAATGGTGACGGCACTTCTGAATTTATTTGCTAAGCAATAGAAATCTATTGTGCTGAATAATGGTGTTTAAATTTAAGAAGATGCATTATGAGTAACATAATTAAGACAGATCTGCGTAGAGTTATTGTTCTTATAATTTCTGTGATGTTCATTATATTCATGTGGGAGAAAAAGATATTGTATCCTTGTATGCTACCGTGACATAAGTGCAGGTGCTTCCGCTTATTGTTGCAACAGTTGCGGTCTCTCTGCTTAAGGTGGGAGCTATTGTAGGTGGATTTTTGATAGTTAAGTGGAGCGTAAGTGAAATCTAAAAGTAAAGAAAAATGAGTAGGTTTCAAAATCTGCTCATTTTTTATTGTATTATAGAAGAATACTGTTTTATTTTTTGTGTTAAAACAAAACAAAAAAAACTTGATATTGTTGAAAAATAATGTTAAAATTAGCTAAAGTGTAAACGACGGAGATGATGCTGTTATGAAAAAGCAAACTGCCTATGCTATTGCTAAACCGCAGGGCACAACTTCTCTTAATGAGGGTAAGTATATTACAAAATTTGAATATGTTTGTATAATGCTGGCCCGTGTGGGTGGTCAGTTCGGTACAACTCTTACAGGCACTCTTGCTGCAGCTTTCCTGCACGAGCTTTATTTTGGACCTGTTGGTGTGAATTCAGATGAAATTGCATCCATTCTTGCGGTGCAGTCAACCCTTACAACCATCTTGGGTATTGCTATAGGTGCTCTTGCGGGAATCATTGTTCAGAAGTGGAAAACACGCTGGGGTAGATATCGTCAATGGTATATAATCTGCCTTGTGCCCGTGTTCCTTCTTACAGTTTTCTATTTCTATGTGCCTGAAGGATGGTCAATTCAGCAGATGACGCTTTTTCGCTATGGTATAGCCTGCTGTCAGACTATATTCAACACATTCAATAATTATGGTCAGAATGTTGTGCAGGTTATTTCTCCCAACCACAAGGAGAAGAAAAATGTTGCAACAATATGGCAGTTATCATATTATCTTGGTTATGGTGGGGCATATATTGCAACATTCGTTTACGGACTTTTTAGCGATAATAAAAACGCAATGTATATGACACTTGCAATTGTTGCCGCAACTGTTACCATGCTTGGCAACCTTATGTGCGGTCTTTTCTGCAAGGAAAGAATTGAACTTCCTAAGAAGGAAAAGGTTAAGATTTCAAAGGCCTTGTTCTCACTTTTTAAATACAAGAATTACAGAGCTTACCATGCAATGCAATGGGTTAATGCTTTTGCGTGGCTTGGAAGAATGTCTACATACCTTGCTGCAATTACAGTTGGCTCATCAAAAAACCTTCTTCTTACTTTACCTACCGCTATTGGTACTGTTGTTGGCAATATTATTGCTACAAAGCTTTCAAGTAAATATGAGCCTACAAAGCTTCTCAAGTTCTGTGGTCCGTATTCACTTGTATCAGCAGGTATACTTTTCGCAATCTGCTTTGTTGAGGCACAGTTTGGTATTATGTTCTTTACCGGTTGGAATAGTATATTCTTCTATGTATTCTATTTTATTTTCGGTATCGGTATCGGTATTCAGGAGCTTTCGAACTCCCATTTCAATGTGGAGTTTCTCGACTATCTTGAATGGCAATGCGGAGAAAGAATGGAAGCTATTCAGGGAATTGTTCCCGGTTGGATTAACGCAGGCTGTAACTATCTTAAAGAGCTTGCCATACCATTTATGATTGCCTGGGCAGGCTATATGTCATCTGCAGAGGGTGACCTCGTTAAAACGATGCAGGCACAGCCTACATATCTTGATACTTGTCTTAAAATTCTTGCCTTCCTGCTCTTTGGCTATACTCTTGCCAATGTTCTTAAGGCTATTATCCTTAAAACATCTTATGATATTGAAGGTGAAAAGAAAGAACAGATGTATAGTGAACTTGATGAAATAAGAGCTAAACGTCACGAAGAAAATCTTGCTGTCGAGGAGGAATGATAGTGAAAAATAAAAAGAAAACTATACTTTTGGTTGTTTCTGTAGTTGTTGTACTTGGTATTGTTGCAGGTGCTTTAGCGCTGTATTTTACAAGATACCACAAGGATAAAGATGATACAGAGGAATTATTCAGACAAAATGTTGATGCTGTAGGCTATGAGAACACAGTTGAAACCGCATATCCTCAGACCGACCTGTATGATGTTATTGCAGAACATTATAATTCTGAATTACCTGAGGGTAAAACAGAGAAAAAGGTAGTTGTTATCGGTTACGATGGTTGTCGTGCAGATATCCTTGCAGAAAAACAGGAAAATGGTGCAGTGAGCTACCTTCTTGAAAATGGTGCATCCAATAACCTTACATATTGTGGCGGTGTGAATTATCCTGAAAAGAATACTCAGGATACATCTACAGCACCGGGTTGGTGTTCAATTCTTACAGGTGTGTGGGCTGATGTTAATGGTGTAACAGGAAATGGTATAACAAAAGCCGTTGACCCTAAAACACTTATGATAAGCCTTGCTGAGGAAGGTACAATAGACAGTTCCGCTTTCATTACAAAGTGGAAGGGTCATTTCTCCAGAAATGGCGCAACTTACTTAGAAGAAATGGCATATTGTGAAGAAAATGATATTGATGTCGATTATAATCTTCGTAAAAACAAAAAAGATATTCACACAGGCGCTATGAAAGAAGTTACAAGCAAGGATTGTGCAGACTTTGTATTTATCATTTATGAGGATACAGACTCAGCGGGTCACGATTTCGGCTTCTCATACAATAACCCTGTATATAAAGATGCATTTAAAACAGAAGATGCTTACGGTTACGAAGTGATTAAGGCAATTGAAGCAAGAGAAACTTACGAAACTGAAGATTGGCTCATTATTGTAACATCAGACCATGGCGGTTATGGCACAAATCATGGTGATGCAAGCGTACATGAAAGAATGACATTTGTTGTAATGAACAAGGAGTGGGAGCATACAAATGAGCAATAATGGTTATAAATGGTATGTAGGCGTACCACATTGTCATACAACAGCCTCCGATGGTGGCTTAACACTTGATGAGCTTATTACTAAAGCTAAAAAGAATAAACTTGATTTTCTTATGATTACAGACCACAATGTCAACTGTAAGGAGTTACCCAAGGTTGATGGTATAACACTTATTTATGGTGCGGAGCTTACTAAGCATGGTGGACATTGCAATATGTGGGGTGTAAAGGATGTTATAGATCAGGAGGATTACGACACTTGCGAAACCTATGAAGATTTTTTGCGTGTTAAAAATCAGGCCAAAGAACGTGGTGCAGTAATTTGTATGAATCATCCCCACTGTAAGCAATGTCCCTGGAGATGGGAGAAAAATGCATTAGATGTAGATGTTCTTGAGGTCTGGAATGCTCCAACACATTTTGATAACCTTGAATGTACAGAGTGGTGGCACGAGCAGTTAAGAAATGGTCACAAGCTCCCTGTTGTCGGTGGTAGTGATTATCACAAAGATTATGTTATAACTAACCTTTTGACATGGCCTGCAACATATGTATACGCAAAATCAAATTCTCCTGAGGATATCCTTGATGCCATCCTTAAAGGTCGCACAACAATTTGTTTTGATGTTGGCACAACCTTTATCGATATTGTAAGCGATGATGCAATCTTAGGCGATACTGTAAAGCTTACCGATAATACAAAGGTAACAATTAATGTTAAAAAGCTTCGCAGAAATCATACTTTGCAGGTGTTCAATTCCCGTGGTGAATGCTACAGATACACAGCAAAGAAAACAGGGGACTTTACAATTACTCTTCCTGTTGAAAAAGAAGGCTTTGTATGTGCTCACGTTGTTTTTGAGCCCGGGTTTGTATATAGTAAAATCCACGATATAGCTATAGCATCAAGAATCCCTGAGCAAAAGGGTATGGATTTACCACCATTAATTTTCGCACAAAGCGGAGCAATTTATTTTGAAGAATAAACTATAGTATCATAGTTGATAAGCTTCTAAAAAGAATTATTTTTTTAAACGAAATGAGATTACGGAGGTATTCAGATGTTTAGAATTAATAACTTTACTAATAACGATGATGTTACAATTATTGCAGAAAAAGGGCCATTTCAGGTTGCTCAGTATAAGAGAGACCTTAGTGTTTCTCCTGCAACTGCAATGACTGCATATTTTTGTGACGAAATGAATATCAGGAAAAGGCAGGTTATATGTGACCTTTCAAAGGCTGATGGAATTGTTTGCCAGACAGGGGCAATGCAGTGGACAGTAGGTAATGTAAATGCAACAACAGGCGTAAAGGGTGCAGGTGACTTTTTAGGTAAGCTTGTTAAAGGCAAAGTTACAGGCGAAAGTGCAATCAAGCCTGAGTATGTTGGTGATGGTGTATTGGTTTTAGAGCCTACATACAGACATATTATATTACTTGATACAAGTGATTGGAGTGGCAAGGTTGTTCTTGATGACGGTCTTTTCCTTGCTTGTGATGGTAGATTAAAGCAAAAATTAGTTGCTCGTTCAAATCTTTCTTCTGCTGTGCTTGGTGGCGAAGGCTTGTTCAATTTAGCTCTTGAGGGTAATGGAGTTGCTGTTCTTGAATGCCGATGTCCGCAAGAAGAACTTATTGAGGTTGAGCTTGTGGACGATGTTCTTAAGGTGGATGGTAGCTTTGCTATTGCGTGGAGTGATACGTTAAGCTTTACTGTTGAACGTTCAGGTAAAACACTTGTTGGCTCTGCGGCTTCAGGTGAAGGTTTTGTTAATGTGTACCGCGGTACAGGTAAAATTCTTCTCGCGCCTGTTGACAGAACAATAGGCAAAGCACCTGTTCCTACTTCAACGCATTCTGCACCACCATCTGCGGGCAGCAAAACCGCAGGCGCGTTAGGTTCATTTATTGGCGGTATAGCCGATGTTCTTGATTAAAAATAAGCAAACATTAAAACTTTATCAATAACTAAAAAATAGAAAGGCAACTGTTTCGCATTGAAGCAGTTGCCTTTTTTATGTTAGTTTTTTAATGATTCAAAATAATTTTTTAGTTGCTCGTCTGTGGGCTTGTAGTCTGTTTTTGAGCAACAGGGAATGTTGGGCTTGCTTCCATCTGTGCCATGGAATGGTGTCTGTCTGTCGTTTTCATACTCCTTGCGACATTTCTCGAGTCTGAAATCGGGAATATCGTATGGGATACCGCCATTAAGAATTGAGCGGTGGGCGAGTATTGCAACAGAAGACATTGTAACAGCGGAGTATATATCATACGGATGCTCGGGTTGTCTGTTTTCTCTTATACAATCAAGGAACATTCGGGCAATTATGTAATCGCCACCACCGTGACCGCTACTGTTTATAAGTTCTTCGTCTTTATCATTCCATTTTGGTTCGTAAAGATTAACCTCTTCCATACCCTCGGGAACAGACCATTGGTTATACCGAAGCATCACCTTACCATCCGTACCACGCAGATTTTCAATCTGACCTTCTGTACCGCAAATGCGGTAAGCATTGTGGTGAGCACCAAAAGCGGAACAGCCCGTTACCCTGAAAACGGATTCATCATCATTTAAAAGGGTAATTATAGCGGCTCTGTCACCAACCTGTCTTGCACTTGCAATTTCATCAAGTGGACCAAAAACAGGTGTTGCACTTACTCTTTTCGGTGTTGCACCCGTTGACCACATAAGCGGAGCAAGTGAATGGGTTATGTAGTAAGCTCTTGGCAAAAAATTTCGCCAATGCTCTGCAAAATATATACAGGTTTTATTAAAATCAGCAGATTCTCTTGGAACGGGGTGGTTATATTCGCCCTCGGCATAAACTATTTTACCTAATGTACCACCATCGCAAACTCTTTTCATTTCTCGGTTGAAAATCATTTGCGGGTAGTTTTCGGCAAGCATATAGATAGATTTGCTTTTTTCGTATGCACGAACAAGTTCAACCCCTTCTGCCATTGTTCCGTTGCTTATGCACTCCGAAAAAACGTGTATGCCTTTTTCAAAGCATTTTATTGCGTAGGGTGTATGCTCGTGGAAATAGTTTGCAAGAACAACTGCATCCATTTCCTGTTCAATGAAGCTATCGAAATCCGAAAAAACGGCAACACCTTCAGGGAGCTCTTTTAAGGCGTTATTAAGTCTTTCTTCGTTAAAGTCGCAAAGGGCAACAATTTCACAACCTAATAACATTAAGTTGTTTGCGATGTCAATGCCACGACCTGCACCGAATATACCGATTTTGATTTTTTTCATATCATTAACCGTGCTTTGCAATCATTTGCTTTCTGTCAATCTTGCCGTTGAAGGTTTTGATGATTTCATCAATTGCAACAATTGATTTTGGCATTTTGTATGGCTCAAGCTTTTCTGAAATTGTTGCGCGGATTTCTTTTTCGTTTAATTCCATACCATCTTTTACTACAACAAGGAGTTTTAATGCTGTGTTATTTGCGATTGTTGTAGGAATAAGAAGACATTCATCAACGCAAGGAACCTGCATAACAGTTTCCTCAACCTCAAGGGGAGCAACCTTTAAACCGCCAAGGTTAATTGTGTCGTTACTTCTGCCCACAAGGATAAGCTCACCGTTAGGGGCAAAGTAGCAAATATCACTCATAACAAGCATGCCGTTTTTGAGAGCTTTTGCTGTTTGCTCAGGCTCGTTCCAATAACCTTTCATAACAGAGTCACTGCAAATAGCTGCAAGACCTGTTTTTTCAGGTGAAGAGTCTTTGATTTCGTTTCCGTCTTCATCAAGAATTATAATCTTGCTGAAGGAGTTAGGAATACCAACACTACCTGTGTATTTTGAACCACCTGAAACACAGAATTCATCTGTACAAACAACGCCTGCTTCTGAACAACCGAAGCAATTGTACATATAAACATTCGGAAGAAGCTGACGCATCTTTTCTTTGTCGGTTTCAGGATATGCAGTTGAGCTTGAGTAAATGAATCTTAACTGGTCTTTAAGTTCAGCAAAATTCTTTGAAGCTATAGCAAGCATAAAGTGAATTGCTGATGGTGGAAGGTAAAGTGAGGTTACACCATATTCGTTGATTGTACCAAAGAATTGCTTAAGGTTTCTGAAACCTTCAAGTAAGCAAACTGTACTACCAACAGCCATGGCAATATGAGCTTTTCTTAAGCCTGCGGCATGGTTCATTGGTGTAGGAATAAGCCAAACATTGTCTGACTTGATGTTAGTTGTTTCAATGCCTGCAAGGGCAATGTTTACCTGATTTTTGAATGTAACCATAACGCCCTTTGATTTGCCTGTTGTACCTGTTGTGAACAAGATTTCAGAAAGGCTGTCTGCATCGGGCTCTGTTGAGATAAATGAATCTTCTGTGTTTTCGATTTCAGTTATTATGGAATCCAAACCCCAAGCATCGCTTAAATCTTCACGGTTTGTAAGAGTTACAATAAGGTTTGTTTCAAGCTCTTCTGCAATTTCACGGATTCTCTGTGATGGTGTACCTTTTTCAAGTGGTACAAATGTAGCACCAAGGAGCTGTATGCCATACCAGAAATAAACATATGGGAGAGTGTGGTCAGCTTCCACAATAACTCTGTCACCACATTTTACACCTTTGTTTTGTAAAAACAAAGCAGTTTTTCTGTTGTATTCAGCCAACTGTTTGTATGTGCATTTTTCTCCGTTTGCAATACAAGCAATCTGCTCGGGCGTAGCTTCGGCAAAGTGCTGTATTGTGAGAGCGATTGATGATTTTATCATAACATTTCCCTACCTTTATCAGAAATTACCATATATAAATGTTGTTGCGTCATATGATGGACCATATGTGCCGAATATAAGTATTGCGGCAAGTGCAAGTAAATAAATTGCCCATCTGAAGAAGATGTTCTGCTTTGCGATTGTTTCGCGAAGCTTTATGCCGTTTTCCTGTAATATACCTACAACAAGAACTACTAAAAGGAAAATGAACACCATAAACATTTCTTTTTCGTCAATGCCGTATTGGAACAATTCGCCTGAAACACCTGTAATAAATGCAAAGTCAACGTCTGTAAACATCTTATAGAGCATATGACCTGCTGCTGAGATGCTTGGTGCTTTAACAATTGTTCTTGATATGCAAAGTACAATAAATGTTCTTGCAATCTGGAAAAGCTTAAAGCTGAAGTTCTCTGTGTTTACGTGAAGCTTTTCTGCTAATTTTGCATAAACAGGAGCAAGCGCAACGCTTGATGCGATAACTATAGCATTGTATAAGCCGTTTACAATATACTGCCATGTAAGACCATGCCAGATACCGATAAGGAAGAATACTACAAGCGGAGCGGCAACTGAAGGAACAAGCTTACCTGCATATGCGCTGTAGCGCTTACGGAAATGCTTGCTTACTGCTGTTACAGGCTTTGAAAGCATAATAGGGTAGAAAACGAATTCTCTCATCCATGCACCCAAAGACATATGCCATCTTCTCCAGAAATCTGCAAGTGATGTTGCAAAGAACGGTCTTTCGAAGTTAAGAGGAAGGTTTATGCCTAACATCTGTGCGGCACCGCGGGCAATATCCACACCACCGGAGAAGTCGCAATATATCTGGAAGGAATATGCAAGAACACCAAAGAAGACGTGGCTACCGCTATAACCGATGAAGTCAGGAGCGAAAATCGCAGCAGGAATAACTGAAAGTCGGTCCGCAATCAACAATTTTTTAAAGAAGCCCCAGAGTATAAGCTGAGCACCGAATTTAACATTTGTGTAGTCAAAATTGTGTGATTCCTGTAATTGCTTACCTACATCACCAAATCTGAATAAAGGACCCTGAACAATTGAAGGGAAGAAGGAGGTGAATAATGCAAATTTACCGATATTCTCTTCTGCTTTGATTTTGCCTCTGCCTACATCAATAAGGTAGCCTATTGAGTTAAAGGTATAGTAAGAAAGTCCGAGAGGAACAAGCATATTGATAAGCGGAATGTTAATATCCCATTGGAATAAGCCGAAAATGTTGTTGATATTGCCAATGAAGAAATTGAGGTACTTAACATAAGCAAGAACACCAAGGTTTATAAGTACTGTGATTACCTGTATTCTGTGGATTTTCTTTGTAGCAGTCTTTTTTAATTGCTGTTTATCTTCTTTAGTGGCATTTTCACCTAAATCGGCAATCTGCTTCTGGAGGTCGTTACGCTTGTTCTGCATAAGACGGCCGGCAATATAGGTGATTAATGTGGTGCCTAAAATATAGAAGATTGATTCGTATCCGCCTGAGATGTAGAAGCCGTAGCTTGCAAGCAGTAAAATAACCCATTGGAATTTTTTTGGAACAATGTAATAGATTGCTGTTGTTATTGCCAAAAACAGCAAAAATGGTACAGAATTAAGAGCCATAAACTTACCTTACCTTTTTTGAAATTTATTGTAAATCAATTCTGAAAATTAAACTATCCACCAAGTTTATTATCCAGATGCTGTGAATACAGCAGAATCAATAACCTTTTTTAAAATAAACAACTACGTTAAGATTATCTTTTTTCGGAGCTTTTTCGTTAATCGGAATAGCTGTTTGTTTCTTTGCAATTTTTCCTGTTTCTGCAATTTTGAAAATATCCTTTTCATAAGAAACAGAGTTGTCATTGTTTATATCTTCAAAAAGAACTTGTCCGCAACTTATGTATGTAGCATAAGCATCACCATTTTTGGATTGGGGAGATTTTTGTGACACATTTTTTTCAGGTGGTTGCTATTCTGTTTTTTGTTCTTTGTTGAAGCTTCGTGTTGTATAGAATGTTTTAGGCAGTAGCTACGTAGGCTAGAAGAACCCGCTTAAAAAGCTAACAAGTAAAGCTACTATAACGCTTAAAACAGCTACTCTGCCTATTATCTTGTGTTTTTCCTTCACCAGAAGACAGACCTCCAATGTTAATTCTTTTAATACCAAGTATAATAATACCATATATATAATAAAAGGTCAATATAAAACCCTCTCTTAAGCATACTGTAAAACGACAAAAATTGAATATCAAAACAAATTCTTTTTGTTGACTATAACCCACGTAAGGAATATAATAATTTATATACGATAAAGGTTAGGATGTTTTTATGTATAAGCAGAGGTTGTGTCTTTCAACAAGTAGTACCTATGGTATTTCCGAGGCAGAGCAGGTTAGACTTTTTAAAAAAATCGGCTTTGACGGATTTAACGTTCTCTGGGGATATATGTTAGATGAAATGGTGGATGAATGTGCCGCAGTTGCTAAAGAAGAAGGCATGACTTTCCAATCTATTCATGCCCCATGGAATATGTGTGCAGATATGTGGGATGAGTCCTGCAAGGAGGAGGCACAAGAGGGCATAGAGCAGTTGAAGCATTGCATAGATCTTTGCAAAAAACACAATGTACCTGTTATGGTTTGCCATGTTTATGTTGGCTTTGACGAGGAATATATTCCTACCGAAACAGGTCTCCGGAATTATGGCAAGGTAATAGATTATGCAGAAAAAACGGGTGTTAAAATAGCCTTTGAGAATACAGAAGGAACAGAGTATTTAAAGGCTGTGCTTGATAGATATAAAGACAGGGAATGTGTAGGCTTTTGTTGGGATAGCGGCCACGAAATGTGCTATAATTTCTCTGAAAATCTCCTTGAATTATATGGCGATAAGCTCATTGCTACACATATTAACGATAACCTGGGTATCAAGGATTTTAACGGCAAAATTTTCTGGCATGATGATTTACATCTTCTTCCCTTTGACGGCATAGCAGATTGGGATGAATTAACTGACAGGATTGTTAAATGCGGGTATAATGATATACTTACATTTGAGCTTAATAATAAATCAAAACCAAATCGTCATGAAAATGATAAGTACGATAAAATGCCTATAGAAGAATATGTAAGTGAAGCGTATGCAAGGGCATGCAAAATTGCTGCAATGATAAAAAATAAAGGGTAACAAAAGTGTCTCGGTTCACAAAATGAATTTTTGTGAACCGAGACACATAAATTTTATTAAAATCGAAAATTAAAGGAGTGCTTTGTAAAGTTCTGCGATTTCTTCAACGCTTGTGTCGCGTGGGTTACCGGGACGGCAAGCATCAGCAAAAGCACTTTCTGAAAGGAACTGAATATCCTCTTCCTTAAGAATACCCTTAAGGTCAGCAGGAATACCAACCTTTTTGTTAAGCTCAACAACTGCGTTAACAGTGGCTTTTCTTGCATCCTCAATGCTCATTGCATCTGTGCCTTCAACACCCATAGCCTTAGCAATATCGCGGTATTTTTCACCTGTGCATGGTGCATTGTATTCCATAATTGATGGAAGAAGAATAGCATTTGCAACACCGTGAGGTGTGTCATAAAGTGCACCAAGACCGTGAGCCATACTGTGAACAATACCAAGACCTACATTTGAGAAGCCCTGACCTGCGATGTACTGTGCAAGAGCCATACCTTCTCTGCCTTCTGCTGTATTTTCGCATGCACCCGGAAGATGCTTTGCAATAAGCTCGATTGCCTTGATGTGGAACATATCTGTCATTTCCCAGGCACCTTTTGTAATGTAGCCTTCAATAGCGTGTGTAAGAGCATCCATACCTGTTGATGCTGTAAGCCCCTTAGGCATTGTAGACATCATATCAGGGTCAACAACTGCAACCTCAGGAATATCGTGAACGTCAACGCAAACAAATTTGCGCTTCTTTTCAACGTCTGTAATAACATAGTTGATTGTAACCTCTGCAGCAGTACCTGCTGTTGTTGGAACAGCAATAGTAAATACAGCATGATTTTTAGTTGGTGCAACACCTTCAAGGCTTCTTACATCTGCAAACTCAGGGTTTTCAATGATGATACCGATTGCTTTTGCAGTATCCATTGCTGAACCGCCACCGATTGCAATAATGCAGTCAGCACCACTTGCTTTGTAAGCTTCAACACCAGCAAGAACATTTTCAATTGTTGGGTTAGCCTTGATTTCGCTGAAAACTGCGTAAGGATAACCTGCTTTGTCGAGTAAATCTGTAACCTTTGCTGTTACACCGAATTTGATAAGGTCAGGGTCGGAGCAAACAAAAGCTTTTTTGAAGCCTCTGCCTTCAAGCTCAGGGTGAATATTCTCAATAGCACCCTTTCCATGGTATGAAATTGTGTTTAATACTATACGATTTGCCATCGCAAAAACCTCCTTAGGTCATTTTTGTTCCATTATACACCATATTGTTTGTGAAATCATTAACAATTTTATGAATTTTTCATTTTTGGAGAGTTAAACAAATTTGAATTGTAAAAACTTTGCAAAATGACCATTGTTTTAAGTTTTTTGCCGTGATATACTAAAAAAAATGGTACATATAGGAGAAAAATATGGAAATTCCGAAAATACTCTTGAATAAGGCGGATGAAATAACTGCTTTGCTACAGGTGAAATATCCTGAGCTTGCTCCATTCTTTAAAGGGTGCTTTCTTAATACAATAGAAACAACCGTTACCAAGCTTGATGATGGCGGGTATTTCGTTATAACCGGTGATATTCCTGCAATGTGGCTTAGAGACAGTGCATCACAGCTTACTCACTATATCCGTTATGTTAATCAGGATGAGGACTTGAAAAATATCATTAAAAGCGTAATAGCAAGGCACGCTCAGTTTGTTTGCCTTGACCCGTATTCAAATGCTTTTAACGCTGTTGCCAAAAGCTGTTGGGACACAGACCAGACAGACTTTAAACACCCGATGATATGGGAAAGAAAGTATGAAGTGGACTCCTTGTGTGCTTCGGTTTTTCTTTCGTATCAGTACTATAAACAGACTCTCGATAACTCTATTTTCACAGAAGATTTCTACAATATGATAAAAACAATTGTGGAGGTTTTTATAAGAGAACAAAATCACCCGCAAAAGTCAAAATACTTTTTCCACAGACCTAATGCACCTGAAACAGATACACTTCCTAATAACGGAAAAGGTAACGATGTTGCTTATACAGGTATGACATGGTCAGGCTTCCGCCCATCGGATGACAGATGTAAGTACAACTATTTAATTCCGGCAAATATGATGGCTGTGTGTGCTTTGAAGAAAGCCGCTGAATTGGTAAATGAGGGTTATAATGATACAAAATTAGAGGTTGAATGCCGTTCTTTGGCTTGTGAAATCGATGAGGGTATCAGAAAGTACGGCGTTTATGATCATAGTAAATTTGGTCAGATTTATGCATATGAAGTGGATGGCTTAGGTAATATTCTTCTTATGGATGATGCAAACTCACCGAGCCTTCTTTCTGCGCCGTATATCGGCTATTGCGGTAAAGATGAAGAAATTTATCAGAATACAAGAAGGTTTATTCTTTCTAACGAAAACCCATGGTATTTTGAGGGTGAAGTTGCAAAGGGTATAGGAAGCCCTCATACAGGTTACGATAAAATCTGGCATATTTCATTAGCTATGCAGGCATTAACAAGTGATAATAAGGAAGAAATTGAAAAATGCCTTGAGATGATCAGGAATTCACATGCAGGTACTTACCTTATGCATGAATCCTTTAATAAAGATGATGCAGAGGATTTTACAAGGCCGTGGTTTGCGTGGGCTAACAGTCTTTTTGCAGAGCTGTTAATAAGACTTACAGAGAAATAAAATTAATGACACAGGTTTCATTGTAGAAATCTGTGTCCTTTTTTACTATTCGTCTTTAAATGTTCTGAGTGCTTTTACTACTGTATATCCTACCAGAAATACTGTTAAAGCCGTTTTTATAGAGGATATTCTCACATAAGTTCTGGCAACATCAGAAAAATTCTTTATAGCTTTTGTTCCTTGTTCCATAAATCTTACCTCATTCATTAGTTAATAATACCCCGTGAGCAATACCGGGTATTGATTCCTTTTGCATTGATGATGTGGGGGAGAGCAAAGCACCTGTACCGATAAACAAAACTTTTTTTAATGTATTGCAGGATAATTCGTCTAAAATATATGAGCATACAACGCTTGCGCTACAGCCACATCCGGAGCCACCTGAGTGTACATCTTGCTTTTCTAAGTCATAAATCATTGTACCGCAATCCTTATGGATACGGGATAAATTAAGTCCGTATTCATTTTTAGCAAGCTTTATTAAAAGCTCGCTTCCGGTGCTTCCTAAATCACCTGTAAGAATCATATCGTAATCACTTGGGATTGTTTGGGTATCCTTTAAAAAGCGGACAATTGTCTGTACTGCGGCAGGCGCCATAGCTGCCCCCATATTATTGGTATCTGTAATACCTAAATCACGCACTCCGCCAAAGATGACTTTGTCAATATATGGTGTGTGGGGCTTATTTTTTGAAATTATCGCGGTACCTGCTCCTGTAACTGTCCATTGGGCGGCAGGTGGTCTTTGTCCGCCGTATTCAAGTGGCATACGATATTGTCTCTCTGCAGAGCAAAAGTGCGAAGAGGTTGCGGCAAGGGCAGTTTTAACAGCACCGCTATCCACAAAAACACCTGATAAAGCAAGAGAGAGAGCCATAGTAGAGCAAGCTCCGTAAAGTCCTGCAAAGTTGAATTTTAAGTCTCTCATACCAAAGGATGAGCCGATACATTGGTTTAAAAGGTCTCCCGCAAAGCATAATTCTATGGCATCCTTGTTGGTATTTGCCTTCTTTATTGCGGTGTTGATTGCGGCCTTTTGTAAATGCGTTTCTGCTTTTTCAAAGGTTTTCTCACCGCAAAATTCGTCGTTGTATATTTTGTCGAAATATTTAGCTAAAGGGCCTTCGCCCTCTTTTTTGCCAACAGCGGCGGCATAACCGATTATTGACGGCTTATTATTCAATTTAATGGTGTGGTTACCTATTTTTTTAGGCATAATCACCCTTCTTTTTCTCGTTTGAAAATAGTGTTTGCACAAGTTTTAATTATATTCAGAATACGAAGTAAACATTTTAAAGTATGTTTAAAATTTTAATAGGTTATGTTATAATTATTAAAGGTGATTTTATGAGAATTATTTTATGCCTTGATGACAATAATGGTATGCTTTTTAATAACAGGCGCCAGAGTCGTGATAAGGTTTTAGTTGAAGATATAATCAATAATCTACAAGGTGAAAGGCTTAATATTTTTGAGTTTTCAAAGGCTCTTTTTGCTGATTTTTCAGATAAAATCTGCATTGCTGAAAAGCTTGAAAAAGGCAAGCTGTATTTTGTAGAAAACCTTAATTTAGAGCCGTTTTCAGAGGATATAACGGAAATTATTGTGTACAAATGGAACAGGATTTATCCTGCGGATTTTTATTGCAAAATGGATTTTAATTCCCGTTTTTTTGTGGCTGAAGAAACCGAGCTTTCCGGTAGCTCTCACGAAAAAATAACAAAAACAATTTGGAGGGTGAATAAATGAACAAAAAGAAAACAGGCATAATTATTGCTGTTATATTTGTTGTTTTGATAGGTATAATTGGCAGTACCGATTCTCCTGTTACAGATGCAACCGATATTAATGTAACAACTACTGTTTCGTTGGAAGAAAGTATTTTTGATACCGATGTTTCTGTATCTGAAACACAAGGAAATACAGAGCTTTTTACAGGAAAAACTACCCTTAAGCAAACAGAAAAAATCACTGAATTTGTCACTGAAGATATTTTCAAAAAAGCTGAAACAACTGCAGAAAAAACAGAGGGAAATAAAGGTGCTTACAAGGTTTCTTTGAGCAATATCCCTGCGTTTTCAGGTGAAGCATATGTTGTTGTAAACAACAATATTCCGGGACTTTCTGCATCAGATAGGTATAGTGAATATTTTGAAGAATATGCACCTTTAGATAACCTTGACAGATGTGGTGTTGCCTTTGCCTGCCTTGGTAGAGAAACTATGCCAACCGAGGAAAGAGGAGAAATCGGCTCGATTAAACCAAGCGGATGGCACACAGTAAAATATGATATTGTTGACGGCAGATATTTATACAACAGATGCCATCTTATAGGTTTTCAATTGTCAGGTGAAAATGCAAATGTGCGAAATCTTATAACAGGTACCCGTTTTATGAATATGGAAGGAATGTTGCCTTTCGAAAATATTGTTGCTGACTACATAAAAGAAACAAAAAACCATGTGCTTTACAGAGTTACTCCCGTGTTTGAGGGCTTTGATTTAGTCGCAAAGGGAGTGCAAATAGAAGGCTTTTCTGTAGAAGATAACGGTGATGGTATATGCTTTAATGTGTTTTGCTACAATAGTCAACCCGGTGTTGAAATTGATTATGCAACAGGCGAAAGTCGGCTCAATGGTGAGGTGGTTGTAACAACAAAGCCTGAAACAACAGCGGAAGAAACAGAACAGCCAACAGAAGCAGCGCAGGAAACATCTCAAGAAACCCGGGCGCCTGCTACAGATGAAATAATTGATTTACCGGAAACTGAAGATATGGTATGGATACCTCAATCCGGCTCCAAATATCATAGTACCTCTTCTTGCAGTAATATGAAAAATCCTTCTCAGGTAAGCAAAAGTGAAGCAATAGATATGGGCTATGAGCCCTGTAAAAGATGCCACTAAAACAAAAAACTCTTGTTCGTTCGAACAAGAGTTTTTTGTTGAAAAGTAAATTATAGCAAATCTGAGGGAGAGTTAAGTATATATGTGGCACCTGCGTTTTTTAATTCTTCCTCTGTGCCGAAGCCGTAAACAGCACCTGCACTATCTACCCCTACAGCTTTTGCACCATCAATGTCGTAAAACCTGTCGCCAACCATAATAACCTTTGATTTATCAGGATTTCCGAAGTGCTCAAGGCAAGCGTTGATGAGTGCTTCTTTGCTGGAATGGTTGTTTTTGAAGCTTTCTGCAGATACGAAATCGTAATATTTAAAAATATCGTGGTATTGTGAAATTTCTTCAACAAAAATCTGTGGCTTTGAGGATGCAACGGCAACCTTTTTGCCTCTGTTTTTTAGCTCCTTCAACATATCAGTAATTCCGCTATATATTGAGGATTCCTCTGCGGCTTTTGTTTTGTATCGCTCTCTGTATTTTTCTATAAGCCACTTTGCATCCTCATCACTTACACCATAAACAGTTTTATATGATTCAAAAAGTGGAGGGCCAACAAAAAATTCAAGCTTTTTTCTGTCTGTTTCCTCAATTCCGTAGCACTCCAAGGAGTAAATTATGGAATTGAAAATACCCTCGGTAGTATCGCAAAGTGTTCCGTCAAAGTCGAATAAATAAATATCGTAATCCTTCATATAATCACCAAGGTTATTGTATAACTGATTTTCTTAAAAGTAAATAGTGTATATTGAAATAAATATATTTTATTTAGTTGTTTTTACCATTGAAACTGTTGCTTGATTGCTGTAAAATACATAATTAGATTAGTGTTTTCTGAAAGTGAGGAGAACTTTTTATGGCAGATACACTTAAAAATGAAATTGACTCCATTTTGCAGAAGTATGCAAATCCGGAGGAAAGTCTTATTGCGGTTTTACAAGATGTACAGAGTTTTAACGGCTACATTTCCGAAGATGCTGTTAAGTACATAACAGATAAGACCGGCATTCCATCGAGCCGAATTATGGGTGTTGCTTCTTTTTATGCAGGCTTCAGGCTTAAGCCTGTGGGAAAGTATCGCATAATGGTTTGTATGGGCACGGCCTGTCACGTAAATGGTGCGGAGCGTATAGGCGATACTGTTAAAAGAATTCTTAACATTGATGAAGGTGATGTTACCGAGGACGGATTATTTTCCTGGGAAGAGGTTGCTTGCCTTGGTTGTTGCAGTATTGCTCCTGCAATGATGATTAATGATACAGCCTATGGTACACTTACACCCGACAAGGTGCAGAAAATCATCGATTCAATCAGAGAGGAGGAGTCTAAATGAGATTTCTTTTAGGCTACGGCTCTTGTGGTATCGCATCAGGTGCAAAGTCTGTTTTTGAAGGGCTGAGTACTGCCTTTGAAGGCACAGCTTTTTCTGTTGAAAAGGTGGGCTGTAACGGACTTTGCTTTGCAGAGCCTATTGTTGAGGTTATAACTGACAATGGTGAAAGCGTTCTTTATGGCAGGCTTAATAAAGATAGCGCAATTTCCCTTGCAAAGGCTGTTATGGCGGGTGAGTTGCCTTGTGAAAATCGTCTTACTGAAGATGAACTTAAATTCCTTGAGGGTCAGAAACGAATTGTTTTATCCGGTTGCGGTAAGGTTGACCCGGAAAGCATAGATTCATACATATTAAACGGCGGTTATAAAGCATTGAAAAAAGCTTTGGAAATAGGCGCCGACGGAATTATTGATGAAATAAAAAAATCAGGTCTCAGAGGCAGAGGCGGCGCAGGTTTCCCCACATACATAAAATGGCAGTCTGCCCGTGCTTCTGCAGGTAATGAAAAGTATATTGTGTGTAATGCCGATGAAGGTGACCCGGGTGCATTTATGGATAGAGCTGTGTTGGAGGGTGACCCCCACAGAGTTCTTGAGGGTATGATGATTTCGGGTGTTGCTGTTGGAGCTCAGATGGGTATTATCTATGTGCGTGCAGAATATCCTTTGGCAGTAAAACGCTTACAGCTCGCTATTTCTGAAATGAGAGAAAAAGGTATCTTGGGTGAAAATATTTTAGGTAGCGATTTTTCTTTTGATTTCAGTATTATGATGGGGGCGGGCGCCTTCGTTTGCGGTGAAGAAACAGCACTTCTTGCATCATTGGGTGGTAACAGAGGTATGCCTGTTACAAAGCCACCATTCCCTGCACAGAAAGGCTTCAGAGGTAAGCCAACCAACATAAATAATGTTGAAACCTTTGCTAATGTTTCGTGGATTATTGAAAACGGCGGAGAAAAGTTCGCTGAAATGGGTACCGAAACAAGCAAAGGTACAAAGGTTTTTGCTCTTGCAGGCAGAGTTAAAAGGGGTGGTCTTGTAGAAGTTCCTATGGGACTTACCATTAACGATATTGTTTTCGGTATTTGTGGCGGAATAAAAGAAGATAACGATATTAAGGCGGTACAGATGGGTGGACCGTCAGGTGGTTGTATTCCTAAAAATATGTTAGATACACAAATAGATTATGAAAATATCGCAAGAACAGGTGCAATTATGGGCTCAGGCGGTATGATTGTTATGGATGAAAACACCTGTATGGTTGATATGGCAAAATTCTTTATGGATTTCACAAGTAAGGAAAGCTGTGGTAAGTGTGTGCCTTGCAGAATAGGTACTACTCGTATGCTTGAAATTCTTGAAAAAATCTGCGATGGTAACGGTGTAGAAGAAGATTTACACACACTTGTAGAGCTTGGTGAAAGTATAAAAACAGGTGCACTTTGCGGTCTTGGTAACTCTGCGCCTAATCCTGTGCTGACAACAATAAAATATTTCAGAAAAGAGTATGAGACACATATAAAGGATAAATGCTGTCCTGCTAAAAAGTGTAATTCTCTTATAAGATTTGAAATTGACGAAACAAAGTGTAAAGGTTGTTCCCTTTGCAGTAAAAAATGCCCTGCAAATGCAATCAGTGGGGTAATAAAAGAAGCTTTTGTTATAGATAGCGACAAGTGTATTCGTTGCTCAGCTTGTATGGATAGCTGTAAATTCGGAGCAATAAAAAAATTAAGCGGGGAGTGTGAAAAATGAGTCTTGTAAAAATACTTATAGATGGCAAGGAATACCTTGCAGATACAGAAAAAACACTTCTTGATAACATCCTTGAAAGCGGTACATATATACCTCATTTATGCCATAACAAAGAGCTTGAAAGCTATGGCGGATGCGGTCTTTGCCTTGTTATGGTTGAAGGTGTAAGAAAGCCGCTCAGAGCATGTTCAACGGCTGTTGCCGAGGGAATGAGCATTATTACATCTACTCCTGAAATAGAGAAAAGCAGAAAAAATACACTTTCGCTTATAATGTCTGACCACAGCGGTGATTGTAAAGCGCCTTGCTTTATGGCGTGCCCCACACATCAGGATATTCAGGGCTATGTTGGGCTTATTGCAAACGGTCGTGAAAAAGAAGCTTTAGAGTTAATAAAAAAAGATAATCCGTTACCTGCTTCAATAGGCAGAGTGTGTCCTCATCCTTGCGAAGAAAAATGCAGACGCAAATATGTTGAAGGTGCAGTTTCTATATGTGCTTTAAAGCGCTTTGCCGCAGATTCATATATGGACTATGTGCCATTGTGTGCAGAGTCTAACGGCAAGAAGGTTGCTGTTGTAGGGGCAGGCCCTGCAGGACTTTCATGTGCATATTTCCTTGCATTAAAGGGCTACAAGGTAAGTGTTTTTGAAGCGCAGAAAATGGGTGGAGGTATGCTCCGTTACGGTATACCTGCATACAGACTTCCTAAGGATATTCTTGACGAAGAAATCAGCAGTATAGAAAAAATGGGTGTGGAATTTTTCTACACTCAGAAATTAGGTAAAGATTTTACCATAGAGTCCCTGAAAGGGCAGTATGATGCGGTTTTCATAGGTATAGGTGCCTGGAAAGCCTGGGGTCTTGGCTGTGCCGGCGATGATTCAGAGGGCGTTGTTGGCGGTATTGATATGTTGTACCGGGTTGCCAATGGTGAAAATGTTGACTTAGGCAAAAATGTCTGTGTTGTAGGTGGCGGTAATACTGCTATTGATGCTGTAAGAACAGCGGTCAGATTGGGCTCTGAAAATGTTACTCTTATTTACAGAAGAACTGAAAGTGAAATGCCGGCAGAAAAGGATGAAATTAAAGATGCCAAAGAAGAAGGCGTTAATTTCAAATTCCTTGTTGCACCGCTTAATGTTGTTGCAGAAAATGGTAAGGTTAAAGGAATTAATCTTCAGAAAATGGAGCTTGGTGAACCAGATAGCAGTGGCAGAAGAAGCCCTGTGGCAATTGAGGGCGAAACAGAAATTCTTTATTGCGATACTATTATTTCTGCTATTGGTCAACAGGTGGTAAGTGATGACGTTAAAGAATTAGAACTCACTAAGAGAGGGACCATACTGGCTGATGAAATTTCATTTAAAACATCAGTTGATGGCGTGTTCGCAGCAGGTG
>JAZSCV010000014.1:0-41277 GCA_045530855.1 Acutalibacteraceae bacterium
CTCGAACCCCCGACCTACTGCTTAGAAGGCAGTTGCTCTATCCAACTGAGCTACATCCGCGCGTTGTGGAGCGGGTGATGGGAATCGAACCCACACGGCCAGCTTGGAAGGCTGGAATTCTACCATTGAACTACACCCGCGTGTATCACAACAACGGATATTCTATCACAACACTACCACAATGTCAAGGTTAATTTTTGAAAATAAGTAAAAATTTTAACAGACTTATTCTTTATACCAAATCAAAGGAAAACTTGGTATATTCCCCCTTCAACCTTTGCATGTCCCTTTTTGCTTTTTGTAATTTATTGTGTGACACCCCACAATGACAATTACAATCGTTTCTTGATTTTGATAATTAAGGGTATTATAATAGTTCATATACAGGAGGATGATTATATGCCTTTAGCAAACCTTGGTCTTTTTGTGTTCTGTGGTTTTATACATATCTTTTTCAGAATTTTTTTATACACATATTGCAGAAATCTGAAAATACGAAAAAGAGACATACATAAAAAAATGAAAGGATTTTCGAATTATTGGTTATTTTCACAACTCAACAAAGAATATAATCTTGGAATATACTATTATTTGAATTTTATACACCTGATTTGCTGTTGTATTACCGTACCTTTGATGCCTTTATCTTATATACCGTGCTTAGAAATACCTACTATTATTATCGGGATAGTAATAAGCTTAATTACATTACCTGTTTATTTTATTTCGTTATCATATGCAAACCTTGAATCTTTTGGCAAAAAATTTGTATTTTTTCGAATCACAAAATCATCCAACGGAAGAAGAAGGTTTTCATCTATATTTGATTGGCTCTTCGGTTTTTTCCCGCTCGCAATATATATTTTCTTTATATTAAATAATTAAATGCAAAAAGCAGACACTCTCACACGAAGAGTGTCTGCTTTGTTATATCAATTCAAATTCAAATCCGGTATATTCCCCTTCAACCTTTTCACCTTTTACAAAATTGCGGGCTGTAAATACAACCTTGTTTTCGTACACTTCACAATAATAACCAACTCCGCAATCCCTTATACCGAAATTGTTTTCTTTACGGTAACAAGGTATGCTAAGAGAAATTACATTATTGTCTTTATTAAGTATTTCTAATGTTTTTTCAAAAATACCGCCGTGGAGATGGCCGTTAATGAAAAATACATTTTTGTACTTTTCCATTACTGCACGTACATCATCATTTTGTTCACCCATATCCCCTGTTTTCCATACCTCAGGAAGTCCATGGGTAAAACCGAATGCCTGATGGCACATTACGAATGCAGGTTTGCCGTCTTTTGTTGCTCTCGCAAGCTCTTTATCGAGAAAATCTATTTGAGCCTGTGTAATGTGTGCCTTTTCAAGAACACGCTTTTCTGTACCTATTACAATAAAAGTATAGCCATTTACATCGTATGAATAATAGCTTTTTCCATTTGTGTTTATACCGAGATACTCGTTAACCTTATCCATAATAATCTTCTGATTTCTTGGAAAAAGGAAACGAACATCGTGGTTGCCCATTGTTATGAATAATTTAAACTTATTTTTATACTGGTCGAATACATTAAAAAATCTGTTATACTCTGCAATTTTGCCATACTCAGAAAGGTCACCGGCAATCAACACGGCATCAAATTTACCTTTTGCGTTTGAAATATCCTGAAAGAAATTCCCAAGATTTATTGTTGCACTTTCGTTATCAATAAGATGAGTATCTGCAATATTTGCAAATGTAAGCTTTACATTATCATTATCAATAAACTCAATCGGGCTATCTTTTGAAAGTTCAAAAGGAACATCATAATCTGATGCCATTGCTTTAAATTGATTTCTGTATTTGTCGATAAAAATTTTAAGGGACATAGCTTCTTCTCCTGAATTTTATTATGTTAATTATATATTTACAATCGGATTTTGTCAATTTCCCTGAGTGCTTTTTATAAGTTCAATAAGCTCCCCTACCTTTTGTGGTCTGGGTTTATTTATTTTATAAAGCAATTCATCAATGTGTTCATCTATCTTTTTCACTTCTTTTTCGAACTCTCTGGCGGAAACGCGCAAAACACCATAGCGCACCGCAGAAAGCTGAATAAGGTTATCCGATGTAACAACCCTTACATTTTCGTTTTTACCAATATCACTTATAAGCTTTTCAATATAATTATCGCCAAGTTCACGTTCCTTGGTATAAACGATGTGAATATTATTATAATTTATCCTTTTGCCGTTATTACCCTGCACCTTGTATGCATCGAAAACGAGAATAGTTTCTGTTTTAGTAAACGCGCTATAGTTACACAGGATATCTGCAAGCTTATCACGGGCGGCTTCTAAATTATCGTTTGCTATATTCTTAAGCTTGTCCCATGCAAAAATAACATTATACCCATCAACAATTACATATTTCTTTCGCACTACCGGGTTATACTCTGCATTTACAGGCTTTGCAGGTGTTGTTGAGTGGCTATAGCGGTAATACGGATGCTTGTCCTTACCGAATTCTTTTTCCATAATGGCTTCAAGCTCTTTGTCATCAATATGAAAATTACGGCTGTTCAATGTAACTTCGTAAGGGTTACTTTCCTGCTCAAGGCAGGAATCTATATGCATATAATCTTTAACCTGATCCCATTTAACATTAAAGCCCGCACCATGAGCGCAGAAAACAGAATCCGGAGTGTTTTCCAAATCACTTTCAGGTGAATACCTGAACTGTTCTACAACTTCATCCTGATTATGGCAAATATCGTAGCCACAAACATTACAGAATAATCGTCCGTTACCACCTGTATATGAAGAAACATTTGCGGCATATCCATTCATACAAACAACGGGACATTTACCCGTAAGCACTGAAATACCGCCAATATCCTCAGGAGCGGAAATTGTTCCGTTCATCATTCTTATATCGTTTATAGCTCTGCCAACTGTTTCTGTTGGTACTTCAAGCCTGTATTCATAGTAAGGCTCAAGTAATGTGGACTCTGCCTGCATTAAGCCTTGCCGTACAGCCCTGTATGTAGCCTGCCTGAAATCTCCACCCTCTGTATGCTTTAAATGGGCTCTGCCGGCGGCAAGAGTTATTTTAACATCTGTTATAGGTGAGCCTGTCAAAACGCCTATATGCTCTTTCTCAGACAAGTGAGAGCGTATAAGATTCTGCCAGTTTCTGTCAAGGACATCTTCACCGCATTTTGAGGTTATGGTTATACCCTTTCCTCTTTCGTTTGGCTCAAGAATAAGGTGCACCTCTGCATAGTGCCTTAAAGGCTCGTAGTGACCTACACCCTCAACTTTATCCAGAATTGTTTCTCTGTAAAGCACTCTACCTGAATCTATTTCAACAGATAAATCAAATCTTTCCGATATAAGGCTTTTTAAAATCTCTGTTTGCACTTCACCCATAAGTGCAACATTTATTTCCTGTAAAAAGCTGTTCCACGAAACGCGGAGCTGTGGGTCCTCTTCTTCAAGCTGTTTAAGCTTTGGCAAAAAGGTTTGAGAATCTATGCCCTTTGGTAAAACTATTCTGTAATTCATTACAGGCTCAAGATACACATCGTTTGAAGAAACCTCAAAGCCAATTCCATCACCGCATTGCAAGCCCGAAAGACCTGTTACAACACATATACCACCTGCCTGCATTTGGTCAACATTAGTGAACTTTGCACCTGAATAAACCCTTATATTATTGATTTTTTCTGTAGTACCATTATAGGATATTACATCCTTTACCTTTATAGTGCCACCTGTAATTTTAATATGTGTAAGTCTTTCGCCCTTTGAATCATGGGTGATTTTATAGACCTTTGCACCTAAAGCTTCAGGATATTTTTTTACAACAATATATTCAGATAAAGCGGTTAAAAATTCTTCTATACCATCTATTTTAAGACCTGAACCAAAAAAGCACGGACACAATTTGCCTTTAGCTATCAACTCAGCTATTTCGTTATCTGTAACAACATTTGTTTCCAGGAATTTTTCAAGTAAAGCGTCGTCGTTAACTGCAATATTCTCGTTACGCTCATCAAGGCTTACTGTTGAAAAATCAACACAGCTTTCACCACAAAGATTTTTTAAATCTGACATTATGTGGGATGCTTCAAGCCTTGCAAAATCCATTTTTGTAACAAAAATAAAGGTAGGTATGCCATAGGCTTTCAAAAGACGCCACAAGGTCCTTGTGTGCGCCTGAACACCATCGGTACCGCTTATAACAAGAATTGCATAGTCAAGCACCTTTAACATTCTTTCGGTTTCTGCTGAAAAGTCCACATGACCGGGAGTGTCAAGAAGTGCTATTTCTAAATCTCCCACATTAAAATGCGATTCACCTGCAAAAATTGTTATGCCTCGTTCCTTTTCGAGGGTATGGGTATCTAAAGCCGTATTGCCATTATCAACACGACCAACACTTCTTATTGAGCCTGCTTTGTACAGCATAGCCTCTGCCAACGTTGTTTTACCCGCATCAACGTGAGCCAATATTCCAACAACCGCTTTACCCATACTACCTCAATATGCAAAAACCGACAGAGCCGAAATTGCTCTGTCGGCTAATTTTTATGATTTAAAATCAACAACAATATTACCGTCTTTTGCAGTAACAACAATCTCTTTAACAAGTGCATCTGCATTATTAATAAGAATGTTTGCTACCTCGTCTTCAACAGTTTTTCTTATTGTTCTTCTTATATCACGGGCGCCTCTGCCACCATCTTCTGATTTCTCTGCAATGATTTCGCATACGCCATCACCAACAGTAAGGTCTATGCCCTTATCTTTAAGTGGCTGCCTGAATTCTTCAATAAGTATAGCAGCAATCTTAACAAGCTCCTCCTTACCGAGAGTGTTGAAAACAACAATCTCATCAACTCTTCCTAAAAATTCAGGACGAAGAAATTCCTTAAGGGCTTTCATAACCTTATCTTTAGATGCCTGATTTTTATCACGATTAAAACCAAGAGCATTTTCTGAAATATGACTACCTGCATTGGATGTCATAATTATAACAGTATTTTCAAAGCTTACTGTTCTGCCCTGTGCATCATTTGTTTTACCTTCATCAAGAATCTGAAGAAGTATATTAAGCACATCGGGGTGTGCCTTTTCTATTTCATCGAAGAGAACAACGGAATATGGTTTTCTTCTAACCTTTTCTGTAAGCTGACCTGCTTCGTCATAGCCAACATAACCCGGAGGTGAGCCTATAAGCCTTGAAACACTGTGTTTTTCCATAAACTCAGACATATCAAGTCTTATTAATGTTTCAGGTGTTTCGAAAAGTTCGTTTGCAAGTTGTTTTACAAGCTCTGTTTTACCTACGCCGGTTGGACCAACAAAGATAAAGGATGCAGGCTTTCTTACGGCAGATATCTGCACTCTTGAACGACGAATTGCAGAAGAAAGCACCTCTACTGCTTCGTCCTGACCAATAATGCGTGCTTTAAGCTTATTTTCTAAATTGCAAAGCTTTTTCATATCATTTTCAATGATTTTTGATGTTGGAATACCTGTCCAGAGGTTAATTACCTTTGCAACATCTTCCTCTGTTACATCGTTATCATCGGCTTTGATTTTGAGCTGTGCCGCCTCTTTTTCAAGAGCAATCTTTTCTGCCTTAAGCATGGAAATTGCTTCGTAGTCAGGACCTGCTTCGTCTGTTACATCTAAAAGCTCTTCCTGTCTTTCATTAAGCTCTATGATTTTTGCAGAAAGCTTTTCATAATCGCTTATGGCAACATTCCTGAGGTTTGCACAGGTACATGCTTCATCAAGAAGGTCAATTGCTTTATCAGGCAAGAATCTATCATTTATATATCTTTCAGATAATAAAACTGCTCTGTAAACAAGTGCATCAGAAATTTTTACCTTATGGAAATCCTCGTAATATTCTTTGATACCCAAAAGCATCTTATAGCAATCTGCAACAGATGGCTCCTCAACCTTAACAGGCTGAAAACGTCTTTCAAGAGCCGCATCCTTTTCGATATGCTTACGATATTCATTGAAGGTTGTGGCACCAATAACCTGTATCTGCCCCCTCGAAAGAGCAGGCTTTAAAATATTAGCTGCATTCATTGAGCCTTCAGCATCACCTGTGCCAACAAGGTTGTGAACCTCGTCGATAAAGAGGATTATATTACCCTCTTCCTTAACCTCGTCTACAAGACCTTTAATTCTGCTTTCAAACTGACCGCGGAACTGTGTGCCTGCAACAAGAGATGTTAAATCAAGAAGATGTATTTCTTTATCTGCAATTCTTGCAGGAACCTCACCTGAAGCAATTTTTAAGGCAAGACCTTCTGCGATTGCGGTTTTACCTACACCCGGTTCACCAATAAGACAAGGGTTGTTCTTTGTTCTTCTGCAAAGAATCTGAGTTACTCTGTAAATCTCTGTTTCTCTGCCTATAATTCGATCTATTTTGCCTTCTCTTGCTTTAGCAGTTAAATCTGTACAGTAAGAGCCAAGGAATTTTCTCTTTGTTTTGTGCTTTTTCTTTTTTTTCTTTTTTGATTTATCATTATCTTCAGCGTCGGCTTCTTCCTCTTCTTCGCGAGGAACAGATATATTTTCAGGTGCACCTGCGCCGTTATTAAGGAAATTCTGCATAAACGGCATTGTACCTGCGCCGCCTAACTGAAAATCGTCCATATTATCCATTAAATCGCTGAACTGTTCACTTACGGCATCAAGATCATCTTCTGTAATGCCCATATTCTGCATCATCTGTTTAATAGGACCAATATTCAATTCACTTGCACACTTTATGCAAAACCCTTCCTGAGTTGTTTTATCCCCATCAACACGGGAAACAAAAATAACCGCGGGGCGTTTTTTACATTTACTGCAAATCATTTTATTATTCATTTAATTCTCCTGAGTATCTGGTTTATTTTTCACTATTTTTGTTTGCTTTAAGTTCTTTAAATTGCCTGAAGGTACCGGGTAAATAGCTGATAAAAGCAACAATTGTAAGTATTGCAGATATGCCTACAAGCACCATCATAACAATATTAGGAAGCTCAAAAAGTGTTTCTCTGAACATTCCTACCTCCGGTCCAAAAGCCACAATAACAAGCATTATGCCATAGAAAGCAAAGGTTGCTAATTTGCCATAGAATTCTGCGGCAGATGGTCTGAGGTTAAACATAAGCATTATAAGCCCACCAACAACCATTACAGCCTCTTTTAATATGAACACAAGGAAAACCCAGCTAAAAGCCTTAAGTGTCTGATCCTCTGCCTTGCCAAACATATACAAAAGAATAGCCGCAAGAGTAATTTGTGTAAGTTTATCAGCAACAGGGTCAAGAACCTTTCCTAATGCACTGATCTGATTAAAACGTCTTGCAATTTTACCATCAAGGAAATCGGAAAAGCCTGAAAGTGCAAGAAGCACAACAGCAACTACCGGCTCCCCCTTTATAAAGTAATATGCAAAAAAGGGAACAATAACAATTCTTATTACACTAAGTAAATTAGGAATAGTCCAACAACCTTTAAATAAGTCTTTCATTCAAACACCTTAACCCTTCAGAACTCCAATTATAGGATTGTATTCATTCATAAACATATAAATTTTTGATGCCTCAAGATTTTCGAGCATTGAACCCGGCTCAGCAGTCTGAGCAACTATGTATAAAACAACGCTTCCTGCAAAAAGAAGAACAACAGCCTTAACAACACCTAAAACAGCACCTAAAAGTGTATCTATCTTTCCGACAAAAGGAATTTTTTCTAAATTATGTGAGAAGAAAGATGAAATCAAACGAACTAAGATTGTTATTATAATAAACAATGCAATAAATACAATAATCTCTGTTAATGTAATTATGATGTTGTATGCAAATGTATCAACAACCATATCGATAAAAGCTTCCTCGTTTGTTGCAACAGATGATACAAGTGCTGCAGAAGCGCCATTCACATCAACACCCATACTCTCTGCTAATTTAACAGCAGTTTCAGGCAAAGAATTGAGCATACCTGAAATTTTCTCCTGAATTGAGAGATTTGCAGACATTTCATCAAGAGCCTGCTTGAATTCTGTTTTTACTAAGTCTCTGATAAGCTTGTTGTAAACCTCTTCTGAAACAATCGGGCAAAGAACATATGATGCAAATGATGAAATTGCCAAAGAAAATGTATCAAGGCAAGATGCAACAAAGCCTTTTTTTGCTGATAATACAACAACAAGTACCATCACAGCAAGAATAACAATGTCAAAAATATTCATATAAGAACCTCCTAAGCATTTAATTCTATGGCTGCATCACCATAGGAAAAACACCTTGTTATTTTATCAAGCGATGTAATGAATATGAAATCATCTGTAGGAAGAAGCGAATACGCTTCACCCTTGAATTTGATTTCAGAAACATTTGCGCCGCTTAAATTATAAACCATTATTTTATTTTCACCCAATGCGAAAATATATCTATCAGAAAGCCTTGTGGATTTCAATTCAAAATCAACTGATACAGTTGTTTTGAGTTTTCCTGATTTTGAAAAAAGATTGATTTCGAACACATTCTCGCTACCGTACTTTGCAAGGGTTACAATGTACATACCCTTACTTGAAAAGTCGCAAGAATTAAATTCAGACGGATAATATGTTGAAGCTTTTTCATACTTATCTGCCTTGCGATTGATTACATATGCACCATTATCAGTTAATAATGTAAGTGTATTAAGATTTGTAAACTGTAAATCGAACGGAGAAGCACCTACAATCTTTTGTGTGTTCAATGCTTCCTTGTAATCGAAACCGAAGTATTTAACTGTTGAAACTATTTCTCCGTTTTCTGCACCAAGCACAACAACACCGGCATATCTTCCGTTATCTGAAAGTGCTATTGAAACAATATGCTCGTGAGCACAATTCCATTGAAAGATTTTTTTATTGTGTTTGTCATAAACAACAAATGTACTTGTTGCACCTTCACCCTTTGTACCTAAAGCATAGTTACCATCTTTTCCGTATTCGGCGGAAATAATTATATTATCGGCAGTACCTTCATATATGACCTTTTCGGAATTTAAGAGGTAAAAACCCTTTCCGCCACGGTCAAAAACTACTGCTTTACCTTCGTTAACGGACAAGCCCGGTTTAGTGAAATTGTGAGTTTTATTACATAATTGCTTTCCGTTATTTGAGTATATAACAACATTCTCTGTTGTTACTATAATAAAATTATCACCTACAACATCTGTAAAAAGCATTGAATCGCTACTGACAGGAATAGGAAACCTGTCTGCATTCCCGCTTACTGATACCTTCGCCCTTAAAAGAAGCGCATCAACAGGAATAATGCCAACAGAGGAAAGAATAAAAGTAACCACAAAAACAACAACTAATGTTAAGGCAATAATTGCTTTTGAGCGCCCTTTTGCACTTGTTCGTGAAACTCGTTTTTCACCCTTGTAGCCTGAATTCAATTCGGTAAAACTAACCTTCATTTTCTTCTCCTGAAAAATAAACTTTATTCAGATACAGACCATCGGGCGGTGCTGTTATGCCTGCCCTTGTTCTGTCCTGACTTTTAATTATATCTGAAATTTCATTCTTTTTTATTTTGCCCATTGAAACATAAAGAAGTGTGCCTGCCATAATTCTGACCATATTATACAGAAAGCCATTGCCACAAACGCGGAAAACAACAAGATCTCCCTGCCGTTCTACGGATGCATCGTAAATTTCTCTGACTTTTGAAACAACCTGTGCGCCTGAGGCACAGAAGGCAGAAAAATCATATTCACCTATGAAATCTTTAGCGGCATCATTCATATCTTCCACATTCATAGGGTATTTATAATTCATTGCCCTTTTATAATTAAAGGGTGATGGTATTTGTGTGTTTTCGAAAATATAAATATATTCTTTTTTCACACTATCAAACCTTGCATTAAAATCATCAGCCACTTCCTTACAGGAAATAACGGATATTTCACCGGGAAGCTTCGAGGAAGCAAGAGCAACAGGAAAGCTTTCTACAGGAATTGTAGCATCTGTTTTAACATTAAAAAAATACTCGTTAGCGTGAACACCTGCATCTGTTCTGCTACAGCCGGTTATATTTACATCCTCACCTGTCAGCCTGTAAAATGCAGATTTCAATTCACCCTGAACTGTAACTGCATTTTCCTGCTGTTGCCACCCGTGAAAGGTAGAGCCTTCAAAGGCAATTTTAAAAAGTAAATTTCTCATTTTAAATTATCTTCACAAAAACAATATTGAAAACTATAACCAAAGCGCAAACAAGAAGCATAAACACACCTGCAAATGCATCGCGTATTGTAAACTCCATTTTGCGAAGCCTTGTTCTTCCGGCACCACCTGTATAGCATCTGCAGGACATTGCATCTGCAAGCTCAATAGCGCGTTTGAAAGCGGATATAAACAAGGGAATAAATATAGGGAACAATGCCTTTACCCTTTTTGCAAGATTACCGCTTTCGAAATCGGCTCCCCTTGCCTTCTGGGCTGACATAATTCTGTCTATCTCATCAATCAATGTCGGAATGAAACGAAGTGCAATAGTCATCATCATTGCGAAAGTGTGCACCTCTATTTTAAACACCTTCAAAGGAGAAAGAAGCTTTTCTATTGCATCAGTTAAATCTGTTGGTGCGGTAGTATAAGTAAGTAAAGAACTTATAACAAGAAGAACTAAAATTCTTACAGCAATGAAAATTGCCATAAACACGCCTCTGTCTGTTATTTCGATAAACTTCCATTGAAATAATATATCCCCGTCTTTTACGTAGTACAACTGCAAAATAGTTGTTAATAAAATAATAGGCAACAGTGGCTTTAAGCTCTTTAAAATTATTTTAGGAGAAATTTTTGAAAGTAAGTACGATACAACCCCTACTAAAGTTATAAGCCCCAAAGCATAAAAATTCTTACATATAAAGGTGAACACAAGGAAAACAAGAGTAAGAATTATTTTTGTTCTTGCATCAAGCTTATGAATAAATGAATTACCCGGAAAAAACTGACCGATTGTAACATCCTTGATCATAACCTTCCTCCTTTCGAGAGGAAGTTAAGTATTGACGCTTTTGCACCCTCTACTGTGTATTCTGCTTTACCTAAATCAAAGCCTGCCTTTTTAAGTTCGAGAAAGACTGTTGTAATTTCAGGTACATCAAGACCGAGAGAAGAAAGTGTTTCACCTTGTGAATAAACCTCTTCAACTGTACCGTCAAGCTGAATTCTACCATCACTCATAACAAGAACCCTGTCTGCAATCTGTGCAACATCATCCATATTATGAGAAACAAAAATAACCGTACTGCCTGTTGACTTATTGTAATCTACAATAAGCTGTAAAAGGTTACTTTTACCAACAGGGTCAAGACCTGCTGTAGGCTCATCAAGAATTAATACCTTGGGCTTCATAGCAAGCACACCTGCTATTGCTACACGCCTTTTTTCACCGCCCGATAAATCGAATGGTGATTTTTCAAGATATTCCTCAGGTATGTTTACAAAGCTTATCGCCTCACGCACACGCACATTGATTTCATCATCAGAAAGGCCCATATTGATAGGTCCAAAGGCAACATCCTTATATACCGTTGATTCGAACAGCTGTTGTTCGGGATACTGAAAGCATAAACCAACATTAAAACGACAATTACGAAGATTTTCTTTAGAAGAGTGAATACTTACACCCTCAAACAGAACCTCACCTGAATCAGGCTTTAAAAGGCCGTTAAGGTGCTGTAAAAATGTGCTTTTACCTGAACCTGTATGGCCTATAACAGCAACAATTTCACCTGAATTGAACTCTACAGAAACATCCTTTAAGACATCTTTTTCAAACGGCGTGCCTTTAGAGTAGCCATGTATTAAATTTTTCACCGAAAGAACAGACATCTCTAAAACCTCAATTAACTATTTTTATAAATTCCTTAACAAAATCCTCTGCCGTAAGTGGTGATAAATCAAACTGAACACCTGCATTCTCAAGCTCTACGGCAAGTTCTAATGGTTTTGGTACCGACAAGCCTATAGATGTAAGAAGCTCTATATTCCGGAACACCTCTGCGGGTGTGTCGTCAAGAGTAACCTGACCATCATTCATTACAACAACTCTATCTGCTAAAACAGCTTCATCCATAAAGTGAGTTACAAGAATTATGGTTATGCCTAATTCCTCTTTAAGCTTAAGTAAGGCTTTCATAACCTCTTTGCGACCTTTAGGGTCAAGCATTGCTGTTGGCTCATCAAGAATAATACACCTTGTTTGCATTGCAAGTATGCCTGCAATTGCAACCCTTTGCTTCTGACCACCCGAAAGCCTGTGTGGTTCGTGTTTTCTGTAGTCGTACATATCTACCATACGTAGTGCATCGTCTACACGCTTACGGATTTCTTCCCGTGGTATACCAAGATTTTCAGGACCAAAAGCAACATCATCTTCAACAATTGTTGCAACAATCTGATTATCGGGATTCTGAAAAACCATACCGATCTTTCTGCGTATATCTATTTCATTATTTTCGTCAGCTGTATCGTAGCCAAAGGAAACAACATGACCTTCTGACGGGATTAAAAGTGCATTTATAAGCTTTGCCATTGTTGATTTACCTGAGCCGTTGTGACCAAGCACACAAGTAAATTGGCCCTCATAAAAGGATAAATCAACACCTTTTAAAACACTTTCTTCACCATCATCGTAAGAAAAGCTGACATTTTTTAATTCTATTATCTTATTCATTTTCACTTAGTCCATACAGCTGTTGAACCGCAAGGTAAAACAAGCCCCGTCTGAGTAACAGGCAAGCCTATTTCATCTGCCTCTGCCCTACCGCCAAATCGCTTTGCAACAGTAGTATTTAAAATGTAGCTCATAACAGCCGGTGAAACACCTGCGGTATATGAGTTTATAAGAACCGCCAGAGAATTATCTGTGAGCAATTCTTTACATTGATCAACAAAGCCGTAAATTTCATTTTCTAATTTCCACACTTCTCCGCCCGGGCCTCTGCCATATGATGGCGGATCCATAATGATTATATCGTATTTATTGCCTCTTCTTATTTCGCGAGCAACAAATTTCATACAATCGTCAACAATCCAACGAACAGGTTTATCCTGAACACCCGTGGATATTGCGTTTTCTTTGCCCCATTGAACCATACCTTTAGAAGCATCCACGTGACAAACTGATGCACCGGCTTTAAGAGCACTTATTGTTGCGGCACCTGTGTAACCAAAAAGGTTGAGGACTTTAACATCATTACGACCACTTTGGGAAATAATCTCACGAACCAGGTCCCAGTTGCAGGCCTGTTCAATAAAAACGCCGGTATGCTTAAAGCCCATAGGCTTAAGATTGAATGTTAAATCCCTGTAGCCAATCTGCCATACTTCGGGAATTTTTTTATAAAATTGCCATGCACCGCCACCCTGATTTGAACGGATATACCTTGCATGTGCTTTTTTCCAAAGATTGTTGTCCCTTTTAGTGTTCCAGAGCGCCTGCGGGTCGGGTCTTATCAAAAGAATATCTCCCCAGCGCTCAAGCCTTTCTCCATCGGAACAATCTATAAGTTCATAATCCTTCCAACAATCAGATACTCGCATTAAATTAACCTCTCTCTGATAACCTCTGCAAGCTCCTGTGCAAGAATATTTATTCTTTCCTCGTCTTTGCCTTCAAGCATTACACGAACAAGAGGCTCTGTGCCCGATACTCTTACAAGAACTCTGCCGTCATCACCAAGCTCTTTTTCAACTGCCGCAATTGCATTTTTAATTTCTTTATCACGCGGGAATTTAACTTTACCAAAGTCTGAAACACGCACATTAACAAGCACCTGTGGGAATACCTGCATTTCTCCTGCAAGCTGTGAAAGCTTTTTACCGGTTTCCTTCATTATGCATAGAAGCTTTAAGGCAGATAACTGACCATCACCCGTTGTTGCGTGATCAAGGAAAATAAGGTGACCTGATTGCTCACCGCCGATTGAATGACCGTTAGCAAGCATGTTTTCAAGAACGTATCTGTCGCCAACCTTTGTTTTCTCACAATTGATACCATTTTCTTCACAGAATTTAAAGAAGCCCATATTACTCATTACAGTAACAACTGCAGTATCGTTTTTCAGCTTACCCTTCGACTTCATATATTTTGCAAAGATAGCAATAAGCTTATCGCCATCAACAATATTACCCTTTTCGTCAACAGCCAAAAATCTGTCTGCATCTCCGTCAAAGGCTAAACCCGCATCACATTTGTTACGCTTAACAAAATCCTGCAAAACCTCCATATGTGTTGATCCGCATTTGTTGTTGATATTTGTACCATTAGGGTGTGATGCCATAAAAAAACAATCATCACAAAGCTTCATAAACAACTCAGGTGCTGTAACAGATGCGGCACCATTAGAGCAGTCGATAGCTATTTTCATACCACACAAGTCTAAAATATCATACTCGGCAAGGTCATTTTTTGCAATGCCGTACAGATATTTAACATAGTCCGCCGCCGCTGTTCTTGAGCGTTTGATTCTACCAACCTCACCACCGATTTTTACAGGTGGTATCTGAGATTTGTCGAGAATAATACTTTCAATTTCTTCCTCAATTGCATCAGGAAGCTTATAGCCATTCCCTTGAAAAATCTTAATTCCGTTGTATTCACAAGGGTTATGTGATGCAGAAATCATAATTGCGGCATCATACTTATATTTTCTTACAAGATATGCTACTGCAGGAGTTGGAATTTCACCAAGAAGATTTACATCTGCACCAACAGAACAAAGACCTGCGGCAATTGCAGATTCAAGCATCTGCGATGATGCTCTTGTATCCATACCGATAAGAACCTTAGGCCTTTCCTTTGTTTGTTGTGTGAGAACCATAGCAGCCGCTCTGCCTATTTTCATAGCAAGCTCACAAGTAATTTCTGTATTAGCAACGCCTCTTGCGCCGTCTGTACCAAATAATCTACCCATACATAATCCTCCGTTTAATAAAGTGTACCTTGTATGTTGTCTTCAATAACAGGTGTATAACCCATATGGCTATACCCTGCAGGTGTAACCTTTCTGCCTCTTGGTGTTCTTGCTAAAAAACCAAGTTGCATCAGATATGGTTCATAAACATCCTCAATGGTAACTGCTTCTTCACCAATAAGTGCTGCAATTGTTTCAAGACCTACCGGACCACCATTATAGTTTTCGATCATTGCTCTTAAAAGATTTCTGTCTACAAGATCAAGACCTAACTCGTCTATCTCCATACGCTCAAGAGCCTGTTGTGCAGATTCTACTGTAATAATACCATTACCCATAACCTGCGCATAATCCCTTGAACGCTTGAGAAGTCTGTTAGCTATACGTGGTGTACCTCTTGAACGTGATGCAATTTCGAGTGCACCATCCTTTACAGCCTCTATACCGAGTATATTCGCGCTACGCTGTACTATGCGGGAAAGCTCTTCGGGTGAATACAACTCAAGCCTGAGTATAACACCGAATCTGTCTCTCAATGGTGCCGAAAGCTGACCTGCGCGTGTTGTAGCACCAATCAGTGTAAATCTTTTTAAATCTAACCTTATTGAACGAGCAGACGGACCTTTGCCGATGATAATATCAAGAGCAAAGTCCTCCATTGCAGGATACAAAACCTCTTCAATACTTCTTGAAAGACGATGGATTTCGTCTATGAAAAGTATATCGCCATCGTTAAGGCTTGTAAGCAACGCGGCTAAATCACCCGGTTTTTCTATAGCGGGGCCTGATGTTACACGTATCTGAACACCCATTTCGTTTGCAACAATACCTGCAAGGGTTGTTTTACCAAGACCGGGTGGGCCATATAAAAGAACATGGTCTAACGATTCTTTTCTTTTTTTTGCCGCTTCAATATATATTTTTAAATTTTCTTTAGCTTTTTCCTGACCTACATATTCATCAAGTGTATGTGGTCTTAAAGAGGTTTCAATATCGTTATCGTCGGTTATAAACTCAGGAGCAATAACTCTTTCCTCTTCAGCGATGAAAAAATCATCCATAATTTATCTCCTAAAATCGTAAGGTCATATTTTTTAATGCATTCTTTATAAGCTCTTCAACAGAAAGTGATGGCGAAAGCTTACTTACCGCAACTGAAGCCTCTGTCTGAGAATAACCTAATGCTGTAAGTGCGGCAATTGCTTCTGCAGTATTAGAAATATTATTAACAGAATTCACCGCATTAGAAACCATACTGCTTTCTTCTGAAATAAAGCTTACACCTGCAATTTTATCCTTAAGCTCCATAATAACTCTTTGCGCAAGCTTGGGACCAACGCCATTTGCCGCCGTTATCGCTTTAGTGTCACCGGAAGATACGGCAACGGCAAAGTTATCGGGAGTAAGCTGTGAAAGAATTGCCAGTGCGGCTTTAGGACCTACACCTGAAACGCTTATTAACAGCTTAAAGGCATCAAGCTCCTGCTCACTATAAAAGCCAAATAAATCAAGTGCATCCTCGCGTACATTAAGGTGTGTAAACAATGTAATCTCATCGCTATTACTCTGACGGACACTTTGTAGTGTATTAAGAGTGGTAAAGCACTTAAAACCCACACCACCACAAGCTAATGCTACGGTTTGCTCGTCTATATAAATTACTTTACCGGTAAGACTGTAAAACATTTCAGCCCCTCCTGTTTATTTCATTAAGAATTAATGAACCACTTGAATGGCCATGACATATTGCAAGGGCAAGTGCATCGGCGGCATCATCAGGCTTAGGTATCTTATCAAGATGAAGAAACATTTTCGTCATTTCCTGCACCTGTGTTTTTTCTGCTCTACCATAGCCTACTATACTTTGCTTGACCTGCAAGGGTGTATATTCAAAAATAGGAATACCTGCATTTTCAATCGCAAGCACAATTACACCCCTTGCCTGGGCAACATCTATAGCGGTTTTTTGATTAGTGTTAAAATAAAGACGTTCTATACTGACTGCATCGGGCTTGAATTTTTCTATAAGCTCAGTAATATCGTCATAAATCTTCTTTAATCTGCTGTTAAAAGGAGTGTCTTTATCTGTGGTAACGGCACCATAACCCATAAGGGTAAAATTATTATTTTCGTAGCGGACAATTCCGCAACCGACTATTGCATACCCGGGGTCAATACCCAAAATAACCACACATTCACCACCTATAAACATACTTACAAATTTTCAAATTATTATACCATATAAGTACATAAAATATCAACTATTTATATGTAATAATTAATAATATGTTCATTTGTTGTAAACATATTGATTTTCCAACAAAATTTTGCTATAATCGAGCAAAACATTTATGTTTCGAAGGAGACTATTTTATGAAATTCAGAGATAAAAACAATATCGTTCTCGGAATATCTGCATTCCTTATTATTCTTGCTGTACTTATAGCTATAGTTGCAACAACTGTTGAAAAGAAAAAGGTAACTTCACAGACAACATTTCCTGTAGAACAAACTACAAACAAAGCAAAACCTGGTGAAACATCTCAAAGCACAACAAAGCCTGCACCAACAACACAGAAGGTTGTTGATGAAAAGAATGTTCCCGGTAAATACATTGTTATCACCCAGAACGATCCATTGGGTGTAAGACGCAACCCTGACTCTAACAGCGAAAGAATTTCAGAGTTACCAAAGGACAGCAAGGTAAAAGTTCTTGCAACCTCCGAAGAGTGGGCATACATTGCCAAGGATGATGTAAGAGGCTGGGTAAAGAAAGAGTTTATTAAGCTTTCTGAAAAATCAGAGGGACCAAAATACCCATCAGGTAAATATACAGTTAATACTGAAAGTGAAGGTCTTGGTATGAGAAGCAAGCCATCTGCCGAAGCTGACAGAGTTGGTGAAATTGCCAAAGGCAAGGAAGTTGATGTTATAACAGTATACGGAAATTGGGGCTTTGTTAAAGTAGATGATACCTACGGTTGGGTAGCCCTTAAGTATATGAAAAAGAACTGATTATGTATATCTGTAACGATTGCCCAAGAAAATGTAATGCAAAAAGAGAAGCTCTTGCCGATTCCGGTAAGGGCTTTTGCAATATGGGTGAAAACCCTGTTATAGCCCGTGCAGATCTGCATTTTTGGGAAGAACCGCCTATAAGCGGAGAAAAAGGAAGCGGTACAGTATTCTTTTCAGGCTGTAACCTTCAATGTGTTTTTTGTCAGAACGAAAAAATAAGCCGTGGTAAATTCGGTAAAGAAATTACAATAGACGAATTAAAAGAAACATACAAGCTTTTAATTGACAAGGGTGCACATAACATTAACCTTGTAACACCATCACACTATGTTGATGCTGTTATAAAATCCCTTGATACTCCCCTCAATGTGCCGGTTGTTTACAACTGTGGTGGTTACGAAAGCCCTGATGCACTCCGAAGGCTTGAAGGCTTAATTGATATTTATATTCCCGACCTTAAATATGCTGACGATAATCTTGCCGAAAGATACTCTAAAGCACCCGATTATTTCGAGATTGCTACAAAAGCAATAAAAGAAATGCACAGGCAAACGGGAAATTACATAATCGACGAAAACGGGATTATGCAAAAAGGTGTTATTATACGTCACCTTATATTACCGGGTCAATCAGAAAACACTAAAGCCGTCATTGATTGGGTGAAAGAAAATTTCAACCCGGGTGAGGTTTTATTCAGCCTTATGAGTCAGTTTACACCAATACCATCCTGCAACCTTGATTCACTAAACAGGCGCCTTACACAGGAAGAATACGATATAATTGAAGAATATTTATATAACTCCGGAATCGAAGATGGTTTTATGCAGGAATTGTCATCAGCATCAGAAGAATATGTTCCGCCCTTTGAATTAGGAAATAAAATTCCGTAAATATGTAACGAAAAAACATCTTTCTCATAATATGATAGTGAAGTTTAAGAATTGCTTACTTCAAATTCAATATTAGGAGGAAGATGTATGTCTGATAACAAAAGCCATCAGGGTTTTGATCTCCATCACGTAAAAGAAGCAATCTGCATTGACACCAACAGAGTTTATGACTCTTGTGCCGACAAGGATTGTCTTGCCGATTTAAGGGTTTACCTTACAGATTGCGCTCAGAATGTTTTAGATAACGCAAGTGCTGTGCGCGCAAAATCGGCAGAAATACTTAATTGCATTATTGAAGTAGAAAAAGTACCATTCAACAAAGGTTGTTATTCAGTTGACCTTACATTCTTTGTTAAGGTATGCCTTGATGCAATAACCTGCCCTACAGCCCCTGCAACAACTATTGAAGGTCTTGTTACCTTCGGTAAAAAGTGCATACTTTATGGTAGTGAGGGTAATGTTAAAATATTTACGTCTAATTATATCCCGGACGGAATTGATGACCAAAATTTAATGTGCAATTCCAACCCTACCGCCAAGGTACAATGTGTTGATCCTATTGTGCTTGATGCACAGATTTGCAGAGTATGTGACTGCTGTAACACCTTAGGTAACAGCTGTGACTCTGTTCCCCGTAATATCTGCCGTTGCTTTGAGGGTTGCTTCTGTTGTGAATGCGAAAAGGTTGTAAAGGTTACCCTTGGAATATTCACAATTATACAATTAGAAAGAGATGTGCAGATGCTTATTCCGGCATACGATTTCTGTATTCCGACAAAAGAATGCTGTTGCGACACAGAAGACCCTTGCGATACATTTAAGCGCATCAGCTTCCCTATTGACGAGTTTTTCCCTCCAAACACAAAAAACGACTCCTGCGCCCCTACATTTAACCCAAATGGCAAGTGCGGTTGCGGACAATAACACACAAAAAGACGGAAACCCTTTCCAGAGGATTTCCGTCTTTCATTTTTTATTTATTATTTCAAACCAATCAAGCGGTCAATTATATCTGAATAAAGTGCGCCGGGATCATCTAAAAAGCCTTCTCTGAGCTGTTCTGCTTGTAAAACATCTGCAACATTTAAAGTCAAAGAAAGCATAGTTTCACCGGAGCTCTGAATTTCAAAGGTAACATTACAGCTATCTTCAAGCTGTTCAATTATAACATTATTTTCTCTTTCAGAACGTTCTCTTGAAATAATATTCAAAGCAGTTTTTACAGCTCTTTCACGAACACCGGGAAGTATATTTTTTTCAAGCTCAAGGGCGCTGTTACCACCAACCTCTGTAACAACCAGGTGTGGCTTACCCATATACTCCTGCTCTAAAACTGTGCCTGTTTTTAAAAGCTCATCAATTGCCGAATTGGCATCGAAAAAATTCACAAGCCCTGTTCTTTGCATAGCATCGCAAATCTGTGATCTGGTCATAGGTGATTTTACAGCTTTTAAAATATAGCAAACAAGAATTTTTATATCAAGCATATTGCGCAAGCCACCTATCTCGATACCGCTTGCAAATGCATCAAATTTTTCCATTTAATCACTTCTCTTTAATTTTATACTTGTATTTTATCACCGGTAAAGTAAGAAATCAATTAAATTTCTTTAAATTTTCTACTACTTTTCCTCTCACTTCGCCTGCAAGATAAAGTGAGCCAACCAAAAAGAAAATATCATCCTTCTGAATTTTATTCATTACATAATCCACACCGAGCTTTGCATCATCTATTGCTTCAACCTTACTACAGTATTTTTTCGCAATAGTCGACAAATCCTCTGCAGGCATTGCACGAGGGTTATCGGGTGTAACACATATAATTTCAGAGCATCTGCTGAAAAGTGGCTTCAAGGAGCTTTCTACCGCCTTATCTGCCATCATACCTGCAAGCACATACACCTTTTTACCATCATCCAAAACAGACTGTATTGCTTCGAAAAAGGCTTTTGCTCCATCCTCGTTGTGACCGCCATCCAGAACAATTAAAGGTCTTTTACACAGCACTTCAACACGTGCCGGCACAACAGTTTTAAGAATGCCGTTTTTTATATTTTCTTGGGATATAGTAAACTGTTTTCGCAAAATACAACAAGCCTCAATAACACATGTCATATTTTTTACTTGATGTAAACCGGGCATTGTGATTTTGTATTCTTCATTTTTATAGGTAAACTCTGTACCGAAAAGGCTTTTTTTTGATATTTCAACAAGATTTTCATCGGGTATTACCAATTTACAATCGTTTTTATTTACCGTTTCCTTTATAATCCTTAACGCATTTTCGGGCTGTCCGAACGAAACAACTACATTGCCGTTTCCTTTGAGTGTACCACATTTTTCAAAGGCAATTTCCTCAATTGTGTTGCCGAGAATTGCTGTGTGGTCAAGAGAAAGAGAGGTAATAATATTCACTACGGGAGTATCTATAACATTTGTTGCGTCAAGTCTGCCACCAAGACCTACCTCAAGCACAACAATATGGCAGGAAAGCGCTTTAAAGCAAAGGAAAGCTGATGCTGTCAGTGCTTCAAATTCAGTTATGATCACACCATCATTTTCAAGCTTTTCCACAGCATTTTTCACTTTGCAGACACACTCGGAAAACAGAGTTTTATCAACAGGCTTACCATTAAATTGTACCCTTTCAAGGAATTCACAAACATATGGTGATGTGTAAAGCCCTACATCATAACCTGCATCAATCAAAACACTGGAAACTGCAGTTGATGTAGACCCTTTGCCGTTTGTACCTGCAACATGAACAAATTTTAAAGCTTTATGCGGATTATCCAATAAATGCAACAAGGCATTCATCCCGGAAAGACCGGGACGAATACCGAATTTAAGTAATGAATGAATATAGTCTACTGCTTCAATATAATTCATTTGAGTTTCTGTATACTTTCTTCAAGCATTGAAATTTTTGCCTTGTGCTTTTCCTGTGCCTCGCGCTGTTGTGCAACAACTGCCTCAGGTGCTTTAGCCATAAAGCCCGGATTATTGAGCTTGTTTTCAACAAACTGAAGATCCTTCTTTGCGGCTTCAAGCTCTTTTTGAAGTCTTGCTTTTTCTGCTTCAAAGTCAACAAGTTCATTGAGAGGAATAAATATCTTTGCAGATTCTGTAATAACAGAAACACTACCCTCTATCTCGAAATTATCGCCAACCTCAACATCAGAAGCAGAAGCAAGTCTGTTCATAAATACACTACCATTTTTGAAATCTTCTGTGTATTTAGTTGCAATATAAAGCTTTGCTTTCTTTGATGGTGGAACGTTCATTTCTGCACGGCGGTTACGGATTGCCTTAATAGCAGACATAACGCGCTCCATAGCAGCCTCTTCTGCAGGGAAATTAAGTGCTTCATCGTACTTACACCACTCGGAAATCATAATTGATTCACCATCGTGTGGGAGTGCAAGCCAGATTTCCTCTGTAATGAATGGCATAAACGGATGAAGGAGCTTAAGAGTGTTAGACATTACATAAACAAGAACTGCTTTTGCTGTCTTTTTGCCCTCTTCATCGTCACCATTAAGACGGATTTTTGCAATTTCAATATACCAATCGCAGAATACATCCCAAATGAAATCATAAAGATTCTGCACAGCAATACCAAGCTCGAAATTCTCGAGAGAATTCTGCACAGCCTTAACAAGCTTATTGAACTGGCTGAGAATCCATTTATCCTCTGTAGCAAGATTTTCAGGAATATATGGTGCAGGCTCGTCCTCATCAAGATTCATAAGGATAAAGCGGTTTGCATTCCAGAGCTTGTTAGCAAAGTTGCGGCTTGCTTCGATTTTTTCAGGAAGGAAGCGCATATCGTTACCCGGACTGTTACCTGTTGCGAGAGAGAATCTGAGAGCATCTGCACCGTACTGATCAATAATCTCAAGTGGGTCAACACCATTACCGAGAGATTTAGACATCTTTCTACCCTGTGCATCACGAACAAGACCATGGATAAGAACTGTGTCGAACGGAACCTGATCTGTATATTCAAGGGCTGAGAAGATCATACGGGAAACCCAGAAGCCGATAATATCATAACCTGTAACAAGGGTATTTGTTGGGTAATAATGCTTTAAGTCTGCAGTCTGTTCAGGCCAGCCTAATGTTGAGAATGGCCAGAGTGCTGATGAGAACCATGTATCGAGTGTATCTTCATCCTGAGCAAGGTGTGTACCGCCACACTTAGGACAAGCTGTAACAGCTGTTTTAGAAACGATTGTTTCACCGCAATCGTCACAATACCACGCAGGGATTCTGTGACCCCACCAGAGCTGACGGGAAATACACCAGTCACGAGTGCCGTTCATCCAGTTAAGGTAGTTCTTTGTAAATCTTTCAGGAATAAACTTAGTTTCGCCCTTTTCAACTGCTTCAATAGCAGGCTTTGCAAGAGGAACCATGCGAACGAACCACTGTTTTGAAACCATTGGCTCAATTGTACTGTGGCATCGGTAGCAAGTACCAACCTCATGCTTAAGTGGTTCGATTTCTTTAATGTAGCCACCTGCCTTGAGGTCTTCAAGAATTGCTTTTCTTGCTTCCATTGTTGTCATACCTGCATACTTACCGCAATCAAGTACCTCAGGCTCGTTTTCTGTTGCTCTGCCACTTGCCTTAAGCTCGTCTGCAATACGCTTATCCTCAGCGCCTGTAAGACGACCATCGTAAGTAAATGTACGAACAATAGGAAGGTTACATCTCTGACCAACCTCAAAGTCATTGGGGTCATGAGCAGGTGTAATTTTAACAACACCTGTACCCTTTGTCATATCCGCATGTTCATCGCAAACAATAGGAATTTCTTTATTAAGTAATGGTAAAATTACGTGACAGCCATGAAGATGCTTATATCTTTCATCCTCTGCGTTGATAGCAACAGCTGTATCACCAAGCATTGTTTCAGGACGAGTAGTTGCAAGCTCAAGCTTTTCACCTGTTTCTTTAACTGTGTAAAGAAGGTGCCAGAAACTACCATCCTTTTCCTCGTATTCAACCTCTGCATCAGAAATTGATGTATTACAGCATGGGCACCAGTTAACCATACGGTTGCCTCTGTAAATCAAATCCTTTTCATAAAGACGGCAGAAAACCTCATTAACTGCTTTACTACAGCCCTCGTCAAGAGTAAAGCGCTCTCTGTCCCAGTCGCAGGATGAACCAAGCTTTTTGAGCTGTTCAACGATTCTTCCGCCATACTGTTCCTTCCAAGCCCATGCTCTTTCAAGGAAGCCATCTCTGCCGAGATCTTCCTTAGTAATACCCTCTGCGCGCATTGTTTCAACAATTTTCGCTTCAGTTGCAATTGATGCGTGGTCTGTACCGGGAAGCCAGAGTGTATCATAACCTGACATTCTCTTCCAACGAATAAGAACATCCTGAAGAGTATTATCAAGGGCATGACCCATATGAAGCTGACCTGTAATGTTTGGTGGTGGAATTACGATTGTGTATGTAGGCTTGCCTTCTTCGCACTTTGCGTGGAAATATTTACCGTCAAGCCAAGATTTATATATACGATCCTCAACGTTTTTGGGATCGTATTTTGTTGCGAGCTCTTTCTTCAAAAGAAGTCCCCCTTAATATATTCTTTGTTTCTTTGCATAGAAACTCAATTTACACGATATTATCACATATTATAAGGCAATTGTCAATGATACATATGTATGATTTTTATTAAATTACAATAATATGGTGAAATATTTTAATAGATGAACATTATATTTTCTCTAAATTACTGAGCTGTTGAGATAAATATACAGAATATGACGTATGGGTTCCTTTGTTTATAAAGGAACCCATACATTTTTTCTGTTGTTCAGCATCCTATGATAACGTCTTTATCGATTTTTCCTATAAAGACGTTATCTTCTGCTGTTAAGGCATTAGCATCGGTGTTTTCAAGAATAATTCCATAGCTTGGAGAGTCGGATTCTTCAGGAGAAATAAAAGCATTGTTTTTCACCGTCAAGTGATAAACCATCGGTCTGAAGAAAATATAGCCTCTGCTTTTACCTTCTCTGCCCGAAGGTCCGTCAAAAATATTGTTTTCAATAAGAATATTGTGGTGGTCAATATTTCCGTGGTGACCAACACCAGGGAAGCCGTCACATTTAAAAATATTGTTTTTGATTACTATATTACGACAGACTGTATCATCACTCTTAAAATCAATGAGAGTACCGTCACAATTATAAACTGGACCATATGAACCCTCGCGGGACATATCAAGCTGAATTTGCTCGTTAAAGAGATTATCAGCCTTGAATGTATATGAAGGTCCGTCAAAAATGCAGTTCTTAATAGTTGTATTCTCAGTGCCGTTGATTTCAATGCAATGCCAATGAGCACAATGACAGAATCTGCAATTTTCGATGGTAATATTACTGCAATGAACTGTATTTACAAGAGTTATTCTTTCACAAAGATTTTCGTTACCATCAAAGATACCGCCTGAAATTACAACATCATGAGTACCCGTGTATTCACCCCATTCAGGTTCAGAATAGGACGCAAGCAAATATCTGGTTATTGGCTCACTTTTATCACTTCTGAGAATAATTGCATCGTCTGAAAATTTCAAATGCTGGTATGAGTAGAAAATCAATGCACCCGAAATAAGATATGTACCATCAGGAAAATAGACGGTGCCGCCACTTTTAAGTTCGTCAATGCATGCCTGCAAGGCTTTTGTGTCATCATGTATTCCGTCACCGTAAACATTTTTATTTTGCAAAACATTTACAAATTTCATTGTGATTACCTCGTATTCAGATTTTCTTGAAACCTCTTTAGGAGCTTCTTTCCCTTCTACTCTCCACTTGAGAACCCCATAACATGTGCATGCTTTTCACCGCTATAATCCTATCAACGATTGAATTTCGCTACGCGGGCATTTTTTATGTCTATATGTGATTTAATCACAAATCGTATTTACGAATGAAATATGAGGGTGTACAGCTCCATGCGTGGCAAAGGCTGTTTATCATTCTATCATTATACGGTGAGAAATCAAGATCATCGGGAATATACGCTTCCCAAAAGGTATCTGCACCAAGCTCAACCATTCCGCCCCAGAATTTTCTCAAGTATTGCACCGCTTCATCCTTCATATGAAGCTTTAGCATAGCTTCAATAACATAGTGACGCATATATGGTGTAACAGGTTGCTTAAAATCCTTGTTATCAAGGCAGGAAACAAGCAGTTTTTTTGCTTCTTCTCCGGTTATCACACCTCCCAAAATCATCCACACCTGAGAATGAACACTGAGCTGCCCATTATCCAAAGCATTTACAAATACTTCTTTGTTTTCATCATAAAGGTGTTTTTTTGAAGTGTAGCGAATCTCGGAAATTAGAGAAAAATATTTTTCATATTCTGCATCACCTATTGCTTTGAGCAATTCTGCGAATCGTTCAAGAGTATACAGATACACCCCCTGCAACGCAGTTATACATTCAAGACCCGGACACCAATCAATAAAAGCAAACCAACCACCCTGCTCTGTGGCAATAAAATTTTCATCAAGTGTGGCTCTGAAGCTTTCAAGCTGTGATTTGCAAATTTCCAAAAGGTCGTTTACAACATCCATATTCTCTGTATACTCATAGTAATCGCAAACACTCACAACATATAAAAGTGCATAGTCCTCAATATATGTTGCCCCTGAATGGTAATAAGGCGTTTCATAAACGAAGGATGGTAAGAAACCCAATTTATTGCATTCCCCTGCAGCAAAAAGATACAAGCATCTTTTTACAATTTCAAGGTTATTGAATGTATAATAATTCGCAAGAGCTTCAAGACGAAGATCACCAATCCAAAGACGGCGGTCACGCTTGGGACCGTCTTCAAAGAAGGTCTGCATACATTCTTTAAGAGTGTTTGTTGCAACAAGGTCAATTTTTTTGAGTAAAGTATCTTCCGTGTTTGCTGGTTTCAAAATGGATACATCTGCACTTGTTGAAGCACGGAAGCTAAAATCAAAAAGTCTTATAGGTCGGGGGGTTCTTTCCACCATTATTTTTATGTATCTGCAAGCATATCTTCTTGGCATAGTTATTTTTTGAGGGAAATCAAGATTGATTACCTCTTCCTGCAACCAAGTTTTTGAAAGGGTGCCGTTGTATTGAGAAAAATCATCATTGATTTCTCTCATATCTTCACCGAATTTTAAAACTAATCGAACAGGCGCATCAACGAAAACATCAACTCTATCAAAAGCAAAGGAAAAATGCCCTACTGCGTGTTCACCAAGGTCAAGAAGAATACTGTCCCCGTTTAAACCAATAAACTCGGTTGTTTGGGGAGTGATAACAGAAAATCTCAGATCAGGGTAATTTTCTTGAGCTTTGCTCAGAAAGTAGTTTTTATCTTTCATTACAATTACATCTCACTTATATAGTTCTTCCTGTTTTTTCACGAGGAATACTTTCAAAATCATGGATTTATTTTTTAAGATTTTCATTATCTTTGATATTGTAGTTACCTTGATCAGCATCAACAATAATTTTTTCTGTTTTATTAAGGGAATATACTCCGTTATCGGAGATAGCGCTGAATCTATATGCAGAATCATAAACATCACCGATTTCCTTATCATTCTCCAAGTTTTCTTTTGTTACAGGAAAGGGTACAGACGCCTTATAGTCCTTATACATTTCCTCAATAACAGTAGTCATAATATATGAATAACTACCGATTACGAATCCAGCGAGAACAACAAGTAAAAGAACTGCTTTCAATAATTTTTTATCAAATATCCTAAAAACACAAAGTAAAAGAAGAAGAAGAAGAAAAACTGTGATAATGAATGATAAATAAACGGGAACAATCAATGCAAGCCGGTTCCAATTTGCCGTTGCCGATAATGATATTTATTAAATGCATCAATCAAACAAGAACAATCGCAAGTTTTAAAGCAGTAATAACAGCATTCATAACTCTTTTCTTTTTGCCTGCGTTTAGGCTGAGCGGTAACGAAAGTAATGCCCCATCCAAACAAGTTACAACTGAAAGAAAAAACTGAAGTACCGTATAATCATAACACAGATATTGCATATATAAATAATACAGACCAACAATTGTTAATACAACACCTGAAAAAATATATAGTATCATGTATTGTTTTCTTTCGGAATACTTTTTTTCATTGAATTATTCATCTCACAAACTGAAAATTTTAATTAATGTTTACATAAAACTCAGTTAAATTTGAAGAAAACATCTTTTTATATTTCAAAAACATCTTTATTTTCACCCCAGATAATTTCAACGGTAACAGGCACATTGGATTTTACTGTTACATTTGGTTTTTCTTCAGGAGAGTTTCTTTTTTCGCAGATAAGGGTTAATTCACCCTCTGTGCCAAATGGATATTTTTCTATTCCGTGCTTTTCAAGGCGATTTACATGCCATGTAATTTTGTTGTTTGAGGCATCGGGCTTAATACCGAAAACATATTCAAACATAATTGAAATTGGGATAATTCCCGTCCAGCCAACAAAATCAGGCAAAGATGAGCTACCTCTCATAAACTTGCCATCAATCTTCTCCGGTGAGTAATTTTCGAAAACTGTTCCTGTATCTTTGAATACACTTACTACTGCATCAAGGTGAGAGGAGGCAATTTCATAGGAAAGGTCATATTTTTCGTAGGCATCAAGACCTTTCAAAATCATATAGTTAGTTGGTGCCCACACAGAACCACACCAATAACCACCTGCTTTGTTATATTCGGGGTGGTCCTTTGAAAGTGTTGGAACTCTGTGTTCTGTTTTGAATTCATTTTCATTATTGAGGTGGGCAATAAAGCTTTCTTTTCTGTTTTCAGGAACACATTTTGCAAGAAGTGCCCAAAAAGCCCCTATATGCTTAACACCGTTAAAGGTATCATTATTTCTAAGGTCATAATAGAACTGCGTTTTCTCATCCCAAAGCTTTTCGTTTATAACCTTAAACAGATGTTCGCTTTCCTGCTGAAGCTCGGGTATAAATTCTTCTCTGCCCAATTCCTTTGCCATTTTTATAAGCAGATTACAAGCGTTAAGCTCCTGCATACACGCATCTACCCACACCATATGACCATGGCTGTAGCAAACGTGATATTTCTCGTCAAGTCTCGGACAGTTATCCATTCCACAACCGTAACCCGATGAGAAATATGTACCGTCACGCCAGGTAAAATGCTCTTGCATCCATTGGTGATACGCAACAAGGCAAGGAAAAACTCTTGCTAATCTTTCTTTATCCCCAAAGTTAAGATAATATTCCCACTCACACCAAGTCATGACCTCAGGTCCTGTTGATGCAGGGTCGTGACGGGCAAAAACATCGTTACCGGTATCCTCTTCAATCTGACGGCAGATAAACCCATCAATGTGTTGGTGAGAATAAAAATTATCAAGGGTTTTTTGAAACTTAAAAATTCTATCTGCATATTTCCCGAACATAAGCATAAATGCAGAATCCCACATAAAAATGCAACCGTTAAATGCAGCATCAATATAGTTTGATACAAAACCTGTGCCCTCTTTAGGTTGATAGAGATTTTTAAATGCTATCTCCCAAACCTTCCAATAGCAATCAATGTAATCCTCGTGATTTTCCCAAACGGGTTGCGGAAGCTTATCCTTTATTTCGCTGAAAACCGGAATGGGAACATTTTCGATTTCTGCGCCTATAAAGGTGTTTTCTTCCATTAATTCCTTATCATCGTATGTAATTTCGTTATTTTGTTTAAAGCTTATCATATTGTCACCTTGAAAATCTTCTGACTTTAATTAATTCTTACAACAAGGTCGCTTTCAGGGTAGCAACAGCAAGGATGTATGAAATTAAACTGAATATCTGCTATACGGCGTTTATCTTCACCCTCAGGGATATAAACCTTTCCGTCCACAAGCTTACTTCTGCAGAAACCGCATTCACCTGTGTGACATCTTGCGGGAACCTCTATGCCTGCTCTTTCAAATGCACAAAGCACTGTTTCATTGCTACTTGCTTTAATTACAGATTCATTTCCACGGTTAACAACTGTGATGCTATATTCCTTTGGTTCTTCTTCCGTCTTTTTACCGGATGAAAATACTTCAAAGCGAATATATTTTCTTTCTTTCTGAAGCTTAGGAAGTTCAGTTTCAAGAAATTTATACAAGCCACCGGGGCCACAAACAAAAATGCTGTAATCCCCTTCAGGAGCATATTTCCTTATAATATCTGCACCCACAAAGCCCTTTTCATAACCTTCCTCGTCGCTATGGCTCAAAACGTAAACAACATTGATTTTTTCACTTTTATCAGAAAGCATATCAAGTTCTTCTTTGAAAAGAATTTCATCTGATGTTCTGCAACCATAAAGCAGAGTAAGGGTGCAATCCTCATCACCTTGGTCTATTGCTCTTGCCAATGAAAGGAATGGTGTAATACCGCTACCACCTGCAATAGCAACTATGTTTTTTGCATCTCTTAGTGAGCAATACGTCATATTGCCTTCTGGTGCATAAGCAATAACTTCATCTCCTACATTCCAGTTGTCGAGAATGTAATCAGAAACGAAACCATCTGCAATACGCTTAACGGTAATCTGATATTCACCATTTAATGCACTTGCAGGAGATGAGGCAATTGAATATGAACGAGTAACAACTGAATTGCCGATTTCGAGCTTAAAGGTAAGGTATTGACCTGCTTTGAAATATGCAAGCTGTGTTTCACCTTTGAAATAATAGCTTTTTGCAATATCCTTATGTTCTTCAATTCTGCTGATTACGAGCTTTTGCTCTTTAGGGTGAAGGCTTTTGGCAACCTTATTTACGCCAAAATCATCAGTACGAGTTGGTAAAACTGCCGGAGCACTATCAATAAACTGTTTTCTCTCTGTTAAAAACTTTATAGTATTCACACTATCTTTGAAAGTGCCATTTACAGAAAATTTCTTACTCATTTACTTTACCTCCTTTTCCATAGCGAGAATTGCATTTTTTGCTGCCATATCACCGGTTGTATAGCTTGGGGAATACCCCATATGTCTTGTGGTATAGCCACCTGCAAAATAAAGACCGGGGATACCCTTATCTATCAAATCAAAAACAATTCTTTTAACAATGCCATCTTCTTTAGTTGCTTCATATCCATAGATAGTACCTGCAGGCGCATCGGTATAACGGGCATATGTCATCGGTGTTGCAATTTCAATTTCTTCTATGTAATCCTTAATTTTAACACCTGTTGCTTTTTCAAAATTATCTATCATTTTTTCTGCAAAGGAAATCTTTGTTTTATGGTAATCCTCAACAGAAACCTTGCTCCATTCGTCACCCGCAAAAATTGAAGTCATATAGAGAATGCTTGTGCCTTCAGGTGAGCAGTCATCAAATGCTCTGTTAAGACAAACTGTTGCCTGAACATCGTTTGTTTCAAGATTCTTGCTCTGTTCATAGCACTTTCTGTTATCGTTTGTGGGATAAATGAAGTAAGTGTGGTTGTTAAGTCCTAACTCATCTGCAGAACGGTTGAGACCTAAAAAAACTGCAAATCCTTTTGCACTCAAGGTTTTTGCGTTTACCTCTTTTTTTAGTTTTTCAGGAATAGCACTTTCATCAATAAGCTTTGTAAATGCATTATATGGTGAAGCATTACAAATAACTACTTTAGCATTTATTTGAGTACCATCATCAAGTTCAACACCTGTTGCAACGCCATTTTCAATATTGATTTTTTTAACACTTGTGTTAAACCATGCGTCACCACCGTTTTCGGTAAATGCTTCAAGTAATGCAGTGCTTATCTGATGACTTCTACCTTTAGGAATAACCGCACCATCAATAATATATGAATGGAGCATTGTAAAATAGTGAATAACATTAAGCTCGTCAGTAGGCTGACCAAGATAACACCAATAACCGTTAAGAATATCCCTTGTTTTCTGACTTGCGCCGAATGATTTCAACACTTCGTCAACAGAATAGTTTGCAACCTTAAGAAAATCTGTGTGTTCAGAAAAAATCTCTTTAATCATTGATGGTTTGAAATCTTCAATGTTGCTTACGAAGTCCAATGTTTTTTCAATGCTTTCAATAAGCTCAAAAATCTTTGTAACTACAACTGAAGAGCCCGGGTCATATTCCTCGAGCTTATTTATAAAGGCTTCCTTACCTAAAGGCATTAAATAGTCGCACTTTTCATTTTCGTCCAATGTGAGCAATCTGTATGCCTCATCAAGAGCAACCCATTCAATTTTATCTGCCGCTCCAACCTCTTGAAAGATCTTCAACAGCGGTGATTTTCCTGTAATAGAGCCGATACCGCAAAGTTCATGAAGAGATGCTTCAAATTCAAATCGACCTCTTACAAAGCTTGTAGCAAATCCACCGGGCAAATTATGGCGCTCAATAAGTAGTGTCTTTTTCCCCTCTTTAGCAAGACGCGCCGATGCCACAAGTCCACCATTACCGGCACCGATAACAACTGCATCATAGTTTTTTACCATATTACCACTTCTTTCATAATAATACTTTAGTATAAATAAATTGTAGCACATTCTCAAGAATCTTACAAGAATGTTTGGTAATTCGTTTGATCATTAATTATAAAATTTCAGTTAGCGCATCATTCTGTATAAAGCACAACAGGTCCGTAAAGACCACCTGATACAAAGTCTTTTGCAAAATCCTTTTCCCCATCAAAATATGGAGATAATTCTTCTGTTTTCCATTTATCAAAATAATTGGTGTGAATATACCAGTTAGCCGATGTGTTAGTTACAACTATTTTCAGTTTATTCTTTTCAGCAAGTACACCTTCAGGTATTTTTAATCTGTAGGGTGGTAACAAACATGTTCCTAAATGTTGGTTATTGAGATAAACATCAGCTGTGAAATGCACATTTCCAAGGTCAATTTCACCTTCTTTCCCGACTTTGTCAGTATTTAAAGTAAATGTTGTTTCATATACACCACTACCTGAGTAAGCACTACCAATTAAATAAGACCAATCACCTAATATAACAGAAGCTGCTTCATCGGAATATTTTATATTTTCAAATCCGTTTTCATTGCAAATGAGCTCAGCTTCTTTATAGAAAAAAAAGTCATTCTTAATTTCAAATTTTGATTTGAATTCTTTTTTCTTTTCTGCAGTCAGTTTTTCCTCTGTCAGCAATATTACAGCCGTTTCGCCTATCCGGAGCGAGAGTTTCAGAACACCATTTTCAGTTTGTAAATGCTGTAAATTACCATTTTCCAAATCAAGAAGATAACCCTTTGAGGTCGGCAATTGAATCTGATAACTCCCATTTTCACCTACTTCTCTGAACAGGCAAAAAATTTCGGCATTTTCTGCTTTTCTGTGCATTGCGCGTAACCCACTACCCTCAGTTTTGATTACGGGATTGAGATTTTTAGGTTCACCAGAAACTCTGCCACCACATTCAATAAAACTATTCAATACTTTTTGTGTGGCATCAGGAATGAAAGCACCTGCAGGAATGATAATGTGCTTGTACTTCGCTCCGCCAATGTTCATAGAGCCTTCATCAGATATTTTGGCAACCTGCAAAACATCATCGTCGACAATATCAAAATCAATCATCATACCTTCAAGGGTTCTGCCGAGAGTATCGAACTCTTTTGACATAACTTCTGCTTTTAGACCACCCTGAAAATCACAAACAGGATAATAAAGAGCTGTTTCGCAGACACGTTCGCCGAGAGTGAAGATATATGACAGACGTTCCATATAACGATTAAATTGAGGAAGATAACGATAATACAACTGTTTTTCCGTGAAAACCGGCAATTCTTGTGCAAGAAGTGCACCTTTACGACCCAGCGGAAAATTAAACAAATTAAAGATATTTATTCCTCGTACAGCCTGGTATCCAACGGTATATCGCATTATATCGTAAGTAAGTCCCGGTCCCGCCACACCAAAAATTTCACTCATCGCAAGCTTGGTGCCGTTCTGTGCGGCGGCAGATGAAGCATATCTGGGAAAAAATCCATTATAACCATTCATATCACTCGTATTTGTTGCTTTATTTTCGGGATAAAGCTGTCGCCAGATAACATCTACACCCGGAATATCCAAGCACCTGAGAGCACGCATCAGATTGAAGTTGCCTCCACCCGCCATACAACCGATAGGATTGTGGTCTTTATCGAGATGGCCTGTAAATGCAACACCATTTTCATTCGCCCATTTTTTACAAGGGAGAAGAAAATTCTCGCAGAACATTTTGCTACATAAATCATACCAACGCTGCAATATATGAATATTTTCCTCTGTGGGAGCTACTTTTTCTGAAACAAGTGGCAGATGGGGTAATATTGATTCACCATATAAAGTTTCATATTTATCTGCTAACTCATTATTGAAAGCTCCTGCCGGTGCTTTAGGCTCGTCTGTAAATACTGCCGTAACATTTTTACCAAAAGCATTTTTCATTGCCGAGGCATATTTTTGGTGAGTTATTTCAATAAAATATTCTGTTGCGTTCCTGTTCAATAAATCAGGATAATTTCCCCTTGCTTCCTTTTCTGCAACATACTCAGTTACAACAGTATCATCACAAAACACGTAACCTTCTTCAATAATTTCGATATCATTGATAAAGGTTGCCAGAACATCGGGAGTTGTTTTTTTATACACATCCCCTGCAGAGAAAAAGTGTTCGTAATATTCCAATGTCTGTCTTGCATATTCGGGGTGAGCTTTCATAACCTCTCCGCACGCCCCGCCTGACGGCCAACCGCCTTCATCATATATCCAACAATTCATACCAAGGGATTTCCCTTTTTCAATAGCATAGGCACAAAGCTCAAAGTATTCCGCGGAGAGATAGTCAGGGGTAAGGTTAGTTGGCATACTGTCAGGCCGGAATTCCTTTGGCTCGGGAAGAATATAAAAAGCCCGTATGCCGAGATTTTGCATTTCAAGAAGCTGAGCGTCTATAATTTCTTTAGTGCAGATGTCATTCCAAACCCATACATACACAGGAGCACAGGAAACATCAGGAAAGCTGAATTTATTTATATCAAATTTATCATTGTTATTCATTAGCGGCACATCCTTTGCAAATTCACGCATTTCTATCGTATCTGTCCTGTTTTTTTAACTGGTTTATAAAACACTTCAGAGCGATAACCATTATCACATAAAGTACAGCAAGCAGAATAGGATATACCTTTATGCCAAACAGTCCGCTTATAAGACTGACCATGGGTGGCGCCAACATAACACCAATGTAGGCAAATGCAATTTGTGAACCCATAATTGATTGTGAGGCTTCTTTTCCGAAATTGTGTGGTGTCAGGTGTATCATATTAGGATAAATAGAACCATTACCCAAGCCTACAAGGAACAAACCAACCACAGTAACTGCACCGTGCAAAGGTAGAAGCATAATTGCAATAGCAGGAGCAAGAATAGCACAACCTATGCGAATACGTTTCCATGTGCTGATTTTATTAGAAAGTAAACCTGAAACAAAACGTCCGATAGACATTCCTGCATAATATATAGTCAGAGCAAGGGCTCCGTATTTTGCCTCGAAGCCTTTTTCTGTTACAAGATATGTACTGCCCCATACTCCACAGGCATATTCAATTGCATTAGTTGCAAGCATAATAATCCAATCCTTGCGAACTTCAGGCATTTTTACCATCTGCAAAAGAGTGAGGTTTACGCCTTTTTCCTCTTCTGTTTGTTTAGCAGAAGAGGTCTTTTTCCACATTGGAAGAGACACAATCAGCAACAGAGTTATAACTGTCTGCACATAAAAAGCATAGCGGTAGCCACCACGCCAACCTAAGTTAGTTAACGCCTGCGACATAAGATAAGGACTGAGAGATACTCCAACGCCATAAAAGCAGTGAAGAAAATTCATATGACTGGCTTTAAAGTGAAGAGCAACATAGTTATTAAGACCTGAATCTATTGCACCTGCTCCTAGACCGAGAACAACAGCTAATGGTAACATAACCACAAAAGATGGCGCCACAGAGAACCCGAACAAAGCTACCGCAGTCATAGCTGTACTGAAAGCTGTAACCTTAGAAGTTCCCAATTTATTGAGAATTCTGGCACTGAACATGCTCGAAAACACAGTGCAACCTGAAATAATAAAAGTGAGAATACTCACTGCTTCAACAGGTATAGCCATTTCTGCATGAATAGCAGGCCATGCAGAACCGATGAGAGAATCAGGAACCCCAAGACCTATAAATGCAATATATATAACAATCAATAAAAAAAACATATTTTTACACACCTAATTATTTTTGACAAAGGCAAATAACTCTTCCTTCATTTTTAAGCCATTATTTAGTAGGATTAATTATATACCATTTTCCGCTTTGTGGCAATATTATATTAGTTTTTATATAAACATATAACCGACAATTCAACTCAATATGTTTTCGACTGTTATTTTTGTTCAGTCCAGGTGATATAATTAATTATGATACCTTTGTCATATAAAAATCACATTACAAAGAGAGTGATATAATCCCCTTAAAGTGGACACTTGAAAAAACAAAAATTTCAATACTACTTTAAAGGGATTATATCAGTTTTATTTACAGCAAGTGGGAGTTGCTATTTAAATTCATTATTTATTGACCTCAACCTCGGTATCATAATACTTCTCTTGGAAATGGATTGCGGTTTCAATTTCCTCTTTTTCAAAGCTCATACCAACAGGCGCACCGACAAGCTTATCTTCAACATCATTGTGTCGGTGTGCAATTGCGATAATCTCGCATTCATATTCCGAAACAGGCTCATCCACACCCAAAAGATAAACATCAAGTTCCTCACCATCACCACCAAGAATACCGGGAATATACCCATAGTTAATGGGATATGTAAGGGAATAGTTTTCTTTCTGATGAACATAACCAATAGGTCTATCAATTCCTATAACTACTCTCTTGCCAAGATAAGCTTTCACCTGTTCTTTGCGCTCTTCAAATGTCATTGTAAGCACCTCACATATTATTTTAATAACAGTTATTTTTTACAAATAAATACATTTGCAAACTCTGTTTCGTAATGTTCAACAAGCCTCAAATTTGCATTTACTATGCACTGTGTAAATTCTTCCGTTGTATCAGGATAAACTTCGATTTTATTTGAGCCGATATCGATAAACTCGTCTTGGCTTTTATCCGTGGATAATACAAACAAACCACCGTTATTGAGCAATTTCTGAACTTTGTTTATTGCTTCCTGCTTATCTTTTATATGCATAAAGGTAAGTGATGAATATATAACATCAAAAGTGAGATTGAGCTTGTATGTCATAAAATCATCACATATCAGGTTTACATTTTGATATTCTTCAAGGTTTTTTGTAGCACCTTTTATTGTTTCAGGCGAAATATCAATTCCATAAAACTCTTTACATAGTGGTGCTATGCGAACAGCAAGCCTGCCTGTTCCGACACCTATTTCAAGAACTGTCTTTTCCTTTGATAATTGCATTTTATCAATAAAACCCTGACCGTCCCACTTATCCATATATGCTTTAAGTGGTTCAGGGTCGTGAACAGGGTCATTACCTTCGTTTATTAAAATATCATAGTGTTTTGCGACGGGGTTAATCTCATATACATAAGTCATAGCATCGCCGTCTTCGTGGGTGCTATGATACTTAAATCCTGCTTTTTCAAAGGCCTTTTGTGATGCTATATTGCTTGGGAAAATTATAGCTTCTGCCTTTTCTATATCAATACCGATTATGTTTTTTGCGTTTTCAAGAAGCTCTTTAATAGCCTTTGAACCCATACCCTGCCCACGCTTTTCGGGTGCAACAAGGGTTTCCATAATGGTAACAATACCGCCGTGCATACCGAACTCTATTACGGCAAAAGGATTTTTGTTTTCAAAAACCACTTTGCACCAAAAGTTTTCACCAACAACATTGTAATCTTCATTGGACCAATATTCATATTCCTGACGAAATCCCTCATCCATACCTGTCATTTGGGCAGCAGTTTCGTCAAGCCAATTTTCTACGTATCCCATCGTTTCGGGGTTGTAATCTTTCCAAGTATGGTTCATATTAATTATTCGCTTTCTGTTAAATCTACCATAATTCTATCATTGATATGAAAGAAAAGCAATTAAAAACTTTTCCTTGACAACTCAAAAAACTTGTGTTATAGTGTGCAAAATATAAAAATGAGGTAGAGGTTATGAAAACATATCTTCTTCAAAAACATGATATGCTTAATTCCTGGCTTGTAAAGTATGATTATGATACTTGCAGGTCTATGCCTTTATACTCATTTCGCAAAAATTAAACTATTATTTTAACGATATGATTATACCGGTGTAGGCTTACTGCAAAGCTTACACCGGTTATTTTTATACATAATTCTATTTTAGGAGTGAAGGATATGAAACTATTTGATTTACTGAAAAAGAAACTTTTCAAAAAGCAACCCGAAGCAACAGGAAATTTCCTTGTTGATTACTACAACACTCACGATGAGGATGTGCGCCTTTTATCAAAGCACGGCAGAGTTGAATTTTTGACAACTGTGAAATACATTGAGAAATACTTAAAAGACGGATTGAAGATTATGGAAATCGGAGCCGCAACAGGCAGATACTCTCATTATTTTGCTCAAAAAGGCTTTGAGGTTGATGCAGTTGAACTTATTGAACACAATATTGAGATTTTCAAAACCAAAACATTACCCGGTGAAAATGTAAGAATTAAGCAAGGTAATGCTCTTGATTTATCAGAATATCCTGATAACAGCTACGATGTAACACTCTTGCTTGGACCTATGTATCACTTATACACAGCCGAAGAACAACAGAAAGCGCTTTCGGAAGCAATCAGAATCACAAAGCCAGACGGCTATATCTTTGTTGCTTACTGTATGCTTGAGCCTTCAATGTTCTGTTGTTTCAAGAATAACAGAATAGACAAACTGATTGAAGATGGCGAATTTGACCCTGTTTCACTTGAAGCACATTTTCCACCACACGGAATTTTTAAAGTATATACAAAAGATGAAATTTTTGATTTAACAAAGATTTTTGGTGTGGAAAGGTTGCATTTCGTTGCTACTGACGGTTATACTTGCCATATGAAAGAGGCAGTTGACCAAATGGATGATAAAACCTATGATTTGTATCTCAGATACCATTTCAAGACCTGTGAAAGACAGGATTTAGTCGGCATATCACATCACACACTTGATGTGCTGAGAAAGGAGTAGAAACTATGATTAAATATCCGAATTATGACAGAAGCATACTTTCAATTGCTTCATCTGTTTTAAACCATTTTGGCGTTAAGGATTGCCAACACAAGACCTTATCCGAATTTGATAAATTACTCGAAAAAGATTATAAAAACATTATAGTAATTCTTTTTGACGGATTGGGAACTTCCACACTTAACTACCATCTTACTGAAAATGATTTTTTGAGAAAACACTATGTAACCGATATTTCTTCTGTTTTCCCATCAACTACAGTTGCTGCAACCACTTCTATTTTGAGTGGCTACTCCCCTTTGGAATGTGGTTGGCTCGGCTGGGACTTATACTTTGAAGAAATCGGAGAAAATGTTGCAGTTTTCAAAAACACTTTGCAGAGGAATGGCGAGCCTGCTGCAAAATACAACGTAGCTCACAAATACATTCCTTACAAAAACATTATGCAAAGAATTGAAGAGGTCAAGGGCAGAAAAAGTGCTTACTGTGTAGCATTCTTTTCAAAATTCCGCATCAGAAGTGTTGAAGATATTTGTAAGACCATATACAAGGTTTCCAAAAAGAGAAAGAAGAAATACATATATGCTTATTGGCATCAGCCTGACGGAGCAATGCACGGACACGGAGTAACAAGTCCTGAAGCACATAAAGAGATTCTGCATATCAACAGCGAAGTAGAAAAGCTTTGCGGTAAATTGAAGGATTCACTTATAATCATTACCGCAGACCACGGACTTTGCGATAGTGTGAATCTGTTCCTTGAAGATTATCCCGAGCTTTACGATATGCTGAAAACCCCACCATCTATTGAGCCCGGCAGAGCTATGAGCTTATTTATAAAGGAGGGCTTTCAGGAAGAATTCCAAAATGAGTTCAACCGTCATTTCGGTGATTCATTTAGACTTATGACAAAGGAAGAAGTATTCTCCGAAAACATTTTAGGTTTTGGAACACCACATCCGAGAACCTATGATTTCGTTGGTGATTTTCTTGCTATAGCAACAACCGAAAAAACATTGTTTACAGCAAGAGAGGAGCACGAATTCGTTGGTGTCCACGCAGGTCTTACCGAGGAAGAAATGACTGTTCCCTTTATTGCTATTGAAACAGAAAAGAGGAAACGACGATGAATATAATACAAAAAATAAAACAGATAAAATACATAAAAACCACACCCGTACTTGAAACAGAAAGGCTGATTCTACGTCCTATTACACCAAAGGATGCAGACGCTGCTTTCGTATGGTTGAGTGATGAAAAGGTTAATAAATTTATGCCTTATAACCTTTACAAAAACACAGATGAGGTTTTGCATTGGATAAATGCAATAATCCCCAAAGACAAAAATTGCCACTGGGGAATTGAGGTTAAAGAAAACAACCTTTTAATTGGTAGCTGTAGCATTGGTCCCGATAAGAAGCAGCCAGATGCTTGGGGCTTCGGCTACAACATCCGTTCTGACTATTGGAACAAGGGACTAACCACAGAAGCTACAAAAAAGATGATTGAATTTGCCAATAAAAAATACGGCATAAAAAGCTTTGTTGCAAGCCACGCAGTTGATAACCCCGCTTCGGGCAAGGTTATGGAAAAGTGCGGTTTAACATTCGACCATTACGGAGAATACAGCACCTTTGACGGCACTCAAACGTTCAAAGCAAAATTTTATAAAATGCGTTTAGATTAAAAATTTGAGGACAGGGGTTCACCCTGTCCTCGTTTTATCTTTTAGGCAACTTACCGCATTCGTAAAGTCTGTTTAATTTTTTATAATGACTGCAGGCTCTTCCGCCATTAACGGAGCAAACGCCTTTTTCATACTCTGATTTTTCGGCGTTGTAGTCAAACAATCGTGTGTACTTTTTACCGTCTTCACCCTCGCAGGTAATGAACTTATCGCCCTCACCCATATAAAAGGGACATTCGATAAGTTTTTCAATAAATTTTGCCATAAGTATCACCATCAACTTAATTACGCTACATAATCGTAATTCTTACATACGGCAGTTGCATTTCCGCTATCGTCAAAAACAAGTTCAACAACACCGATTGCTTTTGAACCGTCATTATATTCAATCGTAAATGTAATTGTATCATTAAAGGTTGAGTACGGTGTATTTAT
>JAZSCV010000043.1:0-16547 GCA_045530855.1 Acutalibacteraceae bacterium
CTCAAGATCAGGGTTAGCGTCATCTTCACTTCTTACAGCATCCTGAACACGTTCAACACTTACCATTGCATAGCTCTTAACAACGTTATTGTCCTTAAGTGCCATAAAATATGTTGCTTCACCATCGATATTAAGAAGAATAGGGAATGTTGCATTCCAGCCCTTATCGGAAACGATACCCTGTGCAGATGTCTGCGCACCGCTTTCAGTAGTACCTGCAATTCTCTGGAAAACAGCTTCCTTTGTACGCTGGTTAATAATTGCAAAACCGATAATAGAGTCGTCATTTGTAACAGATGTTACACCTGTATAAAGCCAAACGTCATCACCACTTGCAATACAGCTTGAGCCGAATGTTGTTGATACAACATTTTCCTGACCGATATAGCCGTTAATGAAACCGCCGCTATATTTACCATAGTAATTATACTGCTGAACAAGAAGGTCCTCAGAATAAATCTGGTCTATCCACTGAATCTTGTCATTAGATTTAATTTCCTCAAGAGAATAGTAATCTATATTGTTTTTATCACAGGCATCAACAAGTACAACACCGATAACATCTGCACCGCCAACAAGACCGATTGTTTTATCGATACGCTCGCATACCCAGTATGGATGTCCATCCTCGTTAATTTCAAGGGATGGTATGCCAAACATATATGTTGGGAATCTAAATCTGAGCACACGGTCAAGGCGTTCGTTAAGGTATTCTCCTGTAGAAACCTTGATATTAGGAAGATTGTTATTAGAAAGGTCAACAACCTCTGCTTCCTGAGTATACATATTAACCGCAACATATGCAGGGAAGCCTTCCTTAGTGTTCTTGATCCACTTAAAGAAATCACCATACTTAAGCGGGAAAATTCTGTAAGGGTTACCCTGATAGTTAATCTGTGTTGAATATTTTTCATCAATAACGAACTGTGAAACCTTTTCCAATTCACCAAGGGTTTTATTTGCAAGCACAAGTGCTGCATCCTTATCTATCATAGGAACACTTTGGAAATCCTTAAGGCTTGTAATTGTTGTTATACTTCTGTCGCTCTCACCGAAATTCTGTGTATCAACAGAGATAATTGAGCTATAATCCTTTGCACGGAAAAGAGGCGCAGAAACAAGGTAACCAATACCAAGAATAAGTGCGAAAACAAGACCTATTACTATAGGAACAATTGATCTTTTCTTAACATAAGGAATATACTCCGGCTTCATAAACGCCTTTGTTGTAAGCACTGTCATAACGATATAAATCGCAAGAACAGCTGCAATAAAATAGTAGAATTCCAATTCCTTTAAGTTAAGTGCAGGCAACATAAAGTAGTATGCAACTGCGCCGCCTATTACAGTTACAATAAGAGAGATTATAATTTTAAGAACCTTTTTTTCGGGTGGGATAACAATCTCTTTTGGTGTACCCTTACCTGAAAAATCCACTTTAATAGGATCCATTATGACAACTCCTTTTGAATATATTGAAAAATCAAACACGAAACAATTATATACTATATACTATTTAAATACAAGTACTAATTCGTAAGCAATATTTTATTGTTTCTGTATTTTCCAGTCGGAAACTGAAGAATATGGTTTTTCAGAATTCACCCCAACAACATTCGGGTTAATTGATAAAACTGCTTTTCTGTAAAAAAGCGGAATAAACGGCACCTGTGTTTCAAAGGCTTCAACAAAAGCCTTTGTTGAGCTTGTACCTTTTTCATAATTTCCGTATTCCGCATAGAAATCAGGACTTATACCATAATTAAGTTCCCCTTTTTCTGAGAAAAACTCTGATAAATCATAGTTATATGGCAACTGAATTTCGCCAACATAAAGCCCGTAATGACCTTCTTTAAGTGCCGACACGAATGATTCCATAGTCTTTTTTTCTGTAATTGTAACACCGAAGCCTAAATCCTTTAAGGAATCGCGCACAGCCTCTGCAACTGTTATCTTATACTCATTTTCGGTACATACAAGAATATTTATTCTCAAAGAGATATTTCCGTTGGTTCGAATACCCTCTTCATTAACTTTATCAAAGCCATTTCGCTCAAGTATTGCAATTGCTTTTTCTGTTTCGCCTGCAACATCCGGAAGATCCTTATGTTCAAGCTGGTAAAAACCACTTTTATATGGTGTAACAACCGGGTCTGCCTGACCAAGAAAAGAGGACGCGGCAATCCCACTCCTGCTGATACCTATGTTTATTGCCTGCCTTACCCACAAAAGCGAGGTAAGAGATCCTGCCCATTTTGAGTTAGCACCAACATAAACAAGGTTATTCATACTCTGTGATACTGTTTTAGAGGAAAGATTTATATATTTTGTTTTGCTCAAATCGTGCCTGTATACACTTATCTCATTTGCCTTAAATGGATAAATAGGGCTTGAGATACCTGCCATATCATAAAGGGCGATTTGTTTGTTCCAGCTATCCTTATAATCCCTATGGAGCATATTAACCTGTAAATATGGCACCTCTTCAAGATACTGAATTTTATATTTTCCTGTTCCGACTGTTTTGCTGTCTGACGTTCTTATTATAGGAAAATTAAGCACATTCAAAGCAAATGCATCTGCTCTGAATAGATTAAAAACAACAGTAAGATTATCTGCGACTGTTACTGACTTGATATTAGCAAGAGAAGAGCTGAAGTACGGGTTATTTTTCGCTTTCTCAAGAGATGTTTTAACGTATGCTGAATTGACCTCAACACCATCAGAAAACTTTACTCCTTCGATAAGCTTTACAGTTACCTTATCACCTTTTATGTTACCGTCTGCTGCAAGAAGCTTTTCACCCTTGCCATCAGCTGTGGGAACGTATAAGCTTTCAAAAATCACCGCGGTGAGATCTTTATTAATACTGCTTTTAGCGGTATATGGGTCAAAGCTGTCCGCACTTGTATACGGCAAGGATATATCTGCATCAACTATTTCAGTAGGCAAAATATATTCTTCTGTTTCCGGGGGCTTCTCCCCACCTCTGTCGCAAGAAAAAAGAGTGAAGCTGAGTGTTATAACAAGTAAAATAGCTATTACTTTTTTTATCACCTTATATCAACCCTTTCTATTGCAGTTGCCTTGCCGGTTTTTTCGTCAACTTCAAGAAAAACACCATTTATGGCATATTCACCCTTTGCATTCTCAAAACGCACAGGTAAATTAGATTTGAATTTTCTTATTGTAAGCTCCGGCTCTATACCTAAAACTGATTGAACGGGACCACACATACCAACATCTGTAATATATGCCGTACCCTTTGGCAGCAATTGCTCGTCAGCTGTCTGCACATGTGTATGTGTACCCAAAACCGCTGTTACCTTTCCGTCAAGGTAAAAGCCCATTGCTCTTTTTTCGGCAGTTGCCTCTGCATGAAAATCTACAATTACTGTTTTACAGCCATCAACCTCTGTCAAAGCATTATCTATCTCTCTGAAGGGGTTTCCGAGAGGTTCGGAATAAACAGTACCAAGCATATTGACAACCGCAATTCTGTATCTACCTTTATCTATTATACCAACACCGCTACCCGGTGCACCATCAGGGTAGTTAAATGGCCTTGCAACAGGAACATCTTTTTCAAGGTAATCCATAATTTCAATTCGTTTATAGGTATGGTTACCCAATGTAACAAAGTCTACTCCGCTATCAAGAATCATATCAATAGATTTTGGAGTAACGCCATTACTCTGTGCAGAATTTTCACCATTAGCAATGCACACATCTATATTATTTTTGCGTTTATATTCAGGTAGCTTTTTCATTAAAAATTCGCAACCGCCCTGACCTACAACATCACCTAAAAAAAGCAAACGCATATTTTATACCATCATTTCTATTTTGTAAATATATTTACTAATTATAACAGAACACATTCATTTCAGATTCAATTGAAAATAAAGCGAAACCGCCAAGGTATGAGGGTTCCGCTTTATGATTTTTAATTATTTTGCAAAATCAATTGCTCGGCTTTCTCTGATTACGTTAACCTTAATCTGGCCCGGATATTCAAGCTCGCCTTCAATTTTCTGAACAATTTCTCTTGCAAGAAGTATCATCTGGTCATCAGAAACGGCATCAGGCTTAACCATAATACGAACCTCACGACCCGCCTGAATAGCAAATGCATTATCAACTCCCGGGAATGAAGTTGTAATTTCTTCAAGCTTCTGTAAGCGCTGAATGTATGACTCAATATTTTCGCGTCTTGCACCTGGTCTTGCCGCAGAAATAGCATCAGCAGCCTGAACAAGGCAAGCAATAACTGTTTTTGCTTCAACATCGCCGTGGTGTGCCTGGATTGCATGAACAACCTGTTCATTTTCTTTATGCTTTCTTGCAACCTCAACACCAAGCTCGATGTGAGTACCCTCTTTTTCGTGGTCAAGAGCCTTACCGATATCGTGAAGAAGACCTGCGCGCTTTGCTAACTTAACATCTGCGCCAAGCTCTGCGGCCATAAGACCTGCAAGGTAAGAAACCTCAAGAGAATGGTTGAGTACATTCTGACCATAACTTGTACGATATTTAAGCTTACCAAGAAGCTTAACAATGTCACCATGAAGGCCGTTCACACCTGCATCAATAATTGCCTTTTCACCTGTCTGACGGATTGTATTTTCAACCTCGCGCTTTGACTTCTCGTACATTTCTTCGATACGAGCAGGATGAATTCTGCCGTCTGAAACAAGCTTCTCAAGAGTAAGCCTTGCAATTTCACGGCGAACAGGCTCAAAGCAAGAAACTGTAATAGCCTCTGGTGTATCGTCAATAATAAGGTCAACACCTGTAATAGTTTCGATTGTACGGATATTTCTACCCTCACGGCCGATGATACGACCCTTCATTTCATCACTTGGGATTGTAACTACAGAAACAGTAGCCTCTGCCGCGTGGTCGGCAGCACAACGCTGAATAGCACCGGAAATAACTTCACCTGCAAGCTTATCCATATCGTCTTTAAGCTGTTGCTCGTAATCGAAAATTCTTGTAGCTTTTTCGTGAGCGAGCTGCTCTTCAAGGCTTTTAAGAAGAATATCCTTAGCCTGCTCCTTTGAGTAGCCTGAAATTTTTTCAAGAATTTCAAGCTGACTTCTCTTAAGAGATTCAACCTCAAGCTCTTTTTCTTCAACAGCTTTAATTTTCTGCTGAAGAGCTTCCTCTTTTTTCTCCTGTGCTTCAACCTTTTTATCAAGGCTTACTTCTTTTTGAATAATACGTCTTTCCTGGCGCTGAACCTCGGCACGTCTTTCGCGAAGATCGTGTTCTGTTTCAGATCTCAATTTATGAATCTCGTCTTTTGCTTCAAGAATTGATTCTTTTTTCTTCTGTTCAGCCTCAGTCATAGCATTGTTAACAATGCGTGCGGCTTCCTGTGTTGCAGAGCCTATGGCTGCCTCAGCAACCTTTTTGCGGTGTGCTCCACCAAGGATGAAACCAACAACTCCACCAATGACCAATGCAATAATACCAATTATAATTTCCATTATCAGTCGGCTATCCCCTTTCTTTTAAATTTAAAAAATCTTCTAAAAATCAAAAATGACGGAAGTACACTTCCGTCATGAAGGTGGAAAATTCCACATATAATAAAAGTTTTGCCAATAGTACAAAACACCTGTACTACGGATATATCTATATAATTATTGGCTTATTTTATATGAAAACTGTTAAAATATATAAATAACAAAACTAATATCATACCATACGGATAGTGCATTATTACCACAAATAATACATCATCTCGTATATTATAATAAATTTTATACCATTAGTCAAGGAAAACAATTCTAAAAAAGAAAATTTTTTGTTATATTTTACCAAGTTTTCAAAAAGTTTTTCCTATTATTATTTCATTTCGAATACTTTTGAACATTCATCAAGGATTTTTTCTGCATATTGCTTTTCTTTTGAGTATTCTTCCGATTCTCTTACACTTTCCTTTTTCCACAAGCGAAGAATTTCAGGAAAAGTCAGTAAGGTTTCAAATGCTGCTTTTTTACCGTACCAACTCTTTAAAAGTTCTATTATTTCACATGGGTCCGAGTTATTGTTATCAAAAAGACACCCTTTTTGCACAGTGTAAAGACAAAGCTTTTTCACATCATCTTCCTCACCCTCGCCACAGGAAAGAACAGCATCAATTCGCCTTTCCGCCTCTTCCGTAGGCAACAAAAAAGCCTGAGTCATCATAATGCCTATTTCCTTTTGATCAAAGCCGCGTTTTCTGAATGCACCAATAAATCCGGCAACAATCAAACCTACCTGGTCGTTCTGCTCTTTTATACCTGTATTGCTTTCCAGAATCCATTGAGGAACATTATTTTTATCGTTCATAAAATCACCTGTTTAATTATATCATTTCCACCACAAAAAACAACAGTATTATTAAATTTACATCACACATTGTTGCTGTTTTTGCTTTTATAGATAATGTTGCCATAGTTCTTATGATTGCACCCGTCTTATCTGTATCACTTTCTTTGTTGTAGATTTTTTGAGATAGCTTACCCTCAAGAAAAGCAACGAGATTTCAATTAATTCAATTGAAGAATTTATCAGACATAAAAATAGTGGTCAAACGAATTCGTTTGACCACTATTTTTTAAATATTTAATTAAAACTCAGGAATTTCGATTTCGATTTCTCTGCCAAGATCAGAGGATGTTGCAATACCTGAAATAATAGCCTGGTTATAAATAATCTGGCTTGTCGGAACAGGTGATGGAAGGTTGAATTCAATAGCATCGATAAATGAACGAATCTTCTTATCGAAGTTATCGCCATCATTCTGCATTTCAGGAATAACAGTTTCAACACATTCACCTGCAATGTTGTGATAAATTGTCATTGGACCACCTATTGAACCATTCCAGCATTCTGTTGAAGGAATTCTGAGACCGCCTTCTGTACCCATAATGATTGTATCACCGGGAGTGTCGCAATGCATTGCCCATGCAATTCTGAAGTCAAGTGTTATGCCGCCTTCAAGACGAATGTATGCAGCAGCAAAATCATCAACACCGAATTTTTCTGTATACTCAGGCTTCTGAAGATATTCAGGTTTTTTACCGAACAAACCAGCCTTAAAGCCTGTAACTGTAAGTGGCTTCGGATAGCCGATTGCGTTAAGAACCATATCTAATGAATAGCAACCGATATCACCTAATGCACCCAAGCCTGCAGTATCTTCCTGAATAAAGGATGTACCGAAAGGTGTAGGAATACCCATTCTACGACCACCACCGGTCTGAATGTAGTAAATTTTGCCAAGAACACCGCTTTCGCAAATCTTTTTAACCATTTTCATATTCTCGTCAAAACGAGGCTGGAAACCGATTGAAAGAATTTTGCCACTCTTCTTCTCTGCCTTGCAGATATCAACTGCTTCTTCCATTGTAACACACATTGGTTTTTCAAGAAGAACGTTAACACCGTGCTCTAAAGCATAAATTGTACAAGGTGCGTGCTCGCGATTGTATGTACAAACAGAAACTGCATCCAAATCTTTTTCATTGTCGATAAGCTCTTTATCGCTGTTGTAGTATCTGCCTTCTACACCATTTGCCTTAGCAAAAGCCTCCGCCTTTCCGGGCACTAAATCTGCAAAAGCAACAACCTCAACGTCATCGCATTTAAGGTAGCTCTTAAGATGTGCCTCTGCAATCCAACCACAACCAATAATACCAACTTTAATTTTTTTACCGGTATAGACCTTTGCTTCCTCATGTTTTTCTTTGAAAGCATCAAGAATATTTGCCATAATTAACCTCCATATATAAGAGAATTTTTAATCACTAATAGACTATCATATACGGGCAATTCTTTCAAGAAAAGAGTGCTAAAAACAAATTTCAAACTTGCACAAAAAAGATGTTTTATTGTTGTAAAATTTGCCTAAACCCAAAAAAATCACTTTTAAATTATGTCCAAAATATGAAATTATTAACATTTTGTTCATAAAGTTGCAACAAGTTCACAACATTAGTGTGCTACTATAACTATGCCAATACAATACGTAGGAATTTAAAATTCTGATTCAAGAAAAGACCATCGCAAAAAGCGGTGGTCTTTTCTTGTTATCTTATAACTATCACTACACAAGCGGAATTTTAACTATATATATTTTATAAAAAAGCTCATACTAAACCTATTATATTTTAATACACTCACTCTTTTTTTCTGAGGAGTTTAATCAGTCGCTAAATGTAAGGCTTATGAAACAAAACGCTATTATTTTAGGGGTACCGTTGATAAAAAATATTGTCAGCAACTACAATCACTTCTAAAACACCAACACTTGGTTTTCTTACGGCATCGAAAACGAGTTTGTTGTAATTTCCTACACCGCAAAAATCAACCTCGTAATTTTATCACTGCACACATTACACATAAATTATTGTTGAAAACCAACAAAACAACACTGTAAAATTTGACTTGTCTAAAAAATAACATTCGTTGACTTATTACTGACATATGGATATAATATATGTATGCAATTTAATAAAGGTGGAGTCTGTCAAATTAGAGCGGGTTATAAGCCCGTTTATTTATGCGTAGTTTGACGGGTTTTTCTACTCGTCTTTTTTTATTGCAAAAAAACAAGGAGAATAAATTATGCTTTTTTCAGTTTTTATGTTAGCTGTAGGCTTCGTTCTTTTAATAAAAGGCGGAGATTGGTTCGTTGACGGCGCAACAGGTATCGCCCGCCGTTTTCATTTACCAGAAATTCTTATCGGTGCAACAGTTGTTTCAATCGGTACAACACTTCCCGAGGTAATGGTTTCTGCAGGTGCTGCAGCTCAGGGTTCAGGTTCAATTGCTTACGGTAATGCTTTAGGCTCAATTATTTGTAATACAGCCCTAATTGCTGCTTTAACAATAGCTATTAAACCCGGTGTCGCCTCAAGAAAAAGCTTAAAAATACCCGTTGCATTTTTCTTCGCTTCTGCAGCTATCTATTGTGTATCTGCTTATTTGTTCGGTGAATTTTCACGTTCAACAGGTATAATACTTCTTACTGTATTTGTTGTTTATATGATAACCACCGTAATTCGCATGAAAAAAAGCGGTGCAGATATTGAAACAGTTCAAGCAGAAGAAGAGTACGGTGCACTTACAAGTGAAGCAGAGCTTGAAGCGGAAAGCGGTGAAGACCACGTTGTAGAATCTAAAGAAGAAGGAACAAAAGACTCTCTTCTCAAAGATATTTTCCTTTTAGTTTTAGGTGCAGTTTTAATTGCCTTTGGTGCTGATTTATTAGTTGACCATGCTACAATTATAGCAACTGAATTAGGTGTTTCAGAAAAGGTAATCGGTCTTACAATCGTTGCTCTCGGTACATCTCTTCCAGAATTTGTAACTGCGGTTACATCTCTTATTAAAGGACACGGTTCACTTTCACTTGGTAATATAATCGGCGCTAACCTCTTCAACCTTGTTCTTGTAAGCGGTGTCGCAACTACAATAAATCCCTTTGAGCTTCCTGTTTCAGGCTTAATCAACGGCATCAACTCATCTTTGATTATTGATATTCCTGTTATGTTAGCTGTTATGCTTATTTTAACAGTACCAACTCTCATAAAAGAAAAGCTTTCACGTTGGCAAGGTATTTCACTGCTCGGTATCTATGCCGCATTCTGTGTATTACAGTTCGTATTATAAAAGCAAATACCGTAAAACGACTATTTATGTTAATAAATGTATAAAGGTTTTAAACTCAAAAAACTACCGAGAAAAAAATTCTCGGTATTTTTTTCATATAATTATTAAATCAGTATCAACAAAATCCGCAATCATTGATTCAGCAAGTAAAACAACAATTGTGATTTCATCCGCGCCGGGCATACCGATAAGAATAATACAAACTCTTATTCACCTCTGAATGTAGGAGCATTTTTAGGTGTTGTGCCCTTAACAACCTTATGATAGTAGCTATATGTCATAGGAGTATCTTGGGAAAGATTACCTGCATCAGTTACCTCACCAAGAAAAATTGTATGTGTATCTGTTTCCATTGAATTTATAACCTTACAGGTTATGTATGACATTGCTTGCGGAAGCACAGGTGTAAACTCTTTAACAAGAGGCTCAATACCTTCAAACTTATCTGTATCCCTACCACTTCTGAAGCCGAAAGAGCCAATAACAACAGGGTCAACATTTTCACCTAAAATATTGAGAGCAAAAATACCTGTATCTTTAATACATTTATTGGTGTAGTTATCGTGGTTGATTGATACAGCAACTGTTGCAGGGTCTGCAGTTATCTGCATAGCGGCATTGGCGGTACAGCCTGTAGCCTTGCCCTCACCCCATGTAGTTACAACATACACACCATACGATAAATTAAATAATGCAGTTTTATCCATATTATAAACCTCCTACTTTCAGAAAACAAAAGCCGATGGTTTCCCATCGGCTTTAAATTTATTCCTCTACGAAAAATTCTTTACCGAGATAGCATACGGGACAAACCCAATCCTCAGGTACTGCCTCCCAAGGTGTACCGGGAGCAATACCATTATCCGGGTCACCTAATTCAGGATCGTAAACATAGCCACACGTACAAATATACTTCAATTCAATTTCTCCTTTATATTTGTTATATGGTTATTTTATCCCAATTTTTTATTATTAACCAAAATATCTCTTAAGAAGACCTTCGAATGCTTTGCCGTGTCTTGCCTCGTCACGAGCCATTTCGTGAACAGTGTCGTGGATAGCGTCAAGGTTCTGTTCCTTAGCCATCTTAGCAAGCTCGAACTTACCTGCTGTTGCGCCGTTTTCTGCTGCAACTCTCATTTCAAGGTTTTTCTTTGTTGAATCTGTTACGAGTTCACCAAGAAGCTCAGCGAATTTTGCTGCATGCTCTGCCTCTTCGTAAGGTGCTTTTTCCCAGTAAAGACCAATTTCAGGATAGTTTTCTCTGTGAGCAACTCTTGCCATTGCAAGGTACATACCAACCTCTGTGCATTCGCCTTCAAAGTTAGCTCTGAGGCCTGCAAGAATTTCTTCGCTAACTCCCTTTGCTACGCCAAGAACATGCTCTGCTGCCCAAGTCATTTCTTCTTCTTTTACTTCTACAAATTTTTCTGCAGGTGCTTTGCAAAGAGGGCAAGCTGCAGGTGGGTTTTCGCCTTCAACGATCTGACCGCAAACTAAACATTTCCATTTTTTCATAATTAAAAACTCCTTTGAATTTATCATTTTATTATTTATATATTATTTCGGCATGCATTACATACGCCGTAATAAACTGTTTTTTGTGATTCTACCTGAAGCCCAAGCTCGCTTAAGGCTTTTGGTACTTGTGGTGTGCAAAAAACATCTGTAATATTGCAGCATTCTTTGCACAAAAAGTGGATATGGTCTTCAAGATGTCCCTCGTAATGAACCTTTGTATCACTGCTTTCAACTACGGTTATAAAGCCTTCGTCTTTAAGCTGACCCAGATTTCTGTAAACTGTACCAAGACTTATATTCGGAAAATCAGCTTTGACTCGTTCGTAAATCATATCCGCAGTGGGATGGTCGTAAGAGTTTTTCAAAACCTCTAAAATTGCATCGCGTTGCTTTGAACTTCTCATTTAATCACCTCGCTGTGCTAAGTAGTAACGATTACTGTTATTACTATAACAGATATTTTTATTTTTGTCAACAACTTTTTCTAAAAAATTTTTAAAGTTTTCACACAAACTAAAAGAGAGCTCTTTTATCATTTGAAAAGAAGCTCTCTGAGATTATATATTTCCTCTATTTCTGAAGACAGTTTTCTGTAAACACTTTCCGTTTCATCATTAAGTAAAAGGTACTTTCCTACCCTCTTAACTGCTTTAAGGAATTGTGGATTAAAGCTGTAATCCTCTGTTACTAACGGACAATCTGCTCTCGGGTCAAGCATTACCTCAATGCTTTCTATACCATCTTCATTTTTTATTACAGGAAACAACGGATAAATTCTGCAGGAAAGTGGTCTGTAATTTCTGTTACAGAAACCGTCACAAATCGCAAACTCGTTACCGTCATCGTCAAATTTAATATTTATATCACAATCAACAAGGCTCTTTTCACCCGGAAAAAGAAGCATACCGGTTTTGTCATCGCCCTTACAGCATTTTCCGTTACAAATTTTACCACAATCAAATTGGAGTGGCGTAACGTTTCTTAATAATGAGTAACAGGATTCAATAACAATTTCTTTTTTCATAAAACACCTATAATTTTAAAATTTTCGGTTAAACTAATTGCACAACAATAAAGGAGGTAAATATAATGAACAATAATAAAAACAACAGCATCGGTTGCACAGTTGACACTTGCAAATACCATTGTCAGACAGCTAACTATTGCTCAAAGAATGTAATTGAGGTTGGTGCTTGTAACTGCGACGCTAAAACAAGTGACGCCACATGTTGCCAGTCTTTTGAGATGAAAAAGTAAAACACTTTTAAAAAACAGGGTTCTCACGAACCCTGTTTTATTTTGGACAATCTGTTACAAGATTTATTGTGTTCGCCGAAACAACCCATTGATTATTAAGAGCTTTACCCTTATACACATTATGTTGCATAAGAACATTTTCACTATCAGAAACATTAAGCGCGTGTATATTGTTGAGCACAAAAAGATTATTATCAACAGCAATATTTCTGTGAACAGGTGCCGCACTTTTCTTATTATTGGGGTTTATAAGTATTGCATTTCCTTCGCAATTCATAAATGCATTACCGTTTATAACCACATCCTCAACAGGACCGCTTTCAAAGGTTTCTGTTGCATCATTGCAAATGCATACGCCACTTTCACCTGTATTGAGAAATTTATTATTTTCAATCCTCACTTTACCTCTTGTGGTACAAAGAACACCACAACCTGCACTTCTGTTAAGTGTGTTATTGCTAAATATAAAATCAGGATTAGCAGAAATACATTCCACAAAGCCACCTTCACCTATTGGTGGGTCATAGGTTGTTAAAACAAGGTCATAGAAATACTCATCCCTCAGGTTCGCGTGCAAAAGCTTTGTTCTGCCCACCTCAAGAAGTGTTTTAGGGTCAATAAAAGCAATAATATCCCCTTCGCGCAGACACTGAAAGCCGTAGCTTGCAGGGTGCGGAAATTTAACTGTCATTTTATCCTTGTTACTTTCCACGATTTTAAAATTAAAGCCGTGAACATTACATATATCGTTACCGCAAGCATCAAAGTTGGAGTTATTAACCTTAATTTTCCCTCTGCACATACTGAAATGCAAGAAATCAGCAAGGGAGCAAAAATCAACCTCTGCCTTTGGGTTTGGTGAAAAATTCACACCATCAAGCGTAATATTCTCACTATTCTGCGCAATAAAACCCATTGAATAATTAAAGCGTTGCTTTACATTTTCAAAAGTAATATTTTTAGAGCCTTCAACAAAAATTCCAACCTCATCGCGATTTGTGGGGTAAACATAAAAAATCTGATCCGCCTCGAATTCCTTAGGCACAATAAAACGAGCATTAAAAACCCTGTCAGAAATCTGCTTTATGGCAGAAACACCAAACAACGGATGGCTACCATTCTTTTTAATATGAAGTGGGTTATCGGGTTTGGCGGTAGGAATCCAAGCACCGCTGTTTTTATAATCAGTAAAGCCTAATTTATAATCCGTGCCAACCCAATAAAAGGCTCCATCCTCTTCAATAAATTTACTTTGAGAATCCACCTCAAATGTAACATAAAATGGCGAAGCCTTCAGAATTTTAATAATATGAACATCAGGCAAAACTGTTTGAATATTAAGGTTTTTGAGCTTTATATTTTCACAGTTTTTTATATATATTTGTGTCATTTTGCCATCCATAACAAAATTGGAGCCGCCACAATCTATATCCATATTCTTAATATTTTCAATTACAATTGCCGCCTTATGGGTGCTTACAGAATCATTTTTTCCGCACTCCTCGGCAGATCTTGTATTTGAAATATGCATTTCGCACACATTAGCATTTTTACTGCAAAAAACATAATTACCCTTTAAAAGAGTAAGGTTTTTATTAACCGCGGTCTGTGATGTGGTATTAAAAAGATTCCTGAAGCCCACAGTTGCCTCAATATTCGGTTTTATGCTAAAGGATTCAGGATAAATAACCACATTTCCACCGCCTTTTCACTATTTTAAAATAATTATGATTTACATATCAAGTGGAGAAACTCTGTCCTCTTCAAGAACAATATTTGTATCCCCGTAAATTTGTTTTTGTAAAGTCTGTGCAGCAAGAGGATAATCTACCTGCCAATACCAGACATCACCGGAATGTGCCTTACGAGAATTTTCATCAGGCATAAGCATTTGTGTTACAGTAAAATCTGCCCAATTACCAACAACAGCCTTTGTACCTAAAGTAAGCACCTCTGCTTCTGTATAGCTTGATTTAAGGTATGGCATAATTGTTTCAACATAATCTGCAACCTCAGATGCCTTAATAGATTTTGCTTTTCTGAGAAGTGCAATAAGAACCTGTCTTTGTCGACGAGTACGGCTTACATCACCATCGGAGTCACACTTACGGCTACGGCAAAAAGCAAGAGCTTCATCACCATTAAGCGTGGTAACACCTGCCTGCACATCAAAGTCATATAAACCATTGATGTAGTCTGCTTCATACTGTTTTACATTTACTGTAACACCATCAAATTTATCAATAACAGCCTTGAATAACGCAAAGTTAATCATAGCATAGCCATCAATTTTCACCTTAAAATGATTCTGAATTGTGTCAATGAGGTTATCTATACCATAGAACGGGAAAGCAGAGTTAATTTTATTAAAGCTGCCTGTTCCATCGGGCGATTGAAGGTATGCATAACTATCACGCATTATAGATGTAAATGTAATAGAGCCTAATTCTGTATTTACAGAGCAAAGAATCATTGAGTCAGAAAGACCTGAAATTGTGTTTTTATTACGTGTATCAACGCCAACGCACAAAACATTAATGACATCCTTACTGTACATTATGTCGCCACCATTACAAGCCCACTCCTTAACAGCTGCCTTGAATTCGGTTGCGTCACCCTCATACATTTCCTCAAAAACAGGGTCATCCTCTAAGGTAACGGGTATAGTTTCATCTTCATCAAAATCGTAAACCATAGTATCCTCAACCGGCGGAGGAGCCTGTGTTATTTTTTTCCAATAAGAAAAACCAACAGCAAACAATGCTATTACAAACGCAAGGAAAACGCACAGAATAGCTATAAGAATTTTCTTTTTGTTTTTCTTTTTAGGTTCTTTTATTTCGTTTTCCGGATTTTTGATCTCATTTTCAGCCATATTAATCACCTTTCCTTAATTATCCTGATATAAAATTTCACTTTACCATTCCATCAACAGCGGTTCTGACCGCATCCTCAGACATATCGCAAGTCATTTGATAAATTGGCACATTTATTAAAATTATATTAAGTGTTTCAAGCATTTTATTCATAAGGTTTTTATCGCGAGGTCTGACCGTTTGATCCATAAAGAGCTTGAGTGCAGCAATGCCCGGAATCTGCTTGATTTCGTTTTCCCCTCTACCCAAAAAGCAGATGCCACCAATAGGAACACCTTCATTTATGTTTTCATCTGTTTTACCGCTCCACGGAGTACCAAAAGCGTGAGGTACACCATCAATCACACGGATAGCAGGTTTATCATCATTTATAATTCTACAATCAGGCAAATATTTAAGCCACAAATGAGTATGTGTAGATTTACCTGTACCGCTTGGAGCAGAGAAAAGATATGCCTTACCCTTATATTCAACACATGAAGAGTGGAGCATCAAACCATTAAACAACGAAAGCTGCTCATAAAAGAATGAGCCACTATATAAATACTCACACTCATCAAAAGAGAGATGCTTGTTTTCTTGGTGCCTGTCTTTATAAAACTGCTCTGATACAGTAAAAACTATATCAGGCTCCTTGTCGCCTTCGTATATGTACGCATCTATACGGTCAGCCAATAGTTTACCTTTTATATCGATTTCAACAATAAGGTCTGTTATTTTCAGTTTCAAGCAATCATCTCCTTTGTTAAATGCAAAATGCAGAGTGCAAAATCCAAAATTCCGGGACCTGCGGTCGGCAATTATAAGTGCGAAGCGCAAAGTGTCGGATTTACGTTGCAATTGCAAATTTCGCAAACACCTAATTTATTGGTTAACTGAAGTAATGCGAAGCCTATCCCTTTTTCGAAAAAGGGGGGACCGTTCTACGATTCGACTGTTGTTTTTATTAACCTTGCCACGGGAGAAAAACTTGCCTTTACATAAAAGCACGGGCGGAATGGTGGGATATTCTTCGTTGCGAAGCAACGATTTCACCGAAGGTGAAACCCTTACTAAAATTGTACCTAAGTGATGTTTTACCGTAAGGCAAAAAGCCACAATTATTTGTAAGTTACAATAATATCAAGCTCTAATTCCTTTGCCCGCTCTTCACACAAAGCAAATACTGTTTTTTCCACGTCTTTGATTTTCTTGTTTATATCACTATTATAAAATCTCAAAATT
>JAZSCV010000001.1:0-2951 GCA_045530855.1 Acutalibacteraceae bacterium
TTTCATAAAACATTTCCTCCAAAAAACAAAAAAAGTGCGCTAACCAAGGTCAACGCACCGAAAAATGATGCCTGACTTCTGTTGCGACACAGTTCCCCCTACACAGGATATGAATCATCAAGCATACATTTTTACCAATAGAATTCCTGTAAAGCGGGGTGTTAAACTATGTCGCATCTGTAGTATATCACACAAAACAAATAAAATCAATAATTCTGTTCTTAACATCTTTTTCTTGACAAACCGTTCTACAAGGTGTAGAATAAAGTTGTACTACAACCTGTAGAATGGAGATGGTGCTATGGCAGATAAAACCTTAGGTGTTGTTGAATCAAAATTTGCAGATATTATCTGGAATTGTGAGCCTCTTTCTTCAAGTGAGCTTTCTAAGCTTGCGGAAAAAGAGCTTGGCTGGAAGAAAACAACTTCTTTTACTGTATTAAAAAGACTTTGTGATAAAGGACTTTTTAAAAACGAAAAGGGTACGGTTACATCCCTTATTTCTAAAGATGATTTTTATTCTATCCAGAGTGAAAAATTTGTAGAGGAAACCTTTAACGGCTCTTTACCAGCTTTTCTTGCGGCATTTACAGGCAGAAAAAAGCTTTCTAAAAAAGAGGTGGAAGAGCTTAAGCGCTTTGTAAAAGAATACGAGGTGGAATAATCTATGTATGATGTATTTATTAAACTCGGCGAAATATTCTTGCAGCTTTTAAACATAAGTATAACTGCATCTTGGCTTGTTCTTGCAGTAATCGTGGCTAAATTTCTTTTGAAAAAAGCACCCAAGTGGATTAATTGTGTGTTGTGGGCATTTGTGGCAATAAGGCTTTTGCTTCCTTTCAATATTGAAAGCCCACTCAGCCTTGTTCCGAGTAATGAAACTATACCGGTTTCAGAAATATATGCTTCATCTTCAACGGGAAATACGCAAAACTTTGCTCCCCAAATTGATAGTGGTTTTCAGGTTGTTGATTCTGTGTTGCAACCAATAATAACAGAAACCTCAACACAACCTGTTTTGCAAAGCAACATAAGTATTATTTCTTGTATATGGATATTGGGAATAGTTGTTTTGCTGATATACTCCTTTATAAGCTTTCTCCGAGTGAAAAAGAGCATCCGAGAGGCTATGTATGTACAGGAGAATATTTATCTTTGCGATAATATATCTACACCATTTATATTAGGCCTTGCAAAGCCTAAAATTTATCTTCCTTCATCACTTTACAGAGATGATGTTCTTTATGTGATAGACCACGAAAAGGCACATATCAGAAGGCTTGACCATCTCTGGAAGCCGTTAGGATATTTAATTCTTACCCTTTACTGGTTTAATCCTGTAATGTGGGTGGCATATGTGCTTTTGTGTAAGGATATTGAGCTTGCCTGTGATGAAAGGGTTATAAAGGAGCTTGACAGAGAGTGCAAAAAGGAATATTCAAATGCGCTTATAAACTGTAGCTCACAAAGGCGCCTTATATCCGCTTGCCCCCTTGCTTTTGGAGAAACAGCGGTTAAAGACAGAATAAAATCTGTGCTTAACTACCAAAAACCCGCTTTTTGGGTGGTTGTGGTTGCTGTTATTTTGTGTGTAGCAATTTCAGTAGGCTTTTTAACAGTCCCCAAGTCTGCTTCTGTCAGGGCAATTCTTGATGAAAAGGGTTACACAATTGTCGCACAACAGGAGGAAGAAATTTACCTGAATATTCCTGTTAATGTTTTTACTGATGACATTAAGCTTGAAAACGGGCAGGAGTTCGGTGATGGTGAAGTTGTTGTTTTTGGTAAATCGGAAAACAACAAAAGTTATTGCGCGACCAATATTTATTTAACGCAGGCAATTGCACACGGCTCAAAAATTTCGCTATACTTCACATTCGATTACAAGCAACTACAGGATACCGGTGTGATATATTCAGGCTATAAGCACACAGAAAAAGGTTATCCTTGGACCGTTGCCACGAACGATAGCAACCATTTGTATATAGATGATAAAAAATATACCGAAACCGATGTGGTTGAAGGATTTTTGTTTGGTCCTAACAATTCCGACGGAACAACTGAATTTGGCGTATCTGTTTCAAAGGAGGTATTTTTATCGGCTAAAGAAAATGTTGGGTTTAAAATCTCCTGTACCAAAACCGGATACGTAAGCAACAGCCGTTTTAAAGCAATTAATTCGGAAATGTACGATTTTATAGAAAAGACAATTCTCGAAAAAGAGGATTGGACTACAAGCGAAGAACGCTTTACTTGTGCATCTTTTGTTCCTGTGAAAACAGAAAAGGAAAAGGGTAATACAAAGGTTTATTTAATTGCTCAAATAGGTGAATTTAAGTTTGATAATGATAAAATATTTTTTAGCGCAGAAAAAAGTCCGCATATTGCAACTGTTACAGTAGGTAATGAACAGAACGGCTATTCCCTTGCAGATTATTGGTCATTAGATGGCTATAAAAATAGTGATGCACAAATAAAAGAGCATTTTCCTGAAAAATTGTGGGATGAAATCGACAATGCATTCGGCTATTATTACGATATGCTTTGTATGCAGAATCACGCAAAGGCAAATAAATATTTTTCAGGTGAAGACACAATTTATGGAAAGGCGTCAGACGGCAAATACGTTTACTACGCCTCAGAAGATATGATTAAACCATCTCTTACTCTTAAAAGTAATGGTGAAGCTGTTTTCAATTTTTCTTCCCTGAGTAGCTATGTTCCCACAGGCACATACACAATAGAAGAAAATATTCTTACTCTTACAACCGATGACGGCAAAAACACATATGTGTTCACTATTACAAATAAGGGTTATGTGTTTGATGCTTTCAATTCCTCTGAAATTCCAAGCTACAGAAAGAACGGGTTTACAGATGAAAAATATTGTCCCGTGCCCGATAAGGCTGTATTTATTACCGAACAGGTTCAGGGGAATAACACGCAGT
>JAZSCV010000050.1:0-12063 GCA_045530855.1 Acutalibacteraceae bacterium
AATTACCTTTTCTGAATGCGAGCGCCTGAATGAAAAGGGACAAAAAACATTTCTGATAAAGGAGAAATAACTATGAAAAAAACAAACAACAAATCCTTGTTGTCTGTTATCCTTTCATTTGTGCTTATTGCGGTTATAGCACTTACAATGTTCGGATGTACCGGCAACAAAAATGCAGACACAACTACAACAGAAGCTACTGTACAGACTACAGAGGCTACAAGTCCCATTGTTATTGGGGAAGGTGAAGTTCAGATAAGCTTCAGCGTTACCCACAAGGATGGCACAACGAAGGACTTTACTGTCAACACAAGTAAGGATACTGCCACAGTTGGTGAAGCCTTACAAAAAGCCGGCTTAATAGCCGGTGACATGGGTGACTACGGTTTATATGTTAAAACTGTAGATGGTGAAACGTTAGATTACAACACCGATGGTATGTATTGGGCTTTTTACGAAAACGGAGCATATGGCGCAAAAGGTGTAGACCAAACAAGCATAGATGCAACAGTAAAATATGAATTCAAAGCAGAAAAGTAAAGTAAACGTTAAAGAAATCACGATTTTCGGTATGCTTGGTGCATTAATGTACGCATCAAAAGTTATAATGGATGCTTTACCCAATATACACCTTATAGGTGTTTTCGTTGTTGCAACAACCGTTGTTTACAGAAAAAAAGCATTGTATCCCATATATATTTTCGTATTTCTCACAGGGCTTTTCAACGGCTTTGGCACATGGTGGATTCCATTCCTCTATATATGGGCTGTGCTGTGGGGAGCGGTTATGCTATTGCCCAAAAATCTCGAAGGCAAAAAAAGACCGGTTATATATGCCGTTGTTTGCTCGCTACACGGCTTTCTTTACGGTGTTTTATATGCACCCTTTCAGGCAATTGTATATAACCTGAATTTAGAAGGCACCCTTACATGGATTGCAACGGGTCTACCCTTTGATATAACCCACGGCATAAGTAATTTCGTATGCACATTGATACTTTCGGTACCGATTATAACTGTGCTGAAAAGGGCAGAAAAAATGGCCAAATAATCCAAACGAGCTGTAAAAACCACAAGTTTTCACAGCTCGTTTTTAATTATATAAATTTAATAATCAGCAGCACAAGCATATTGCAGAAAAAAATCATATCCTTTGTGAGCTTTTGCTTAAGCAGTGCTTGTGTAAGCAAATCTTTATTTAACTTAGCGGTACGATATATTTTTCTCATAAGGATTATATAAAACTCTGTGGATTCCTTACAAACACTTTCATATTCCTTTCTCACAAACTTATACTCCCATATACTTTCCGTAACAATTCCATAAATCAGGTATAAAACAGAGTGTACAAGCATTACAACAAAAAATTGTGTTTCACCTTTTTTGAAAAACATATATAATTCGATAGCGCTTAAAAGCACTTGCAAAGCAATAAACACCTTGTTTGCACATATAATTCCTTTAATATGCTTTTTCATACTAAAACAATCCCCCATTATATTTGTACTGAATTTTAAATATAAAAGCGCACCCTATAATCAAGCCCGCAGAAAGAATAACAGTTCCTGCTGATTCTATAATCTTTATTGATGGAAAAAGAGTCGTAATTGCGCTTATTACAACAGGAACACCCATAAGCATAGTAGCTTTCCCAATAGCCTTGCAGTACCCTTCTCTATCCACAACATTTGTGTAATGGTAGGAATGCAAAAGAGATATGTGACCTTTACTTATTGCAAAACCGGTTGCCACAATAAGAAATCCCACAGTAAGTAAACCTATAAATTCAGTAGCATTTTCAAAAGACGTCATTGTTATAGCGGTATCTATAAAATAAATAAATGTTGGTATTGCGGCAGGAAGTAAAAGAACACACAAAATTACGGAAACAACTATCATCTGCAGCTTTTTCTTCTTTACAGCCTCTTCCTGTGATTTAATAGCATCAATCACATTTTTCTCGGCAATATCAGATAAAATTTCTTTTTCAATTCGTTCACCCGCAAGCAATTCATTTACACTCACACCGAAAAAATTACTTAAGGCTACAAGCGAATTCACATCAGGATAACCTTTCCCTGTTTCCCAACGAGATATTGCTTTGTCAGAAACATTAAGACTTTCTGCCAATTGTTTTTGTGTAAGATTACGTTTCTTTCGCAAAAGAGAAATAAAGTCTCCGCATTTCTTTGAGGTCATATGATCACCTGCTTTCTGATTCTATTTTATCAAAAAGCATAAGCGATAGTCAACCTATGAATCGTAGAATCGACTGCATAAGGAAGCGCAACAACCTCTATTTTATTTTTTAGACATCTGTTTAAACTGTTTACTTGCATCTTTTCGTTCAGCAAGTTAAACGCGACAGCCTATCCCTTTTTCGAAAATGGGGGGACCGTTCCTGAATAAGGTTGTTATTATGATAAATTTACTTTGGGATATAAGTACATCATAAAAATACAGTTGGCGCGGAACGGTGGGACATTCTTCGTTGCGTAGCAACAATTACATCGTAAGATGAAACGTTTATTAAAATCGTACCGAAGGTGCGACCTTTTTAAAAACAAGGTAAAAGATTTTATTATACGGCCTTCGGCACTATAACTCTCCACCGCGCCAAAGACAAGTTTCGGCGCGGTCCCAGCCCTCTTGTGGTACCCAAAATTTTGCATTTTATATTTTCAATTTCCCGCGAAGCTCTGGCAACTGGCAACTGGCAACTGGCATCTTTACAATCGCAACGCAAACCCTCAATTTTGAATTTTGTATTTTGAATTTTTCATTTTTTTACAAATTTCTTCTCCAATGGAACAAATACTGTTGCGCTATCCCCTGTGTTTTTCTGTATTCTTCGGGAAATCCATCGGGGTACAATTCAGCTAAAATACGCTTAACCCAGACATCCACAGGGAATGCCTCAATTCTGCCGAAACCGTAAAGGAGTGCGCATTGTGCTACTTTTTCGCCCACACCCTTTATTTTTAAAAGCTCTGCCTTTGCCTCTTCAAATGGTAAGGTTTTTACTTTTTCAATATCAACTTCTTTTGATGCAATCTTTTGAGACGCGTCAATAATATACTTTGCTCTGAAGCCTGCACGAAGGGGTGCCAGGTCGTCAACAGAAAGCTTTGATACAACCTCTGCTGTTGGGAAAGAATAGCTATCCCCCGCCTTTTCACCGAAGGCTTCGCAAAAGCGCTCGATAATTCCCTTAATACGCGGAATGTTATTATTGGCAGAAATTATAAATGAACAAATTGCTTCCCATTCGTCTTGTTTTAAAATCCTGATGCCCGGGTATGATTTACAGGCGGTAACAAGATTATTATCGCTATAACCGGAAAGAATTTCTTTGTAATCTCTGTCAAGGTCAAAATATTCTTTCCACAAGCAATCAAAATCTTCAAAGGAAGTATCATAAAGCGTTATGGTTGTACCTGTTTGCCCTATTTTTAAAAACCTTCCCTTAACAACACCGCACCATAAACCATCGTCGCATTTTTTCCAACGAAAAGCCTGACCGCAATCTAAAGAAAGTGCTATATCAAAATTATCTGTATTTTCTAAAACTATGTTATTTCCGCATATTTTTACTTCCATTATTATCACCAATATTATCATATATCAAAAGGAGTTTTTAGTAAAGTTTTTTTGTCAACCTGTTTTAGGAAAATTTGGCTTTTTCTCCTTTTTGAACAGTATTTTTCAGTGTTTTTTGTATCATTTTTATTTGTTGATTTTTAACAACGAACATTTATTTTTTTACCTTTTTTTGCCTTTCCATTTTGTATAATTCAAAAACTTTTCAACAAATCGTATATTCTTCCTATTGGTAAATTTTTGTCAAATATTTTATAGAAAATGTCGAAAATCTACTTGTATAGCCTGTTTAGAGGGTTAGTTGTAAACATTTTGAACACTGTTTTGAACAATTTTTCCGGAAAAGTTAATTATACTATTTGTATAATTTCTGAATAGTCATTTTCACAAACATCATTTTGCATTATTGCTAAAAAGGAATTTTACTTATTTTCATACGAGAAAATTGCGTTACTGATTGTTTATTTTCTAACAAAAATTACTTAAGCGTAAATTTTAGCATTTTTGTATAAAACAACGAATTTTAATCATTATAAAAATGAAAAATTAAGGAGTGATTTTTATGATTAAAGGTGTTAACAAGCAAGTGCTTGAAATTATGGAAACTCAGAACGGCTTTTTCGAAAAAGCAATCTTTTTTGTAAAGCCCGAATATAGCGGTATGTCTGAAAGCAGATTACGGGAAAGCGCAAAAAAAGAAATAGAAAATGCAGGCTTACCACCGAAGCAACGAACCTATAACGGCAGAAACTTAAAATCTGTTTTAATCCTTGGTGGTTGCTTTGTAGCAGGCCTTATTATAGGGATTATTTCTGCAGGCACCTTTTAACATTGTATTTTACCTCAGATTATGTTAGTATAGAGTAAGATTTTAACTGCAGGAGAGCTTTATGCGATACAAACATATTTTTTGGGATTTTAACGGAACAATAATTGATGATGTGGGCAATGCCTTAGGTTGTGTTAATGACTTACTCGACAGAAAAGGCCGACCACATATAACACTTGAAGATTATTATAACTATGTTGAAACACCCATAATCGGTTTTTATAAACACATTCTTCCACCTGAAGAATTGAATTTTGAAGAAATTTCAAGAGATTATCATATAGATTATGCTAAAAGAATAAACGAAACATATCTTGCAAAGGGTGCATATGAGCTTATGCACTCTTTAAAAGAAAAGGGCGCACACCAATACATAATTACAGCAAATATATTAAGTGAAGCACAGGAATTAATTGAGAAATTCGGCATAAACGATTGTATTGATATAATTCTTGGAGCAGAAAACACCCTTGCAGAAAGCAAAACCCAGAGAGCAAAAAAATTTTTTGATTCATTAAACATAAACAGAAGCTCTGCAATTTTTATTGGTGACACTCTCCACGACCTTGAAACAGCAAATGCTTTGGGAATAGATTGCATACTTGTTTCCTATGGTCACCAGGGGCGCAGACTTTTAGAAAGCCACAAGGCTTATGTTGTAGATTCCATGGCGGAAATCGAAGAAATAATTAACGACAGACGAATTGTTGATTTCCACACTCATTCCACATGCTCAGATGGTACGCTTACACCAACAGAGCTTGTAAAGCACGCAAAGAAAAACAATCTTTCTGCCTTTGCCCTTACAGACCACGACAGCGTTGATGGCATAAAGGAAGCACTTGAAGCAGCAAAGAGGTACGATATAGAATTTATTCCCGGCATAGAGTTTTCTGCCGCAGATGATACAGAAACACACATAATAGGTCTTTTTATTGACCCTGAAAATGAAACTTTGTTAAATACAATTCAAAAGCTCAAAGATAGCAGAAAGCGCAGAATGGAGGATGTTTGCGCAAAGCTTCGAAAACTGGGTTTTGACATTACCCACGAAGAAGCCTTAGCCCTTGCAGGCGGTAAATTTGTAGGCAGAGCCCACATTGCAAAGCTTATGGTAAACAAAGGCTATTGCGAAACTGTAAAAGAATGCTTTGATAAATATATCGGCTTAGGCAAGCCTGCATATTCAGAGAAAAACGAGCTTACAGCCGTGGAAGCGGTAAGGTCAATCAGAGCCTCGGGAGGTTTAGCATTTTTGGCACACCTTAATCAGACAGGCTATGATATAGAAAAGCTGGAAAAACTTCTTATCCAACTGAAAGAAGCGGGTCTTACAGGTATTGAGGGGTATTACCCCGAATATACAGAAGAGCATATAGCACAATACAGAGATTTAGCCTTAAATTTAAAGCTTGCTATTTCGGGCGGCTCAGATTTCCACGCAGATATGAAGCCACACATAAAAATCGGTGTAGGCACAGGTAATCTTTCAATTCCTTATTATGTACTTGAAAATCTTAAGGTAATAAAAAGAAATTGTGATTAAAAATTTAATATCTGATAAAAATAAATCCGAAGAGAATGGTATTACCACTCTTTTCGGATTTTTCTTTTGGAGATTTTTTATGAACAGTAGCATTCGTCTTGAAGCAAAAGGACTTTTATCTCACAACATTGCAAGATTATTTTCTATTTCATTTCTTAGTTTTATTTTAAGATACGGCGCACTCGTCTGTTGTAGCTACGTGATTTTTTCAATTTATAAAAGTGCGCTTTTTAAATTTTCAGAAAGCAACTACAGCTATGTTTTAGTCTGGTTTGTATTTTCTCTTTTTTCTGTTACTTTTACCTTTTTAATCCTTTCTTTTGTATCGTCTGTAAGATTAGGTGAGCTTTTTGCATACTTTACCCGTGCAAACGGGGGGAACGGAAGATTTATTCATTTGTTTAAATTCCTTTCTCCCGCCCGCAGTATAAAAGCTCTTGTTTTCTTTTTGAGAAACACAACCACAAAGCTTTTATGGTGGTTGTACTTTCTCTTCCCCGGCATTATTTGTTGTATAAGCGGTTATTTTTTATACGAAAACACAGGCATCAATAATAATGTTTCCGTAATCCTATCCACAGGCTTTTCAATTATTCTTGCAATTTCTTTTGTTGTCAGTAAAATGTGCGCTTTAAGATATTCTGCCGCACCGTATTACATTTGCCTTAACGAAAGCATCACTATTAATGATGCTGTGAAAAAGAGCATCCGTTTAATGGATGGCTTTTTAAGTGATGGTGTATTATTGGAATATTCTATGGTTGGTTGGTTTCTCAGTTGTTTTTTTATTTTACCTTTGTTTTATGTTGTTCCTTATGCGAAGCTTGTGCGGTGCGTATATGTAACAGATGTTGTTTTTTCAAGAACTGCATCAAAAGTAAAATACCCTATAAATTACGGCATTTTCAATTCGTCATTTACGTCAACATATAAATCAACGCCATAATCAAAAGCTCATCCGCCTTTTCTTCCGAAAGAAGCATAATCAGGGATAACAACAGCGCTTTATCACTATCCATATTCAAATCTGCCATACCGCCATTAAAATCCTTGAATATATTTTCATTTTTAGGCGGTGCTTTTTCCCCGGCATCATCTTCATTCTGCCGTTTTTCCAGATAGCCCTTTGGCATAGGAATATGCTTTGGCTCCTGTGGTGCGCTTGTTTTATTTTCTTTTGAGGCTTCTTCCTCAAAGCCTGCAGATAAACGGGCTCTTTTCTGCATTTCCTCTGCACGGCGTATAGCATCATTCTGCATTTTCATAAGCTCACTATATGTATAATCTGCCACTACATTATCCCCCTTTCTCTTAAAAGAGGAAGCACACTTACAAGTCTTACGAGCTTCATTGCTTCGTCTGCCTTTTGCCTTTTATCTTCAGAAAGCAGAGGCTTAAGTGCATTTATAAAGGCAAGCCTGTCATCAGGCATATTAAATGCCTGCAAAATTGGCGCAAGGGCAGAAAGCTGTGACAAATCAGGCATACCCAAACCTGATAAATCGGGAATATCGGGTATGCTTTTTGCTTTTTTAGGCGGATTATTCTTTGACTGATTATTCTCTTGCTGTGCTGCACCAAAAATACCGGATGCAACATTTTTTATGTTTTCCATATCCTCAGGAGAAAGGGAGTTGAGTATTGCATTCAAATCAAAATCAGCCATTACCCGTTCCCCCAAAGAATTTTTTGAACAATGCCTTAGCGGCATCACTGTTTAAAATTGCCTTTGTTTTTTCTTCATCGGCTAAAAGCTCTTTTACTTTTTTTGCCTGACTTTCAGATAAATTTTCATCAATAAATTTATTCACCTCACCAGCCGATGCAGGGGCACTCTCCCCTGTGTTTATTTTTTTATAAAGCTCATTAACATCAAATTTATCTTTTTTACCCTCACTCATTGAAATCACCTACTTAAAAATATATAATGTAATAAATTATATTTTCAGATTGGATTGATTATTCTTGAGGATATTGGTGGTTTCCGACTCTCACGGCAACAGGTGGGATTTGTTTGAAGCAATAGAAAAAGAGCCAACGGCGGAGGTTGTTTACTTTTTAGGTGATGGTTACCGTGACCTTGAGGATGCAGAGTTTGCCTTTGGCCACGAAAAAGCATTTATTTCTGTTTGCGGAAATTGTGATTTTGCCTGCAACGCACCTGTAAGAGATATCCGCACTATATGTGACACTAAAATTTATGCTACCCATGGCTTTGCAGAAAAGGTAAAATTCGGTCTTTACGAGTTAGAAGCAGAGGCTCGCAGAGAAAACTGTCAGATTGTTCTTTACGGGCATACTCATCAAAACTTTTCTTCGTACAAGGATGGTTTATATATTTTCAACCCCGGCAGTATAAAGGAAGGCTTTTACGGAGTTATAGATATTACCGAAAAAGGTATTATTTGCTTTAATAAAAACCTGTTTTTGGGATAAAACAAGTGTCTTAACCCTGTTTTCTGAGTGCGGATTTGAGTTCATACTATTGACACATAATGTTTTTTTACTTATAATTTTAGTATTATAAAAAAAGGTAGTGATACTATGGATTTTAAAACCGATACTGCGTTATATCTCATAGCCGGCGCAGTTATCCTCTTTGTTTTATGCCAATCTCTTTTCTTCCTTGTAAAAGCATTCAAGCGTGGTAAAGAATTAGGCTTAGACAAATCAAAGCTTCGTAACGCAATAACATCAAGTGCACTTTTCACAATACCGTCATCTCTTTCGATTCTGGCAACAATCATTGCACTTGCTCCTGCCCTTGGTCTTGTTATTCCTTGGGTGCGTCTTTCTGTTATTGGTAACCTTATGTATGAAACAACTGCCGCAGAAGCTGCTATGGAAGCATTCGGTCACCAGGGCGGTATGGCTGTTCCTGTTTCAGACCCTGAAACATACGCAGGCATTGCCTGGGTTATGACATTGGGTATTTGCTTCTCTCTTGTTATTCTTCCTTTCGTTGCAAAGCCACTTCACAAAAAGTTTGTTGCGGCAAGCACAAAGGCAGAAGAGCCAAAGGAAACCACAGAAAAAGCTCCTGAAGATGGCAAAAAGAAAAAGAGAGGTCTTGGCGGATTTATTAATGATTTCGCAACACCTGCTATTTTTATCGGTCTTATTGGTGCATTTATTGCCCGCGCAATAATCGGTGGTGGTAAGCCCGAAACCTTCGGCGATGGTGCAGGCGTGCTTTCAATAATCACTCTTGTTGTTGCTGTTGTAAGCTCAATTATTCTTGAAATCATTGCAAAGAAGCACAAGCTTACATGGTTAGAGCCGTTTGTTATGCCTATCGGTATGATAATTGCTATGATTGCCGCAATTGTTTTCTTCAATGTGCTTCCAGAAGAAATTGCAATGCTTGAATGGAGGGGTTAATTATGTCAAAGAAAAATAAAGCTCCTAAAACATATTACGACAGAGTTCATAGCTGGGGTAGAATATCAACAGTTTCAGCTCTTTGTGTTCTTTTGATGTTCCCAATTGCTATTTGCCTTTATCTTGATGTTTTCCCGCCAATAAGCGGTGTTCTTCAAGGTCTTCTCAAGCTTATTCCTACATATTGGACAGTTGCTGTAGTTGAAGTTCTTGTGTACACCCCTATGCTTGGTGCAGGTGGTACATACCTTTCATTTGTTACAGGTAACATCGCAAACCTTAAATTGCCTTGTGCTATCAGCGCAATGGAGGGTGCAAATGTAAAAGCGAACTCCGAAGAGGGTGAGGTTGTTTCAACAATCGCAATCGCAACATCATCTATTGTTACAACCATTATTCTTGCTATTGGTATTCTTGCTTTTGCTCCTTTCCTTGATGACTTCACAAACAGTCCACTTCTTAAACCTGCATTTGCACAGGTTCTTCCGGCACTTTTCGGTGCTTTGGGTGCAGGCTATTTCATCAAGCATTGGAGAATTTCCTTCTTCCCTATCATTGTTATGATAATCGTACTTGTTTTCTCACCCGGTATGGGCGCAAGTACACTCCTCTTTGTAGGTATTGTTGCTTCCGTTGGTGGCGCATTATTTATGTACAACAAGGGTATGCTTGATAAAGTAAAATAAAACATAAAATTATGACCTTCCTGACGGAAGGTCATTTTTTATGAAAAAATTATTTATTAAAATACTTATCTGCCTTAAGAATCATTACTTGTGTTTTTGAGTCACGAATTTCTCCGTTCATTACCATTTCCACAGCCTTATCAAGCGGAATTTTCAAAGCATTTACGAACTCGTCTTCGTCAAGATGTTGTTCTCCCTGTGAAAGCTCTGTAGCGATATACATATATATTATTTCGTCCATAAGGGCAGGTGTTGTATACAAAGCACCCATAGGAACAATTTTCTTTGCTTCAATGCCTGTTTCCTCTGAAAGCTCACGAAGGGCAGCTTCCTGTGGGTCCTCACCCTTTTCAAGCTTTCCTGCAGGCACCTCAAGGGTAACCTTATTAAGCGCATATCTGAACTGATTTACAAATATGACCTCACCATTTTCAGTTAAAGGCAAAACACATACTGCACCGGGATGACGAACAACTTCGCGCACACCTTTGTTACCATTAGGTAAAAGGATTTCATCTCTGAACAAATGAATTGCTACACCGTCGAATATTTCTTCTGATGATAATTTCTTTTCTTCAAGCTCCATAAAAATACCTCACATAAATTGATATACTACAATATTACACCAAAAATCTATTTTTATCAACAGAATTGAAAGTTAAATGATTTATGTATATAATTAGTTTGAAAAACGAGGTGTTAAAAATGTTTATTTATATTATCAGACACGGAGAAACTTACGGAAATTTAAATGGTGACGGATTTGCTGAAACCGATCTTACACCTAACGGTAGACAACAGATTGCCTTTTTAGGCAAACGCTTCAAGGATGTTCCCATAGATAAAATCTACACAAGTCCGTTAATAAGAGCAGTAAAAACTGCAAATGCAATAAGGAGCTTTCATTTAGAAACCCCTATTGAAATTGATACGCTTCTTTTAGAAAAAGGTACCGCACCCGATTATTCAGGGCTTTCCGACGAAGAGCTTTTATCCCTTTGTCCTGATGCTCAGATTTCACCCCGCACCCCTTTAGGTGAAGAGGATGACACAATTGCGTATAATCGTGCGCAAAAGGTTATTGAGAAAATAAAAGCTGAAAACGATTTTGATGATACAATTGTTGTAGTTGCACACGGCACATTCAACTCATACCTTGTGCTTGCCGCATTAGGGTTCCCTTTTAAAGAAAACTTCAATTTCTCTCACCTTAATACAGGTGTAACACTTGTGCAGTACCTTGAAGAAGACGGCATTATGAAAACTAAGTTGAAGTATCTTAATGATACAAGCCATTTGGTGTAAATGAGCCGACGGCAGATAGTTGATGGCTATCGCAAAACTTTCATCTATTATCTTTTATGTATTAAATATTATCTATTATCTAATTTTTCAAACTTTTTCTCTAACCGACCGAAGAATAACAGACAGAGAACTACCCACCACCATTCCGCTCGCACTTTGTTGTTAAAGTAACTTTTTTACCCGAAATATACAAAAAAAGAAACAACAATTGTATTGAAGAATGGTCCCCCTCCCTATCCGCCTACGGCGCACAGGGATGATAAGCTATCGCATCACAACAGCTTCTTTTATAATCAACGCGTAGCGTTCCGAAATTTTGTATTTTGAATTTTTAATTCCCTGCGAAGCCCTGGCAGCTGGCGACTGGCGACTAACACCTTAGCAGTTCCAAAATTTTGAATTTCTTACACTCTTGACTAAACCCAAATAATAATGTAAAATACCCCTTGGTAAAATGGGCAGTCGCGGATACGGTTTACCGCAGACGAGGAAAGTCCGGGCATCACACGGCAGGGTAACTGCTAACGGCAGCCGAGGGTAACCTTAGGGAAAGTGCAACAGAGATATACCGCCGAATTTATTCGGTAAGGGTGGAAAGGCGAGGTAAGAGCTCACCGGCGTGGTGGAGACATCACGGCCATGTAAACCCTACCCGATGCAACACCGACCGGGGAGTTTGCCGGACAGCGATTTTTCGCATCCCCAAAGGGTGGCTA
>JAZSCV010000003.1:0-41942 GCA_045530855.1 Acutalibacteraceae bacterium
TCGAACCGTCGACCTCTAGCGTGACAGGCTAGCGTTCTAACCAACTGAACTACCGGGCCACCTCATGGTGGGAACAATAGGGCTCGAACCTATGACCCTCTGCTTGTAAGGCAGATGCTCTCCCAGCTGAGCTATGCTCCCATGAGTATCGTTGTTGGTGTTTTTTGTTTACCGACAACGATAGATACTATACACTATTCAAATTAATTTGTCAACACTTTTTTTAAAACTTTTTTCTTTTTTTTAAAAAATTTTTAAATGTGTTTTTTTGCCTCTTCAACAATAGCTTTCATCTGGTCAAATTTAGCTTCAATATCTTCAACCAACTTGAATTGTGTTCTTGCACGAACAAGGTTATGTTCAGGATATTCAGTTTTAAAATAAACATCTCCATTAATGAAATCACCCAAGAATCTGATACCGCATTCAAGAGTAAGGAGCTTTGCAGAGAATGGCAAATAATCAATCTCATTCTCAGTAAGGCTGTCACCTGCAGATTCAAGATACCCCTCAACATACGCTTTGAAATATTCGAGGCTAAGAGATACCTTTGAAAGGTCTGTTTCATCCTCTGCAGCGGTATTTGCACCAAAGCGGATACTGTCACCAAAGTCATACAATGAAGAACCTGGCATAACAGTATCAAGATCAACAACACAAAGACCTTTTTTAGTTGTGTTATCAAAAAGGATATTGTTAAGCTTTGTATCGTTATGGGTAACACGTAATGGCAATTCACCTTTTTCAAGCATATCAGTAATTACACCACAATCGTTTTCGCGTGCTAAAACGAAATCTATTTCAGGTAATGCCTGATCCTTTCTGCCTGACATATTTTTCTCGAGAGCAATTTTGAAATCGCTAAAACGAGATGGTGTATTGTGGAAATTGTAAATAGTTTCGTGAAGAGTATCAATAGGATAGTCTGCAAGAAGCTTCTGAAAGTTACCAAAACTGATTGCAGCATTCTTGAAATCCTCAGGATTTGTTAACTCACTGATAGAAAATGTATCCTCAACAAAGTTATACATTCTCCAGCAATCTCCACTTTCTGTCATATAGTAGTTTTTGCCGTCTTTTGTAGGGTAAACAGTTAATGTTTCCCTTGTCGGGTCACCACCGTTCTCCTTGATTTTCTTGCGGAGGTGTGCAGTAACACCCATAACATTTTCCATTAATTCAACAGGCATTTTAAATACAACAGTATTAATGCGCTGTAAAAGATAACGGACATTACTTCCATCCTCTAACTTATATTCAACTATATATGTATCATTTATATGCCCGGATGTGATAGGTTTATAACTAATAACCTCTCCATAATCAGGAAAAGCATCAATAATTTTTTTAATATTATCCATTTTTATATCTCCCTCTTAAATGTAACAAAGCAATCCGGATTGTGGAAACCCGGTGGTAAAGTTGTAACAGGTGAAAATGCAAGGTAATGAGGAATTTCACACTCGTCACCACATTTGTAAAAATTAAGATTAATTTTATTGAACGAAACATCTTCACGGCTGATTTTATACAAATCCGCTACAAAATCCTTCGTTAATTTAATTGTAACACCCCAATAAGGCTTGTTATCTGTTGCACCCTCAAAAGGTGTAACATCAGGTGAAAGCTTTGCAACAGAGCTTACAAGCACTCTGTTAAACTTACCCTCACCGAATTCTGAAAGGTAAACGCCTTTTGAATTACACTCCACATTAACATATTCTTTTCTACCCTCAACAGGCGCAACAAAAAATTCAAGACAGCTATCTGTATATATAGCAGAATCTCTCTGAGTGCATACTGTTCTTGGGTTTTCTTCGAAGCACTTTAAAACAGCAACCAAATCACCATTAACAATGCCGATATTAGCATATGTTTTGGGTCTGTATGGTGTTTCGGCTTCCCAATGATATGAAGAAAGCTCATAAAAAGCTCCGTTTTTTAATTCGTCAACAGATGAATATTCTTTAATTATATGTTCCATATCTTATTTCATAAAGGATAAAATATCGTTTGTTTCGTCCATAGATGCCATAATCATATAAAGACGCGGAATGTGGAAAGGTCCTTTGAAAATGTTACCCTTTAATGTGGTTGAAACTGTGTTATCATAGTGAAGGTATCCGTACCACTCACCACTTTCTTTATCACAGAAATACTTTTCGCAATATTCCTTTATTTCATTATATAAAGCATTATACTTTTCGTCTTTAAAGTGAATATATGCAAGTCTTAAAGCAATCATAGCCTCGCATTGTGGCCACCAGAGCTTCATATCCCACTCAAGCTGTACAGGTGGCTTGCCGTTAAGATCTGTAAAGGCAATAATACCGCCATATTTTTTATCTATACCCAAAGGTAAAGTAATATCAATAATATGCTTTGCTTTGTCTACAGCCTCCTTGTTACCTGTAACAAGACCTTCTGCCATAATAAACCATGCGGCTTCAAGAGAATGGCCCGGGTTTACAATTCTACCATTCGGACTATCTACAAATCCACCTTTTTTTGTAACACTTTCGAGAAGTGCTTTTTCTGTTAAATAGCCACCATTAAGAATTTCTGCAAGACATTCACCGCAGATTTTGTTATATTTCTCAGAAACCTCAGGAATACTTCTCATTACCTGTGATGTTGCAAGCATAATCATAACAGGAGAAAGAGCCTTTGAATCAATGTTATCAGGGTTGATTTTAGGCTGATTTTTTCTTACACCTGTAAAACACTCGTAAGCAACATTAAAATATTTCTCTGCACTTTCCAACACATCCTTATCGCCTGTTGCTTTGTAAAGCTCTGCACAACCTATAGCAGCAAAGGTTTCAGAAAAATAATATCTTCTTTTCTGAAGCTCTCTGCCATCTTCTGTAACAGTAAAGAACATTCTGCCGTCTGTATCTGTGCATTTTGGTAAAAATGAGTAGATGCATTTTGCGGCTGTAAGATATTCCTCATTTTTATCTATAAGGTTATATGCCTTTGAAAACACCCATAAAGCGCGCCCTTGGAACCACACACTTTTATCCGTGCCGTAAATATTACCATCTTTATCAAGGCATGTGTAAATCCCACCGTTTTTATAGTCGATAGAATTTTTAAGCCAGAATGGTAATATGTTATCTATTAAATCTTTTCTGAAATCCACAAGAATCCCCTCACATACATATTTATATAAAAAGTAATATAACACATTAAAACAAAAAACACAATACAAATATTGAACTATATATGTGTATATGTTACACTATTCACATAACATATGGGGGTGCTATAATGAGTTTACTCAACTTTTACCTTATAACAGACACACATTTTTTTAAAAATTCATTAGGTGCATACGGCAAAGAGTACGATGAATTTATGCGATTCGAACAGAAATGCTTTGCAGAAACAGAAGCAATAAACAATGCTATTTTCGATTACCTTGCAAAGCAGACAAAAACAGATACAATTCTCATTCCCGGTGACCTTAGCTTTAATGGTGAAAAGGAAAGCCACATAGGCTTTATCAAGCTTTTGAATAAATTGAAAGAAAACGGCAAAAGGGTTTATGTTATTACTGCAGGCCACGATTTTAATGATTATTGCCGTGGATATGACGATAATGGTATTCACGAGGTGGAAAGCACAGCAAGAGAGGAATTATTTGACCTTTACTATGAATTCGGCTTTAAGGATGCAATTGCAGTAGACAAAAAGCACCTTTCATATGTTGCGCAACTTACTCCCGAAATCAGATTATTAGCTCTTAACAATGACGGAACAGATGAATGTCGTGAAACATACGACGAAGAGCAGATGGAATGGATAAAGGAGCAGGTAAGAAAGGCTAAAGCAGACAATCAGATGATTTTTGCGATTAACCACTACCCTCTTTTACCAGGTCAACCGATATTCTCACTTATAGGCTCTGCCGTACAGAAAAACTCAGGTAATATAACAACAATGCTTGCAGACGAGGGTGTTAATCTTGCCTTTACAGGCCATATGCACAACCAGGCAATTAATGAGAAAATAACAGAAAAAGGTAATAAGTTCTACGATGTTTGCACAGGCTCAGCTATAGGTTGCCCTGCATATATGCGTTTTGTTACATTCCAGGATACAGAAACAATTGATATTAAAAGTGAGCCTATCCCCGATTTTGAGTGGGACACAAACGGCAGAACGTGCCAAAAGTATCTTTCAGATTTATTCGACAGTATGATTCTTAATATGCTCGATGATATGATGTATAACCCTGAAAGAATGCTTCATAAATTAGGTATGAAGGATACAAAGCTTATGCAAAAAGCAATAAGATTTTTGGGTAAGCTTTTTAACAAATTAACTTGTGGTGGTATTTGCAGACTTTTCTTTGTAAAATGCCATAAATCAATCAAAAAAATGCTACTTAAGGATTATATCGTCCAACTCGTTCAAAACTTATTTGCAGGTAACCAACCATTCAAGGAAGGCACCGCTGAGGGTGATGCAATATTAGGCATATTAAAACGTCTTAACTTTATTCTTAAGAAAATAAAAGTTAAAAATATTGATGGTGAATATGTTGATTTATTTGAGGTGTTAAAGCACAGTGCAGGAAACTACGGCATAGACGACCACAATGCAATTTTAAAATTAAAATAACATAAGGAAAAACTAAAAGCAGTATCCGATTCATTGGATACTGCTTTGTTAATGTTTTAAAATATAAACTTATTTAAAATCTCCAAAGTTATCGCCTACTACTTTACCGTCAATTGTAAGTGGGTCGGCGGGATTGAGGTTTGTTTTCTGCTTCGGTTTTTCAACAACCGGCTCAACAGTTTTGTCTGGGGTTACTTTATTATCTCCCGCAACAGATTTATCATCAGTGCTTGTTAACTTATAAGCAATAGCGGCATTCTGCATTTTCATTTCTTCAAGTGCATTGTGTATTTCTTTGGAAATTGAATGAAGAGAAATGATAATATAACCAAATATTGCAAAAAGAATAATGCCGTAAACAACAACATAAACAGAGAAATCCTGTGTTGCGTCAACAGTTAAAAGAAGAATAAGCCCGGGGATTAAAACAATAGCCGCAACAAATATTGCCGTGAAAAGTATTTTTTTTACTAATGTCATATATAACTCCTCCAAATGGTAGCTTATTTGTTCTCTTGTGCGATTCTCTGCAAGCCTTTAAAGCCGATTTCAACAGCGTCAAAAATATCCTTCTCATAGCACAAATCCTGCTCGATAACAATATATTTAACACCGATTTCTTTACAGGAGCGGTAGCAAGCACCTAAATCAATATTACCTGTACCAACCTCAGCAAAACGTTGTTCGCTGTTAACAATTCGCATATCTTTAAAATGACAAACTTCTACTCTGCCCACTAACTTTTTAAGATACTCGGCAGGATTAACACCACCCACCTGCATCCAATATGTATCAGGAATAAAATGGAGTGTGTCTGCTGTTGTTTCGTTAAGCAATCTTTCGAAGGTGCGTTCACCATCGTATACTTCAAATTCAAAAGCATGGTTATGGTAGCAAAGCTGTTTGCCTTGCGCTTTCATTTTAGCACCAATTTCGTTGCACTTTGCAATAAATCCGCTAACACCCTCATAGGATTCGTGAATATTACCGGGCATAGCACCGATACCGATATTTTTACAACAAATAAGGTCGTGCTCTTTAATCAAAGCATCAAGATCATTTTTCATTCTGTCATATGGCTTATGCGTAACACAAACATCCATATTGTATTTATCAACAAGTTCACCCATAATTTCAGGGTGAATGTCTCCAATTGCAGAAATCTGAATAACGTTACAACCTATACTATCAAGGAATTTGAGAGTTGTTTCAAAATCTTCGGCATTTTGACACTTATCTCGCAATGTATAAAGCTGAACACCAAGTTTAATTTCGTTCATAATACCCTCCTACTGCGCGTTTATATGTACATTTTACCATATTATTTCTCAATGTAAAGTATTTATTGTTGAAATTCTCTTGATTTTTATAGATTTACGATTATAATTACTATAATAGAGTTTTTTCATCAATGAAAAGAGGATTTACATATGGCAAAATTTCTTATTGTTAACGCCGATGACTACGGAATGTGTAATGCGGCCAACGAAGCTGTAGAAGAGCTTTTCTTAGGTGGCTGGCTTAAATCATCAACTATTATGATGCCATGCCCCGGTGCTGAACATGCTGTTGAGTTTTCAAAAGCGCATCCAGAATATGCTATTGGTATTCATGTAACTCTCACAAGTGAGTGGGGCAGATATCGTTGGAAGCCCCTTACGAGCGGTAAAACTCTTCTTGACGAAGAAGGCTTTATGTGGCACGAAAGCGACATGGTTGAAAAAAACGCCTCCTATGAAGATATCGAAAAAGAGGTTCGTGCTCAGATTGACCTTGCACATAGTATGGGTATGAAACCATCTCATGTTGATAATCACATGGGCTCACTTTATGGGCACTATACAGGTAGACTCGGTCTTTCAAAGCTTGCACTTAAAGTTTGTGGCAGTTATGGTTATGCTTACCGACTTTACACAAAACACGATAAGAGAATTTGTCCCAACGGAACTCCTTATCCACTTTATGCAGCAGTTACAATTCTTTCAAAATATTGGGGTAAAAAATATAATGTTATTATTCCCGATTATTTGCTTTTCCCCGAATGGAACGATAACATGAGGGTTAGTTACGAGGTTTACCGTGATACTATCCTTAAAATTTGGACTAATATCCCAGATAACGGCGTAACCGAAACCTTTGTTCATCCATCAGTTGAAAGTGACGAGCTTAAAGGTATAACAGGAAGATGGCTTGACAGGGTTTGGGAATACCAGCTTATGAAGGACCCTTATGTTCATCAATATCTCAAGGACCATGATGTTGAGCTTATCAGCTACCGCGAGCTTATCAAAATGAAGGGCGGCACTGTAAAGGGCTAAAAATAAAAATTACTGAACGGAGAGATTTTCTCTCCGTTTTATCTTTTTTAAGAATTTTCAGAAAAATCTTAGCTTTTATATATTGAATTTTATTTTTAAATATGGTATTATATCAAATGTTAAACGCATTGAGCAAGAGAGTAAAGTTTACGAAAGTCTGCAGAGAGGTGTGCCTTGGCTGTAAGCACACTGACAGAAGTATTCTTGAAGTTCACTTGTTAGCGGCATGGTTGAAACTAAGTAGGCTGTGACGGGTGTAACCGTTATATTACAGTAGAGTGTTTGCTCTCATGCAAAAATAAGGGTGGTACCGCGGAGATTGTCTTCGTCCCTTTTCAGGGATGGGGCATTATTTTTTTGTCAAAATCCATCTCAATATAAACTAAAATTTATTTGAAAGGACTGAACGGAATGCTTGAAAAAGCACAACAGTTAAAAGAGCAGTTTACCGAAAAAGTCAACAATGCTACTGCTTCTGCTGATTTAGAGCAGTTAAGAATTGAATTTTTAGGTAAAAAAGGACCTATTTCTTCACTTATGGGTGAATTAAGAAATGTTCCTAACGAACAGAAAAAAGAAGCTGGTCAGATAATTAATGAGGTTAAACAGTTTATTGAAGCAACTATCGCCTCTAAAAAAGAAGAGCTTCAGAAAATTGAAGAACAGATGCTTATCGACAGCGCAGAAGATTACGATGTAACCTTCCCTGTTTCAGAAGACAAGGGCTCTTACCATCCAATTACACTTATTCAGCGCGAGGTTGAGGATATTTTTGCAAGTATGGGCTTCGCAATTGAAGATTACGATGAAATTGTTGATGACTACCATTGCTTTGAGGCGCTTAACATCCCTAAGCATCACCCTGCCCGTGATATGCAGGATACTTACTACCTCAGCACAAATCAGCTTTTAAAAACACATACATCTGCTGCACAGAACGCTATCTACATCAAGTACAGAGAAGATCTTGAAGCAGGTAAGCCAATCAGAGCTATCTTCCCCGGCAGATGCTTCAGAAACGAAAAAATCGATGCTTGTCACGAAAATACATTCTTCCAGATGGAAGGTGTTATGGTTGATAAGGATATTTCAATTTCAAACCTTATTTACTTTATGAAAACTATGCTTTCCGAGGTTTTCCAGAGAGATATTACTGTCAGACTCCGTCCCGGCTTCTTCCCGTTCGTTGAGCCAGGCTTTGAGCTCGACATTCAGTGCGCTATCTGTGGCGGTAAGGGTTGCCCATCTTGCAAGGATTCAGGTTGGCTTGAGCTTTGCCCATGTGGTATGATTCATCCTAATGTTTTATCTGCCGCAGGCATTGACCCTGAAAAATACACAGGCTTCGCTTTCGGTCTTGGTCTTACAAGACTTGCCATGATGAGATACGGTGTTAAAGATATTCGCGTATTCAATAGCTGTAACCTTAAATCACTTTCGCAGTTTGAAAACACTACTTTCGTAGAACCGGAAAAGGAGGTCAAATAAAATGTTTGTTTCTATTAATTGGATAAAAGAATATGTTGACCTCGAAGGTCTTGACATTAAAAAGCTTATTAACAGCTTCACTCTTGCAACAGCAGAGGTTGAAAATATTATTGTAAAGGGTGCAGATTTAAGAGATGTTGTTGTTGGTGAAATTCTTTCAATAGAAAATCATCCTAACTCAAAAAAGCTTCATCATCTTAAAGTTGATGGCGGTGACAAGATTTATAACGTTGTTTGCGGTGCACCAAATGTACGCGAAAATATGAAAATTGCTTTTGTTAAAGCGGGGGGCCGTGTTCCTGCAGGCGAAATCACTTTAGCAACTGTTGCAGGCTACGAATCTGAAGGTATGTGCTGTTCAGCATTTGAGCTCGGTCTTTCTGATGATAAATCAGGCCTTATGGAAATTGATGTTGAGGCACCAAATGGTACAGATTTAAAAGACATCTATCCTATTGACGATATTATTTTCGAGGTTGATAACAAATCACTTACAAACCGCCCTGACCTTTGGGGTCACTATGGTATTGCCCGTGAATTTGCCGCATTAACCGACAGAGAATTAAGGCCACTTAACCTTTCTGACTTAGCATATGACGGCGACGAAAAAATCAATGTTAAGGTTAATCGCCCTGACCTTGTATACAGATATTCCTGTGTTAAAATGGACAACATCACAAAGAATGTAAGCCCAATGTCAATGCAGATCCGTCTTTACTACTGTGGTATGAGAGGCATCAACCTCCTTGCTGACCTTACAAACTACATTATGCTTGAAATGGGTCAGCCAACACACGCATTTGATGCAAATAAAATTGACGAAATTGTTGTTGACACACCAAAAAGCGATTGCAAGTTCACAACACTTGACAACACAGAGCGCGATATAACAACAGACACGCTTCTTATTCAGAACGGCTCAACACCTGTTGCAATTGCAGGTATTATGGGTGGCCTTGATTCAGAAATTGTTGGTGATACAGATTCTGTTGTGCTTGAATGTGCAAACTTTGATGGAGTTTGTGTTCGTAAATCTTCTTCAAGGCTTGGTCTTCGTACAGATGCATCTGCAAGATACGAAAAGATGCTTGACCCTGAAATGACAGTAACAGCAGCAAAGAGATTTGCTTACCTTCTTCAAAGTATAGACAGTGGTGCAAGAGTTGCATCACAGCTCACTGATGAATACGTAAGAAAATACTCTGAAATCACAATTACATTCAACAAAGCTTATGTTGATAAGTATACAGGTATTGATATTTCTGAGGAAAGAATTGTTAAAACTCTTACAGCTCTCGGCTTTGGTGTTGAAAAAGATGGCGAAAACTTCACAGTAAGTGTACCATCATTCCGTGCTACAAAAGACGTTACAATCAAAGCAGATATTATTGAAGAAATCACTCGTATTTATGGCTACGATAACTTCAGCATTATTACAACAAGAAGTCCGTTAAAGCCTGTAAAGAGCTCCCCTGTTCGTTCACAGAGCAACGAAATCAAGGATATTCTTGTTAAGCACTTCAATCTTCACGAGGTACACTCATACATCTGGGGTGATGTAAGAAAGTACAAGAAGCTTGGCATTGAGGTTGAGGATAATGTTAAGGTTCTTAACATTGAAAGCTCAGATAACGGTACTATCCGCAACTCTATGATTCCTACCCTTCTTCAGGCTGTTTCAGAAAACAAGGATTACAGCGAAAGCTATGGTATTTTTGAAATCGGCAGAGTTGTTAAGGGTGTTAAAGAAGATGGCACAGCAAATGAGCGCAGAAGCTTAGGTGTAGTTCTTTACGACAAGACATCTACCGAAAAAGACTTGTTCTTTAAAGCTGTTACAATGGTTAACAACCTTTTCACACAAATCAAGCACAAGGATGCAGTTCTTAAAAAGGTTAGCCCAACACATGCATATGAGCATCCTAAGAACACAGCAGAAATCTCCTGCGATGGTATTGTTGTTGGTACACTCAACACTCTCCACCCAACTAATGCACAGAAGCTTGACAAGGTTGGTAAGGCTGTTTGTATTGAAATTGATGTTGATACATTCGTTGAAATCGGCGGTGCAAACATTGATTTCTGCGAGCCTTCTGCACAGCAGTCAACATACTACGACTTATCACTCATTCTTAAGGATGGTGTTACCTTTGCACAGATGTCCGAGTGCTGGAATGAATTAAACCTTAGTGAGCTTGACAATGTTAAGGTTATTGACACATATGAAAATGAAGGCCTTAAGAGTATTACTGTTCGTTTAATATTCTCAGCTAAAGACAGAACACTTGAGATGGACGAGGTTCAGGGTTGGATTGACACAATTCTTGCTAACCTTAAAAACATCGGCATAGAATTAAGAGCATAATTAATACAATAATAGTAAATATCTGTTGTAATTTTATAAATAATCGTTTATAATATTAAACATAATATTTAGGAGGTGTTTATATGACAGATAAAACAATCCAATTCACAATCAGTGATGAGCACGAAAAAGAAATGCGTGAGATACTTGTTTCAGTTTATAATTCCTTGGTTGAAAAGGGTTATAACCCTACCAGTCAGCTTGTAGGATATATACTGTCTGAAGACCCTACCTACATCACTACACACAACAATGCTCGTAGCCTTATTCGTAAGATTGACAGAGACGAATTACTTCAGGTGCTTCTCAAATCTTATCTGAATAGCTGATGTTTTAAAAAGGAGTGTCTATTTTGGCTGATAAACAAACAAGCTTCCTTACCTACAAGGGCAAGCCACTTGTTCGCAAAGGAAACACAATTTATTATGGTGATATTAACGATCCGTTCGTTGCTTTGCTTTCTGTTGCAGAATCACACGAAATCCATGGTGTTAAGGTTGCAGACAAAGTGAAGGTTCAGCTCGTTAACACACGCGAAGCAAATCCACTTGCCGCTATCGTTAAAAGCTCTGATAAAAACGGTATGTATGCTGCAATTGAAATTGCTTCAATCTGGCTTGAACGTGCTTTAAAAGCAGAATAATTTTTCATTCCCGACATCATTTTTGTGTCGGGAATTTTTCCTATTAAAATGTAAATCTTTCTTCATTTTGTTGATTTATTATCTGTAATAGAGTAAAATAAATTAGTGAATGTATTTTTATTGGGGATATGTTGATGACTAAAAAGTTTTTTAAACCTTTATTGTTAATTTTAACATTTATATGCTTTTTCTGTCGCCCGCTTGTTGTAAGTGCAAAAGCAGATAATTATAGTGGATTTCAAGGTAAAACTATCTCTATTTTAGGAGATAGTATTTGCACATACAAAAATTATTCATCTGGCAACTCAGCAGATTCAACAAACTCAACCATAAGAAACAACCGCGATTATTACTATGACGGCAGACATGATGTAACCATTAAAGATACATGGTGGATTCAGGCAAAAAACAAATTAGGTGCAAAAATATTAGTAAACAACTCATATTCAGGCACAACAATTTTCATACCCGGAAATACTTCAAGAGCAGATACAGGTCTCGCAAGAGCTGTAAATCTCCACGATAACACAGGTAAAAATTCGGGTAAAAAGCCTGATATTATTGCAGTTTATATGGGTACAAACGATTTTTCGTACCACAAATCAAAGCTCGGCACAGCTGAGGCTATAAACTACAAAAAGCTCATAACAAAACAAGGTTCAAGATATGTTTATGCAAACCCTCAGACCTCTTGCGAAGCATATGCAATTATGCTACATAAAATACACACAAAATACCCAAAATCAGAAATTTACTGCTTTACTACCCTACCACGAGAAACTAAAGATGCTAAAGAGAAAACATTACTAAAAAATTTCAACAAATCCATCAAGCAAATCGCAGACCATTTTAATTGCTACATAGTTGATTTGTATAATGATACAGGTATAACTGACAACCCAAAGCTTTTAAATAGATACATATATGATGGCCACGTGCATCCAAATAAAAAAGGTATGGACGCAATAACAAATGCATTTTTATCTTCCCTTTATGAAAACAGTAAATATGCACCAAAGGATGAGAATGTATTTAATGTTACATATAAACTCAATAATGTTATTGTAAACGAGGGATTATTAAAAAAAGCAATTAAAAACACCGCCTTCAACTGCAGTTTTTCAAAGCTTACCTACGGAAATTACAAGGTTACAGTTAAAATGGGCGATAAAAACATTACATCCGAGTGTTATTCCGGTGGCAAAATAAATATCCCCGCCATTAAAGATGATATTGTAATTTCTGCAAGTATATCGAAAATTGACAGAAACTTTCCATCATACAGATTCAAAAAATACGATAACAGGCTTATTAATATGGTCAACAACGAAAACACGCCTAACGAAATCGTAAAAAACACATCAGGAAGCTATACAATGCAAAAAAGCATAAAGCTTTACTACGATTCTCCTTGGACAGTTGTTTTCAGAACAAACAGCTTCATCCACGATACAAATGTAATACTCTCCTCTGATAAGGAAAACGGTGTTAAGCTTGTGTTGAATCAGATGCAAAATATTATTGGATTTAGCGAAAAGAAAGACCCATATAAGGTTTTCGGGTATAATCTCAAAAAACTGAACCTTGACCACAATAAAACCCATACTTACAAAATCACTAACACATACAATATAGATGGCACAAACACCTTTACCCTTTATATTGATGGCAAAAAGATTGGTAAGCTTGATACTTGTTATGTTAACGGAAAATACCACAATCAGACATCTTTCCTTAACGAAAGAGATTTAACATTCAATATTATCGGTTCAAAATACTCAACAAGCCTTATCTATGTACAGATTTGGGGTAATAAGTCCATACCTGATCATGTACATACATACAGCTACGCAAAAGATGTGAAGGCAACCTGTACAAATTCCGCCTGTTTATTAAAAACCTGCGATTGCGGTAATAAATATAGAAAAATCAAATCTCCACCTTTAGGCCACAAGGAAAGTGGTTGGATTGTTACAAAAAAAGCAACTACAAATACACCGGGCGAAAAGCAGAAAAAGTGCTCCGTTTGTAAGAAGGTTACACAAACCAAAAAAATTCCTCAGCTTAAATGCAAACAACCTGTTGTTTCAACATTAAGTAATACCTATAAAGGAATCCAAGTTACCTGGAAAGCAGTTTCAGGTGCAGATTCCTACAGAGTATTCCATCGCGTTGCAAATGGTAAATGGGAATTTATCGGCTCAACAACCACCACAACATACTACGACGAAAACATAAAAAACGGCTACTGGTATTATTACACGGTCAAAGCCTCCAACGAAGCAGGTTTTTCTGACTATGATGAAATCGGTAAAGTTATACAGGCATTAAACACACCTGTTTTCAAAAGCGCTTATAATGTTGATTGCGGAATTAAGCTTATATACAGTAGTATTAATGGTGCTACAGGCTATTATATTTACAGAAAAGCAGGCAACGGCAACTGGCAATGTTATGCAATCGCAAAATCAACAACCTATATTGATAAAAATGTATCTAACGGAGTTACATATTCCTACAGGGTAAAAGCATTCCGAGATAAAACTGTTTCAGGATTTATATATGAGCCTGTTAATGTGCAATTCGTATCTACCCCCACCATTAAAACACCAATCAACACAGATTCAGGTGTGAAAATTCAATGGGATAAAATTAATGGCGCAAAGGAATACCGCGTTTTTAGAAAAAACAGCAAAAATGAGTGGGTCTATTCAGGAAAATCAACAAGCCTTTCCTATACAGACACAAGTGCTGTTGCAGGTAAGAAATACACATATACTGTTAAAGCGGTTAATAACAATGATGTTGTATCAGGCTACAACTTTGAAGGCGTAACATCCGTACGCCTTCCCACCCCACAACCACGTGGTTATGATATTATATGCAACAATATCCGCATCAAATGGAATGCTGTAAACGGTGCAAAAGGCTATTATATTTACAGAAAAACAGGTAAAAACGGATGGACATATTTAGGTAAGTCAACAGGCACTTCGTTTATTGATACAAGTGCTAAAAAAGGTGTTACATACCTTTATGTTGTGAAAGCCTACAACGATATTTATACATCAACATACAAAGCAACAGGTATTACTGCTAAAAGATAAACTTAAAGAAGCGTATTCAGAATTCAACTGAATACGCTTCTTTTAAAATTCTACAAATATTAAATGTGATTTATTGAATACACGAACGGGAATAATACTATTACCTATTCCCCTGCTTAATATCATGGTTGTATTATCTTCAACATATTTACCGCTTGTGTATTCGGGAAAAAAGCCCTGGTCGGGAGCAATTAAGCCTTGATTAAAAAACCTTCCCTGCCCACCATGTGCATGACCCGAAAATACTAAATCAAAGCCATATTCTGCATAAACAGGCAGTTGCTCAGGATGGTGAGCCAAAAGCATATTATACTCACCTTTATTTATTTCAAATTCATCACACAAATATGCTGTTGCACCAGAAACCTCATAACTATATGTACAATGAAAATACGGGTCATCAATGCCGTATACATTAACTTTTTTACCATCAGAGGTTTCAAAAACAGCTTTATTTTGCCTTAAAACAGAAACTCCAATATCCCTGAGGCTTTGAATAAAATCATCAAATTTCTTTTGATCTTCTATACTCACATTACACTCGTGGTTGCCTGTAACGTAATAAACAGGGGCATATTCACAAAGCTTTTCAGCAAATGAGAGTGATGTAGGAATATCAGTCTTATTTTTATCAATTAAGTCCCCTGTTATAAAAATCAAATCAGGCTTTTCTTCGTCAATAGCATCAAATAACGCATTATTAACTATCCTGGATTTTCTGTTGTGATAATCTGAAATGTGCGCTATTTTCAAGCCTTGTAATTGTTCTGTTTTTTCACTTTCCATTTTTATTTTATCAATATCTAAACTAAAGTTATCGTATACAACAAAAACTGAAAAGCATAAACAGAAAACCATCAAAACAGTTAAAACTTTGTGCAAGCCTTTTCTTTTTAACAAACAAGAAGACATTAGTTTACTCATTATAAAATCTCGCCGTTTTCAATTGCATGAATCTGATCAACTCTGCGCTGATGTCTGCCACCCTCAAATTCTGTATTGATAAATACATCAACAAGCTCACAAGCTAAGCCTGCACCAATTACACGGGCACCCATACAAAGTACATTTGCATCATTATGAAGTCTTGTAAATTTTGCGCTGAAATAATCTGAGCAGCAAGCGGCTCTTATACCCTTAACCTTATTAGCTGCCATTGAGATGCCAATACCTGTACCACAACAAAGAATTGCTTTATCAGCCTCTCCGCCAACAACCTTTAAACAAGCCTTCTGAGCATACTGTGCATAGTCAACTGATGCTGTAGATTCTGCACCGCAATCTATGTACTCTACACCCTTTTCATCAAGATAAGCTTTAATTTCTTCTTTAAGTGGAAATCCTGCGTGGTCTGATGCTAATGCTAACATATTAAAACATCCTTTCGGTTTTATTTATTCTTATTTTTTAATTCTCTCTCAGCCTGAGACAGTCTGAGATAATTAGGCAATATATCTTGTGCGGAATCACCGCAAAAACCTTCTTCAATTTTTTCTGATGCAATCAAACAAACACTTGATGCTGACTGATATCTTATTGTTGGTGAAGATACCTTAATATCAGGAATAATATCCTTTAGCTTGTTGTATGCTACATTTGTACCGTCACCAATTAAAACGATAGGTTTATTAATAGCCTTAAGCTTTTCACCAAGCTCATCTATTGTAATTGCTTCATCTTCTGTAACTCTCTTAAAGCCGTTTTCACAATCAAACTGTGCAGTATACACCTGATTACAACGTGCATCCATAACAGAAACGGCATAACAGCCTGTATTTTCTAAGGGCTTTGAAATTGCTTCAAGTGTTGAAACCTGAACACATTTAATATTTGATGGCTGAGCTAATCCTTTCACAAGTGAAACGCCAATTCTTACACCTGTAAATGAGCCCGGTCCGTTTGACACAGCAATATAATCAATATCATTTATGCTTAAACAAGCCATTTTCAAGGTTTTATATACCATAGGTAAAAGAGTCTGACTATGTGTTAAGCCTGTGTTCGAAAAGCTCTGGGTTAAAATTTTACCATCACTATATATAGCAACGCTTGCCGCAGTTGCCGAGCTTTCAACGCCAAGAATCTTCATATTTACTATCACCACTCATTCTTAATATGCGTTGGTCGTCATTTTCACCGCGAAGAATCTCAATTTTTATAAGTTTATCTTCAGGTAAAGCATTTTCTATATTTTCGCTCCACTCAATTGCAAGCACATTGCCTGAATCAAGGTAATCAAAAAAACCTGTTGAACAAAGGTCATCAAAGGTTGTTATTCTGTACATATCAAAGTGGTAAAGATTCATATCACCATGATATTCGTGAACAAGTGAAAAGGTTGGGCTTGAAACATCCTCAAAAATAGACATTCCTTTTGCAAGACCTGCAGTAAAGCGCGTCTTACCCATACCAAGACCACCAAAATAGGCAATTGTTTCCCCACCGCACAAAGCTTTACCAAGTTTTTGAGCAAAAACTTCTGTTTCCTGAGGAGAATTTGATGTAACTTCTACCATAAACACCTCGAAAGTGCAAAACACTTGAAATTAAAATATAATATATGTATAATACCAATTATAGACGATAAAATCAAGGGGGCAGAATGCCTTGAAAAAATATTTTTCAATAGCGAAGCAATTTTTTGAAGAAACAAATAAGCTTCTGCTTTTTCTTATAACAGCCGCATCAATATTTGGAATACTTATGGTACATAGCGCAACCCGATGGCACCTTGAGGATGGTGAAAGTATTCACCGAGATGCTGTTGTTATGATTATTGCCGCAATTGTAGGTATAATAATCGCACTTGTTATTTCTGCAATTGATTATGAGGTTGTTACGAAGCTATGGCCCATTATTGGCGTTGTTTGTGTACTACTTATGGTTGTAACCCTTGTGTTTGGTGTTGCACCTATAGAACGTCCTGACTCAAAATGTTGGCTAAAATTCGGCTCGGTTTACTTTCAAACATCAGAGCTTGTCAAAATTGGCTTTGTAGTAACATTTTCTATGCATCTTGAGCTTATAAAAGATAAAATTAATGACTTCAAAGCATTGGTACCATTGGCAATACACGCTGTTTTACCTATTGGTCTTGTTGTTTTAACAGGTGATATGGGCTCTGCGCTTGTTTTCATTTTTATTACAATTGCAATGCTCTATTTCGCAGGCTTGCATATCGGTTTTTTTGCCGCAGGTGGCATACTCGCGGTTGCGGTATCTCCTCTTGTGTGGATGTTTGTTTTCAGCGAATACCAAAGAACACGATTCCTTGCGTTGTTCAGACCCGAAGAATTTGTTGACGAAAGCTATCAACAGCTTAAAGGTCTTAATGCACTTGGCTCAGGCGGTTTCTTCGGTCAAGGCTTATTTAAAGGCACGTACACACAAAATGGTGTTGTTCCTGTTCAGGAGAACGATATGATTTTTACTGCCGTTGGTGAAGAAACAGGCTTTTTCGGTTGCTTAATTGCATTAGGCTTACTGTTCTTTATCTGCTTTGAAATGATAAGAATAGGCAAAAATACACGTGAATTTTCAACCCAGCTTATCTGCTATGGTATTGCATCCATAATTGCCGCTCAGGTTTTAATTAACATCGGCATGGTGCTTATGCTATTACCTGTTATCGGTATCACCCTTCCATTTTTCAGTGCAGGCGGTTCAAGTACGTTGTGCTTATATCTTGGTGTCGGACTTGTTTTCAGTATATATAGATTCAATCGTTCGAGAAGAGTTGTAAACTTCAGGCTTTCAAAAATTGCTTCACCTTTCAGTGAAATTTAAAAATTCCGGATTCAACAAAATTGAATCCGGAATTTTTTTATTATAACTTCTTCATCTTTGCCATTTTTGCCATAATCTTTTTGGTTCCGTAATCGTCAAAAGCAATTTCAAGCACCATATCGCCACCAACGGCTTTAGCACTGAGAATAAGACCGTGTCCAAATGTTTTGTGCTCTACCTGGTCACCAACCTTGAAATCAATAGTCAATGATGGTGCTTTTTTGGTTTCTGAACCACTAAAGCCACCGCGTGAAAAACCGCTTGCAGAGGACTGAGGCTTGCTCTGTGCAGGTCTGTTTCTTTGATAATCTCCCGAAGAAGATCCAAATGTACGAGTACCGCCAAAGGATGTGCTCTGCTGAGTAAAATTACTTTGCGAATAACCACCGTAGAAGGTCTGCTGAGGGCTGTTAAGGTTAGAGTCAACTAATTCTGTTGGTATTTCAGAAATAAAGCGCGATGGCCTTGTAAGGCTTGTATTACCATATATCATTCGTGAACGGGCATTTGTGATATACAATTTTTCCTTTGCTCTTGTAATACCAACATAGCAAAGGCGCCTTTCCTCTTCAATCTCAGATGGATCATACATAACCTGGTTACCGGGAAAAAGACCTTCCTCAACACCAACAATAAAAACAACAGGGAATTCAAGACCCTTTGCAGAATGTAATGTCATCATAACAGCACATTCTGTATCAGCATTATAGTTATCGATATCTGTCATTAAAGCAACCTCTTCAAGGAAGCCAGAAAGCGTGCCACCCTCGTTTTCTTCCATATATCTAACAAGGTTAGCAAGAAGTTCCATAACATTCTGCTTACGTTCATCGGCTGTTTCTTTATCTAATTCAAGGGATGACATATATCCCGTTTTAGCAATCAAATCATCAAAGAAATCTTGTATTGTATTTTCTTCAAGGGACTCAGCTAAATCGTTTATAAGCTTTGTATAATCAAGAAGCTTTGCGCTTGCTCTTGAAAGCATCGGGTAATCCTCTGCATGAGATATTACATCGTAGAAAGAGATGCCGAGACCATCTGCTATAGATGAAGCATTGTTGATCGTTGTATCACCAATACCTCTTTTGGGCTCATTTATAATTCTCTTCATTCTGACAGTATCAGATGGATTAACAATAACAGAAAGGTAAGCAAGAACATCCTTTACTTCTTTTCTGTCGTAGAATTTATGTCCGCCAAAGATTTTATAAGGCACACCATTATACACGAGTGCACGTTCAATACTGCTTGACTGTGCATTAGTTCTGTAAAGAATAGCAAAATCAGAAAGCTTTCTGCCCATAGCAACGGCATTAAGAATTTCATCTGCTACAAACCTACCCTCGTCGCGCTCATCGGAAAGTAAACGAAGAGTAATTTTATCTCCGCCGTCTTTTTCTGTCCATAGAGTTTTACCTTTTCTGCCTTTATTGTTTTTTATAACAGCATTTGCCGCATCAAGGATAACTGATGTAGAACGATAATTCTGTTCGAGACGAATTACACAAGTATCCTCATACTGATTTTCAAAAGAAAGAATGTTTTCGATTGTTGCACCACGGAATTTATAAATACTCTGATCATCATCACCAACAACACAAAGGTTACGATAACCACCCGCAAGAAGTGTTGTAAGAACATACTGAGCATGGTTTGTATCCTGATACTCGTCGACCATTACATATCTGAAACGGCGTTGATAATATTCCAATACATCAGGGTTTTCTTTCAAAAGCTTTACTGTATTGACAATGATATCGTCAAAATCCATTGCATCGGCTTTTTTGAGCATTTCCTCGTATTTGATAAAAGCTTGTCCAATTAATTTCTTATTAACATCAAACCCTGCATTATCAAGATATTCCTCAGGTGTGGTAAGAGAATCCTTTGCTTTACTGATTTCTGAAAGTGCATATTTAACAGGTATGCGCTTTTCATCGATATCGAGAACTCTCAAAACCTCTTTCATTACTCGTCTTGAGTCATCAGTATCATAAATTGTAAAGTGCTTTGAGAAGCCTATTCTTTCGCTATCTCGTCTCAAAATACGAACGCAACAGGAGTGGAAAGTGCTTGCCCAGATATCATTTGCATCGGTTTCACCAAGCATAATCTCGAGCCTTTCCTTAAGCTCATTTGCCGCCTTATTTGTAAAAGTAAAGGCAAGAATCTGCCATGGTTTAGGTGCATCTACACTTAAAAGCCCCTGCACATCAAAAGGAAGCTCTTTACCTTCGTTAATATATGCTTCAAGAAATGCACAATCTGATTCACTTGGTACTCTGTATGTAAAATCTGAATGGTATGCATTACCGTATTTTATAAGATATGCAATTCTGTTTACAAGAACGGTTGTTTTACCTGAACCCGCACCCGCAAGAATAAGGACTGCACCATTGACATTGAAAACAGCCTTTCTTTGCATATCGTTCATTCTTGAAAATTCTTTTTCAATTAATTTTCTTCTTAATTCTGTAAATCCCATATTTCAACCTTCTGGAAAATGTATTGAAACATTTTCTCTAATTATTATTTATAATAACCCTTTGCACTTCAGAAAAGGTTTTATCTATCGATTTATATATATCAAAAAAACCGCTGACTACGGCATACCTCAGCAAAGGCTGTTCTGTTGATTTAAGGCAATTTTTAATAGCTAAAACAACACTTGTGTTTACCCCGTTCAAGGTTGCCTTTGTTTCGTTGATTGTTTTTAGTGTTTTAGAATTATTTTTTGAATCTGTGAAACAAGAAAAAACTATATTTTGTTTATTAAAAATACTTGAAATAGATTCAACAAACGAAAACCCTTTAACATCGGTCAATGTAATTATATTATTGAGCTTTGAAATAAAATATAATTCATCACTCAAACAACCTGCTAAGTTATAAATATCGTTGCGCTCAATGGGCGCAACGAATTCATTTAAAAGATTATTGGATAGCTCCCATTTAAGACCCGAAAATTTAATTACCTCATTATTAAACTCGTTTGACCTTAACATATTTTTATATGCATCACCAACAGTTAAGGACATTTCTTTTAACGTCTTGAAATAATCAAAAGACCTTTTCAATGGCACCTCATTTATATAGTGAATTCCCCTTTGAATCTATAGCAACAAGAAGAGGAAAATTTTTAACAGTCAATTTTTTTATTGACTCACAACCTAAATCATCAAATGCAACAACCTCACAGGCTTCAATGCATTTGGAATACAAAGCGCCTGCACCACCAATAGCAGCAAAATATACAGCACCGTATTTTTTTATTGCATCAACAACTTCAACACTTCTGTTACCCTTACCTATCATTGCTTTCTGGCCTAAAGATAACATCAGAGGAGCGAAAACATCCATTCTTGAAGATGTTGTAGGACCTATACTTCCCACAGCAAGATTATCCTTTGCAGGTGTAGGACCTGCATAATAAACAACAGAATCGCATATAGGAAAAGGAAGCTCTATATTTTCGTTAAAAAGTGAAACAAGTTTTTTGTGGGCGGCATCTCTTGCAGTGTAAACCGTACCACTAAGTAACACTTTATCTCCTGCCTCAAGTTTTTCTACCCATTCATTTATATTCCCGGTATGGAGCTTATATTCGTTCATTATTCACCCTGATTATCTGAAATATCTATTGAATTTATACCATCAACCCCATAATCTGCAGGATTAATTGTTGTTTCTGATGTTTTTGAAAAATCATATTCAATCTGAGTTTTTTTCTCAGTTTCTGCAATGATATTACTTTCAGTAATAAGAAGCTGTGCTGTTTTACTCATATCACCTGTAAGAGCTTTAATTCTGAGCTCAACCTCTTCAACAGCTCTTGTAAAGTTTCTTGCAATTTCACCGATGCCTGTTGAAAGGTCATCAATTTTAACTGCAGTTTCACCAATAGCGGCATACACGTTTTTGGTAACTGTATTAGCTTTTTCTTTCGCTTCTTCAACAAGCTCTTCGGAATGTAGCCTTGCATCAAGCATAGCCGCCCCCACTTGGCGCTCAAGGTCTTTTTTCTTGTCAGCTTCAATTTTAAGCCTTGAAACCTCAGAACGAAGGAACTCAAGCTCAGCTCTTACATCTTCACTGGCAGAAGACTCCGCCAACTGTTTTTTCAAGCCATCGATTTCTGCATCTTTTTCAGCGAGCACTCCATTAAGTGACTCAATTTTTGAATTGATTTCAGCAATAGTTGTTTGAGCTTCGGAAAGCATCTCTTTAGCTTGTTCAAGCTGTTGCTTATCATTAGCCATTTCGTCTGCGATTTTCTTCATTTCAAAAAGTTGTGCATTTGCCTGGTTAAACCTTGCATTACTATCAGTAAGAAGCTTTTCGAGGTCGGCTTTTTCACCAAGAATTCTGTTAACGAAATTCATAACCTCGTTTTTATCAAAACCACCAAACGTTTTGGTTTTAAAGATAATATCTTCAAACATAAAATTCCCTCCGCTAAAAGGATAATCTATAAATCTAGTTAATTATAACAGAACATATAATATAAAACAACAAAAAATTTTGTTTTTGTATTTATTTTTCTCTTCAATTACTGTATAATATTGTAAAAGAAAAACGAAAGGTTGTGTTTATATGAAAAAATCAGTTAAAGCTCTTTTAGGTGCGGCCGGAACATTTACAGGCATAGGTTTAGCCATGAACGGATTTGTACTTACAAGATTCTCTAAAATATATTCCGATAAAATGGATGAAATCGAAGAAAAGAAAAATCCTATAGACCCTACCTTACCACAAAATATACTTCGTGCTGAAGGCGATGCCTGGGTTGACAAACAAAACTATGAGCATATCGTTATTAAAAACAGAAAGAACAAAGCAATCCATAGCCTTATTATTAAACAGAAAGAGCCTTCAGACAAATGGCTTATATGTGTACACGGCTACACAAGCTCTCCTAAGGGTATGGGTAGTTATGCATTACATTACTACGAAAGAGGTTACAATGTTCTTTTCCCATCATTAAGAGGACACGATATGAGTGAACACCAGCACATTTCTATGGGTTGGTTAGACAGACTTGATGTTGTTGACTGGATTCAATACCTTATAAGTATATACGGAAGTGATATTCAGATTGTTTTGCACGGTGTTTCAATGGGTGCCGCTACTGTTATGATGACAACAGGCGAAAATCTCCCCTTCAATGTAAAATGCTGCGTTGCAGATTGCGGTTTTTCATCTGTCTGGGACGAATTCAAAAACGAATTAAAACAAACATATCATTTACATACATTCCCAACACTCTACTCTGCAAGTTTAATAAGCAAAATTTTTGGTGGATACGGCTTCAAAGAGGCATCCTGTGTTGAACAGCTTAAGAAATCAAAAACACCAACAATTTTCTTGCATGGCGAAAAAGATGAGTTCGTTCCTTACAGAATGATGGATTTAAACTACAATGCTGCTGCATGCGAAAAAGAAAAGGTTTCAATCCCCGATGCTGAGCACGCAGAGGCTCACCTTATTCACCCCGAAATATACTGGCCTGCAGTATTTAAATTTGTGGATAAATACGTAAAATAAATTCTTTTTTAAGTCTGTGGATAACAAGAATATCCACAGACTTTTTTCATAATATAAATAGCAAGATTATTATTAAATAAAACAACTTAAATTTAGTTAAAAAAATCACAACATTTGTAAAAATAGTATTGCTTTTAAATGTGTTTTATAGTAGAATGTTTATGATTACAAAATAGGTTATTTTGGATTAATTTTTGATTAATTTAACAGGAGGTTATACTAATGTCAGCATTAACCACAAACAAAAGTGTGCTTGCTTGGATCGACGAAAAGGTTGACCTTGTAAAGCCTGACAAAATCGTTTGGATTGACGGTTCAAAAGAACAAATCGAAGAATTAAGAGCACAGGCTTGCTCTACAGGTGAGCTTGTTAAGCTTAACCAGGACCTTCTTCCTGATTGCTATCTTCACAGAACAGCTGTTAACGACGTTGCTCGTGTTGAAGACAGAACTCTTATCTGCTCAAAGAAAGAAGAAGATGCAGGTCCAACAAACCATTGGATGGATCCTGAAAAAGCATATGCTATGCTTTACGATATAGCTAAGGATAGCTACAAGGGCAGAACAATGTATGTTATCCCTTACTCAATGGGTCCTGTTGGCTCACCTTTCGCAAAAATCGGTATTGAGCTTACAGACTCTATCTATGTTGTACTCAACATGGTTATCATGACAAGAGTTGGTTCATCTGTTTTAGAAGTTCTCGGCGATAGTGAAGATTGGGTTCGCGGTCTCCACTGCCGTTGCGATATCGACGCAGAAAAGAGATGGATCTGCCAGTTCCCTGAAGATAACACAATCATTTCTGTTAACTCAGGTTACGGCGGAAACGTTCTTCTTGGTAAAAAATGCTTTGCTCTTCGTATTGCATCTTATCAGGGTAAAAACGAAGGCTGGCAGGCAGAACACATGCTTATCCTCGGTATCCAGAATCCTAAGGGTGAGGTTAAGTACATCTGTGCTGCTTTCCCATCTGCTTGTGGTAAAACAAACCTTGCTATGCTTATCCCACCTGCTCTCTATCAGGAAAAGGGTTACAAAGTATGGTGTGTAGGTGACGATATTTCCTGGATCCGCAAAGGTCCTGACGGAAGACTTTATGCTATCAACCCTGAAAATGGTTTCTTTGGTGTTGCACCTGGCACAAACGAAAAGTCCAACCCAAATGCTCTTGCTTCTACAAAGAAGGGTACAATTTTCACAAACGTTGCTCATAACCTTGATAACAACACAGTTTGGTGGGGAGGTCTCGATAAGAATCCTCCTGCAAACGCTGTTGAATGGAAGGGCAACCCATGGAATGGTCAGGAAAGCGAAGAAAAAGGCGCTCATCCAAACAGCCGTTTCACAGCTCCAGCTGTTAACTGCCCATGCCTTAGCTCAGAATTCGAGAATCCAAATGGTGTGCCGATTTCTGCTATCGTATTCGGCGGCAGACGTGCAAAGCTTGCTCCACTCGTTTATCAGTCACGTGACTGGAACCACGGTGTATTCGTAGGCTCAATTATGGCTTCTGAAACAACAGCTGCAGCTGCAGGCGCTGTTGGTGTTGTTCGTCGCGATCCAATGGCTATGCTCCCATTCTGCGGTTACAACATGGCTGACTATTGGCAGCATTGGATTGATATCGGTAAGACTCTTGATCCTGAAAAAGCTCCAAAAATCTTCAATGTTAACTGGTTCCGTAAGGACGATGAAGGCAACTTCATGTGGCCGGGCTTCGGTGACAACCTTCGTGTTCTTGATTGGATTATTGACCGTTGCGAAGGCAAGGTTGATGCTAAGGAAACAGAAATCGGTTACATTCCATATGCAGAAGACATCAACATTGAAGGTCTTGAGGGTGAAGTTACTCTTGACTCACTTAAGAGCATCCTCGAGGTTGAAAAAGAGCTCTGGCTTGAAGACGCAAAGGGTGTTGAAGAATTCTACGCTAAATTCGGCGATAAGATTCCTCAGGTACTTGTTAATGAGCTTGAAACACTCAAGAAAAACGTTCAGTAATTAAATTTATAAAGGGTTGTGCTTATGCACAGCCCTTAAAATCTATACATAAAATTTCAAAAGGAAGTAATATCAATGGCAAAGCTTACAAGAGAAACAAAAGACGGTATTTATTCACTTATGCTTACACCTTTCTTTGAGGATAGAAGCATCGACTACAATACATACGAAGAATATGCTGATTGGCAGGTTTCACAGGGTGTTGACCACCTTTTTGCAGTTTGCGGAAGCTCAGAAATGACTCAGCTTACTCTTGAAGAAAGACTTAAATTAGCAGAGCTTACAGTTAAGCACAAAGGCAACACAACTGTTGTAGCTACAGCTAACATTGAAAAAACAAAAGAAGAAAATCTTGAAGAAATCAAGAAGATGGAGCAGACCGGTGTTGATGGTATTGTTCTTACTACTAAAGGCTATGGCGATGATGAAGAAACACTTGTTTCTTATATCAGAGAGCTTGCATCATCAACAGATTTACCGGTATTTATGTATGAATTCCCAGGTTTCCAGCCACATCTTATAAGTGGTAAGGCTTATGGTGAGCTTACTAAAGATGGTCTTATCTGGGGTATTAAAGATACAACCTGCGAGCTCACAAAAATCCAGGACAAAATTGATAACAAGTATGATTCAACAATCATCCAGGCAAATATGCCATTCCTTTTTGATTCATATGTAGCAGGTGCTCGTGGCGTTATGGCTACACCAACATCTTGTGGTGGTGCTTTCTTCCAGAGATTCCATGAGGCATTTGTAAGTGGTGATATGGCTCTTGCAGAACAACGCTACAATGAAATCATCCTTCTTGATAATGCTATTGACAGCGGCTTCTGCGCAAGCGCTAAGGAGCTTATAAGACTTCAGGGTGTAGAAGGTTTCAACTGGTATACAAGAGGCTCTCACAACCTTTCAAATGCAAGACTTCGCTCAATCAAGTCATTCCACGATTGGTGCGTTGCAAACGGCTTAATGAAATAAGAACCTAGCCCAAAAACGGACAGAGGTAACTCCCCTGTCCGTTTTTTCTTATCCATTTTTCAAGCCGATACTCACAGACAATGCATCATCTATTCTGTCCATATCTGTTTCAGGCAAATTACCCATCTTTTCTCTGAGGCGTTTTTTGTCGAGTGTTCTGATTTGTTCAAGAAGCACCACGGAATCCTTTGAAAGCCCGCAAACAGATGCATTTACGCTGATATGTGTAGGCATTTTTGTTTTAAACTGCTGACTTGTTATAGCCGCCGCTATAACTGTTGGACTATATTTATTACCAACATCATTTTGAACAATAAGTACCGGCCTGATTCCACCCTGCTCTGACCCGACAACAGGACTCAGGTCGGCATAAAATATATCTCCGCGTTTAATATTCAAAAAATCATCTCCGTAATTAAATTTACATCCTTATTTTTGCCAACGGATAAAAATTTAATCAACAATCGGAAATTTCCTTGTCCGTATTTCGAGTAAAAACATACTCGCTTTATTATATTCAGTATTAGCACAAAAGTTAAAGCCTTGTAACAAACGAATGTTACAAGGCTTTATATAATTCATTATAAAACTCTTATTCGTGAGTATTTGTCTTTTTGCCTGCATCAACCGCATATTCCCATGCCATTGAATCACTTGGCGTAACAACGCAAAGTTCAGGATTATTTGAACCCTCAAAAACACCTGTACCTAAATCATCAACAGACAAAGGAATAACAACTGTTGTAAGCTTAGGACAGTTAGAGAAACAATAGCTGCCAATTGTTTTTGAGCCTTCTGATAGCTTTACAGTTTTAAGTGATGTACAGTTACCAAAAGCAGAATTTCCTAAAGATACAACAGGTAAATTAATGCTTGTAAGAGCAAAACAGTTTTGGAATGCGCTTGTGCCTATAACAACACTTGTATCGTTGCTTACGAATGAAACACTTGTTAATCTTGTGCAATTCTCAAAAGCGAAATCACCTATAAAGGTAACACTTTCAGGGATATAAATTGATCTGATATTTGAATTCTTAAAGCAACCCTCGCCAATACCTGTAATGGCCTTACCCTGCTCAGAATCAGGAATCATTATATCTTCCTTATCACCTAAATACTTAGTTATAACACCATCCGAGTTAATTTCAAACTCACCCATCTCATTCTCTTCACTTTCAAGAGGTTGGTCGAGAGCTTCTGTGTTATCAATTGTTGTTTCAGGAAGAGTGGTTGATGATGTAGGAAGCTCTAAGCTGATTGTAGGTGCTGTATAATCATTCTGAATATTAACATTGCTGTTTGTAGTAGCATTAACGTCAATACTTACATTGTTACTAACATTATTATTCATATTGCCATTGTTAGGATTTGCATTATTAACGATATTGTTTGCAGGAATAATAACGTTACCATTTACATCTACAAGGTTACCGTATGCATCAAAGAAATAACCTACCATACCATTACCTGTTGTACTAAGGTTAGACGTATCGGTAGCGCTTGGGTCTGTAACAGTAGCAAGCTCACTGGCAATCTGATTAAGATCAATCCATGAATCAGTATTAACAGGAACGGTTGTTGTAGTTGTTGGTTGCAATGTGTATATACCTGTAGTAGCAGGCTTTTTCTCTTCTGTCATACTATCAACCAAGCTGATAATTAAAACAGTAGCCGCAATAATAATACAGATACCTATTGAAATGATAAATTTGTTTGCTTTATTCATTAAATATACCTCAATTAATGATTATTCTTATGTATTATACAATATATTGACAAAAAAGTACATAGCAAATTTTAACTAAATCGTAAACTTTTAGTTTTATTGGTTATACTTATCTTCCAAATATTGTTGTATTTTATGACACATTATGATAAACTTATATTAATTATAAAAATGAAATGAGGTTGTTTCATGAAAAAAAACTGGTACAAAGAAATGGTTGTATATCAGATTTGGCCACGTTCTTTCTGTGACGGTGACGGAGATGGAATTGGTGACCTTAAGGGTATACTTTCAAAGCTTGATTATATCAAAAGTCTTGGTGCTGATGCTATATGGTTCTCACCACTTTTTGTATCCCCTCAGGCTGACTATGGCTACGATATTGCAGACTACAGAAACATCCAGCCTGAATATGGTACAATGGAAGAATTCAAAGAAGTTCTTGATGAATGTCACAAACGTGGTATCAGAGTTATTATGGACCTTGTTGTTAACCACACATCAACAGAACACCATTGGTTCAAGGAAGCCTGTAAAAGTGTAGATAACCCCTACCATGATTATTACATATGGCGCAAAGGTAAGGGTAAAAATGGTAAAAAGCCACCAAACAACTGGCTTTCCACTTTCGAAGGTGGCGCGTGGGAATATGTAGAATCTGTAGATGAATATTATCTTCACGTTTTCACAAAGGGTCAACCCGACCTTAATATGGACAACCCTAAGGTTCGTCAGGAAGTTAAAGATATAATGAAATTCTGGCTGGATATGGGTGTTGATGGCTTCCGTGAAGATGTTATTACATACATTTCCAAAAAAGAAGGTCTGCCAAACGGTATTCCGATCCCTGTTGCTTGCGGTATGGAACATTACAACTGCGGTCCTCACCTTTATGAGTATCTTAAGGAATTCCATGATGATGTTCTTTCAAAATACGATTGCTTTACTGTTGGTGAAGGTCCTCTTCTTACAACAGACAGAGCGCTTAAGTTTGTAACAGAGGGCGAAAATCAGGTTCTTAAAACAATGTTCAGCTTCGACCATCTTGAAGCAGACTGCTTTATGACAGACTGGATTAAAACACCTTTCAACCTTAAGAAAATGAAAAAGTGCTACCAAAAATGGTATGATGCTATGAATGGCAAGGCTTGGCACACACTTTACCTTGAAAACCATGACCACCCACGAATTGTTGACCGTTACGGTAGCCTCAAATATAGAGTTGAAAGTGCCAAGATGCTTGCAACAATGTGTTACTTGCAGAGAGGTACAGTATTTATATATCAGGGTCAGGAAATCGGTATGACAAATATCGAGCTCCACTCAATTGATGAATTCAAGGATATGATTACCTTTAACAACCAAATAATGTTCAACAAGCTTGGTATTAAAGGCGAAAAATTCATTAAACTTGCAAATAAAGGTTCTCGTGAAAACTCAAGGACACCTGTTCAATGGAATGATGGTCCATATGCAGGATTTTCGACAGCAGAGCCCTGGTTCAATCTTAATCCTAACTACAAGGAAATTAACGTTGCGGCTTGCGAGGCTGACGAAGATTCCATTCTTAACTATTACCGCAAGCTCCTTAAATTCCGTAAAGAAAATGAAGTTGCTATTTATGGCGATTACCTTGAACACTATAAAAACAGCAAAGACCTTTATGTATACGAGAGAAACCTTGATGGTGTTAAACTTCTTGTTGTTTCTTCATTTACGGAAAAAGCCGTTGATTTCAAAGCCCCTGCAGGAATTGATCTTTCAAAGGGCGAGCTTGTACTTAACAACTACAAGGATGTAAATATTAGCGGTAATGGTTTCACAACAAAACCATACGAAACGAGAGTTTACTTATTCAAATAATTATCACACAAAAAATCACCACTCACTTTTGTGAGTGGTGATTTTTATAATAAGCAATTATTTCTTTTTACCTGATTTTCTGAGGATTGCACCTACAAACATAATTATTGCAAAGAGAATCAAATAGAACAATACAGGGAAAGAAAATTCTCCGTTAGCTTTTGCGTTAAGGTATGGTGTGATACCATGTGCATAAACTGCAGCAAATACCATAAAGCCACAAGAAGCAAGTGCTAATACTGGTAACAAGAAACGTTTAACAAAGCCAAGCTCCTTTTCCTTAACCATCCAGATAATAAACATTGGAATGTACATACCATAAATTGTAACAATCGGAAGCTCTGAGGAGTCGAAGTTGAAGTAACCAAACCAACCGCTTGTAAGGTTTGCACCGTAGAAGTAAACAAGCCATAAGCTACATACAAACAAGCCCCAGATTGAAGAGTTTGTAACCATGTTGGTATGTTTATCAACTTCACTGAACATAGCAGGTCTTGGACCTTCACCACGAGCAGCAATAGCATACATACCACGTGTTGCACCAACCATAAGGCCATTAAGTGTACCAAGGCAAGAAATAACTATACAGATATTAAGGAAAGCACCGCCTACATTACCGAACACATTTTTAAATGCTTCAGGAGCACCTTTTTCAATGAGCACGGCATTTGATGCGCCGCCTGCAACACCTATGTAATAAAGAACATATGCAACAACAACGATAATAGCGCCGACTACCAATGCAATAGGAAGATTTTTCTTAGCATTTTTAAGTTCCGCGTTAATTGATGTAGCAACAATCCAACCTTCATACGCAAAAACAGTCGCAACAACTGCAGCGAAAAGACCAGCACTCTTACCACCTGCAACTTCTGTAACAATTGTTGTGAAGTTCTGTGTAAGAACACCTTCTTTAAGACCATATATTGTACCTATAATAGCCATTAAAGTAATCGGTACAAGCTTAATTACTGTAGCACTGATCTGGAATTTACCTGCAAGCTTTGGTGAGAATGCATTAAGTGTATATGATGCAATAAGTAAGAAGCCTGCTACACAAAGAACCTCAGCACTAGCTAAATCCCAACCGAAAAGAACACCTAAATAACGAGCAGAAACCCAAGCAAGAACAGATGTCATACCCGGATAGTAAACGTTAACCATAAACCAAGCAAGGTAATATGCATAACCCTTACCGCAAGTAACCTCAGCATAGTCAACAACACCGCTGACTTTTTCATACTTCTGAGCCATTGATGCGAACTGCAATGAGCAAATAATCATAAGAACACCGGTAATTACCCATGCAAGGATTCCAAGAGGCATATCGCCACCTGTAGCAGTTAAAACGTTCTGCGCTTTAAAGAAAACACCGGAGCCAATAACTGTACCAACAACCATACATATGGCGGTAGGAAGTCCGTATCTCTTTTCAAGTTTTTCCATAAAATTCACCACTTTCTATTAGTACAAATGTACCTAATGTGTTTATAATAATACAAATTCTACGATTTGTAAAGATTTTTTATTCACATATGCATATTTTTTATATTAGAATGAATAAAAATACATATAAAGCCAACAAAAAACACCACAATTCAATGAGTGTGGTGTTTTTTGTGTTTACATCTTAAAATAGCAACAAGTCGATAAATTGGAATTTGGCTAATTATCTTATTACCATTCGCGATCATAACGAATTTCATTCCAGCGGTATTCAAAGCTTTTAGCGGTAAGCTCAAACTGACATTCTGTATAAACTCCAGACTTCTTTTTCCATATCCAGCATTGGTATAGGGAAGATATAGCTGCGTGGTATTCGGTAATAAACTCCAAATCATATTTTCCGGTTTGAAACATTTTAAGGAATATAGTATATTCTGGTTGTACTCTGCGACAAAAAACAGGCTTTCCAAATATACGAATTGTTTTATACATATCGATAGCGTCAAACGGCGCTTCCTTGAAAACTCCGCGAATACACAACTGAGCAGGTCCGGTTTTTATTGGACAATCGTGATTAATATGATTGCTGGCCGGTGTAATCCAAAAGCCGTCTGGAAAATCAAAAATCAAATCGCTGCCTTCCATAGTGATGGAGCTAGCTTTGCAATCATGCAGACTGATAGTGTTATATGCATCGAGTTCTGTGTATTTCCACATAGAGCAAAACTCCTTTACTCAAATTCAAACAATGGGAACCGTTAGACAAATTCAAGTTTGTCAAACTGATTATATCACATATAAGCAATAATTACAATCGGGTGCGGGTGTCCTGCCCTCACTTATTCACTATTACTTCTTTCCAATTACCTTACCAAAAAATCGACCAAGGATTAGTGAAAAGTGAATAGTGAAAAGTTAAAAAGTAAAAATCGACGAACTTCTGTCGAAATTCGTCGATTTTTGGCCCGCCCGAAGGGATTTGAACCCCCGTTCTTCAGAATCGGAATCTGCTGCGTTATCCAACTGCGCCACGGACGGAAATACATTTGATATTATATTATTTTTATTACACTTTTTCAAGTACCCATATAATAAAAGGGTGGAAATCTCCACCCTTTAAATTTAATAATTTTCTTTTCTAACTTCAAAATAGCTTTGCGGATGTGCACATACAGGGCAAACATCGGGAGCTTTTTTACCCATAACAAGATGACCACAGTTACGGCATTCCCACATTGTTTCCTCTGATTTTTCGAAAACCTTCTGCATTTCTACATTAGAAAGAAGCTTTCTGTATCTTTCTTCATGAGATTTCTCAATTTTTGCAACATTTCTGAATTTCTGGGCGAGCTCAATAAAGCCTTCTTCCTCTGCTTCATCAGCAAAGGTAGCATACATATCTGTCCACTCATAGTTTTCACCCTCTGCAGCTGCAAGAAGATTTTCTGTTGTGTTACCGAGAGCCTTTAACTCTTTAAACCACATTTTGGCATGCTCTTTTTCATTATTTGCTGTTTCTTCAAAAATAGCAGCAATCTGCTGATAGCCTTCTTTTTTTGCAACAGATGCAAAATATGTGTATTTGTTACGAGCTTCACTTTCGCCTGAAAAAGCGGCGCGAAGATTTTTTTCTGTTTTTGAGCCTTTAAGTTCCATAAATATAACATCCTTTCATTTTTTTACAAAAGTAAGTATTTACTTTTATTTCCAAATTATACTATAAAATAAAATTTAATTTTTGTCAAAGTATTATTTATATATTCAAACGAAATTTTTGTTTATTGACTTATGTCATAGTTTATGATAGTATAACATTACATTTTAAATAAAGGAGATTTCTGTTATGGCAAAATTAAAAGACATTGACAAAGCTGCAGAATCCAAGGGATCAGTCCTTGTTACAATTTGGCAGTTTGTTAAATTCATTGTTGTAAGCCTTCTTGCAATGATTGTTCAGTTCGTTCTTCTCAACACACTTCAACTTATCCCTGCAATCCAGGAGCTCTATAATGAGCCCTTTAGTTGGTGGGTATTTGTTTATCCCGTTGCAGTTGGTGGTCTTGGTTATTTCATCGTAAGCAATGTTGCAAATATTATTGCACAGATTGTTGCTTTCTTTGTAAACAAGGAAAAGACATTCAATTCCGGTGCAAACATTGCAGTTGCTCTTCCTATTTACATAATTTTCACAATTGCACTTATTCTTTTCTCTGCTTGGCTTAATCCAACACTTAAGGATGTTTTCCTTGGTTTTGATTGGTGCAACGAAACAGCTGCCAAGAACATTGCAACTATGATTTGTTCGGCACTTCAGTTCTTCCTTTACTTCCCTGTTGATAAAATTCTCTTCCACAAGAAGAAAGAAGAATAATTTATTTAATTATAAAAAACGACCCCGATCTACACTTGGTACGCACAAGTCCAGTAAAAACGGACAATAGAAAAAATAGACCTCCTATGGTAGAATGAAGCAACCACTGTCAAGTAGACAGACGAAAAATTTTCTTTATTCGACTTTTTTCAACACTATGCTTCGTTGACAATACACCGCACGCGGTATAAAATTATTATGGCAAAAGCACCCATTTTGTTTTAACAAGCATTGGCTACGGTATGCTCAAGAGCAACCTTGCCGGCTTCAGGGCTTTGCTGATAGTTTGGGCGTGCCGGACTATAAGGAAAGCCTTGCGGATGAGGAATTTGATTTCTGGCTTGAGGTTAAACAGACCTATGAAACCATAAACGGCAGAAAGCCGAAGGATTATACACGGGAGCAAATTCTAAAATGGTACAACAAGCTCCACACCAACGGTGCAGAATATAAAATGTGGGGCAACGGAGTTGCTCTCCCTCCCACCCTCTACGTAATGCAAGGGATTTGCGATGTGCTGAATGATGAGAGAGGATAAAATTTAATAAGACATTAAACAACCCCGGAAAGATGGTATCACTACCACCCTTCCGGGGTTTGAATTTTTATGTAGTTTTGCGTATATTAATAATCCTTAGGCTTACCGCACTTAACACATTTTTTTCCGATAAAGCCTTTTAATTCACCGCCACAGTGCTGGCAAAGACCTTTGCTTTTTCGCAAATCAATAGACCTTTTAGTTTTATAATTAGTTTCATAAGGCGTATCGAAAAAAGCACCCGTGTCGATTATTGTAGCAATATTGTTGGTTGTTACTGACATAAGGCTTGGGCAACTACGAAAAGCCTCACGACCTATACTTGTTACACTATCAGGGATGGTGATGGATGTAAGGTTTTTGCAATAAGAGAAAGCTCCTTCTTCTATGTTTGTTACACCATCGGGGATGGTGATAGATGTAAGCCCTGTGCAATTATTGAATGCATAAGCGCCTATATGTGTTACACTATTGGGGATGGTGATGGATGTAAGACTTGTGCACCTACAGAAAGCACTACAAGCTATATTTTTTAAGCCATTACCGATTGTAACCGATGCAAGGCTTGTGCAATCATAGAAAGCTTCTTCACCTATACTTGTTACACTATCGGGGATTGTGATTGATGTAAGGCTTGTACATCCTTTGAATGCACGATTACCTATATTTTCAACACTATCGGGGATTGTGATTGATGTGAGATTTGTGAAACCAGAGAAAGCAAACTCGTCTATAATTTTCACACTACTATTAAGAGTTATGGATGTAAGATTCACACAATCTTTAAAAAATACTTCAATTTTCCTTATTAAACTGTAGGGAATTGCGATTGATGTAAGACTTGTGCAACCCCGGAAAACATAAGCACCTATACTTGTTACACTATCGGGGATGGAGATAGAGGTAAGGCATGTGCATCCAGCAAAAGCAGAATGGCTTATACTTGTTACATTATTACCAATTGCTACGGTGGTAAGATTTGTACATCCTTCGAAAACATCTTCACCTATACTTGTTACACTATCGGGGATAGAGATAGATGTAAGACTTGTACAACCAGAGAAAACACCATCACCTATACTTGTTACACTATCGGGGATGGTTATAGAGGTAAGGCTTGTACAACCTTTGAAAGCTTGAAAACCTATACTTGTTACACTATCGGGGATGGTGATAGAGGTAATGTTTGTACAATTATTGAATGCCCAAGAACCTATACTTGTTACGCTATCAGGGATAGTGATAGATGTAAGGCTTGTGCAATTATTGAAAGCACGTTCACCGATACTTGTTACGCTATCGGGGATAGAGATGGATGTAAGCCTTGTACAACTATGGAAAGCTCTACCACCTATACTTGTTACACTATCAGGGATAGTGTAAGATGTGAGACTTGTACAACCAAAGAAAACACCATCACCTATACTTATTACACTATCGGGGATGGTTATAGAGGTAAGGCTTGTACAACCAGAGAAAACGCCATCACCGATACTTGTTACACTATTAGGGATGGTTATAGAGGTAAGGCTTGTGCAATCATTGAATGCCCAAGCACCTATAGTTGTTACACTATTTGGAACAATAATAGACTTAATTTTTAATTGTTTAAAAGATTCTTTGCCTATTTCCACAACTCCATCAGGTATAACTACATCAACGGAAGCACCTTGATATTTCTTGAGGACTCCGCCTTCAATCACGAAATCTTTGTTTTTATCCTCATAAACATTAACAACAGCACCTGCACCGTAGTTATGATTTGTAATGTTATTGGTAATATAATTATTCACAGCTTCTTCAACAACAAAAGCATCGCCACAGAATTGACAGATTGCAGCTTTCTTGCTGTCGTCAACGGCTAACATTCCCCCGCACATAGGGCACTTTGCTTGTACAAATGGCATAACTATTACTCCTTATGTAAATCTTTTACTTATATATAAAGATATAAATATACATTATAATTATGAACCAATTTACAGTTTTTTCAATCCGCATTTTCAACAAAAATTTTGAGGGATTTTGACAATACATTCTCAACTGTTAGGTGAAAAATTATAATTTTGCAGCATAACAAAAACGAAGACTTAAATCCCTGGCGATCACTACCACCCTTCTGGGGTTTAAATTTTATAGAAAGAGATTTGACAGTATAAGCCTTTAAACTCAAAGGGATATTCGAAAAATCAACCGTTTTTTTCTCGAAATTTTTCTTGAGACCTTTTTAAAGATTCTTGCATTTCTTTTTGGCACGCTTCATCAAAAAATCGCTGGTATTCCGCCATTTGCTCGGGAGAGATATAAACATCTTCGCCGTTCATTTTTTGACGTGCTTTTTGTTTGGCTATCTTCTTTTTTCTTTTCTTCACAATTACCTTTATCGTTATAACAGCAGCTAATATAAAAACAAAAAAACCGAAAACCAATAATAATTCTGTCAATTCTTCTCCTAGGATTGCTGAAAGTCCCATTAATATAACCGCACCAATAAATGAGATAATAGAATAAACAAATAAAACACCAAGTATAATCGGGAAAAGTATAAGTTTAGTAGACGTTTCTAATATGGGCCCACTACTACTGCTACTATTGTTGGGATTAGTGGCTCTTATAGAATTATTTATATTATCTAATTTTTGATGTAAATTCGCTAAATCCTGATAATCGAAATCCATAAATATTGCTCCTTTTTAAAACATATCACATGAAGTTCTAATGATAGGAACGAAACTATGTATCAAAAGAAAACACTTCCGTTGCCAATTAACAATTTCATTTTAATATTATTGTAAAAAAATGTCAATAACGATGCATAAATGGTGTATTATAAACAAACCTTTCATTTTCTCAGTTTGGGTAAAAAAACTTGTTTTTGAAGCATAATAGTTATGAAGACTATTTTCCCGACATTTACGCAGAAAGGTTGATTTTTATGATAATGGCTACTTTTTGTACAAATGATTATGGTGCACAGCTTAGTTTTAATTATGATTGGGAAGCCGGGACATCATGGTTTCTCTTGCTTACTGCGGTTGACGGTAAAAAAGAAACAAAAGTGTTTACATACTTTGCTGATGCAGTGGATGCATACGAGGATTTTAAAGTAGCTGAGATTTATCGAGATAATACCAAAGTTTTAGATGAAATTGAAGCTCTCGTAAAAAATGAATTTAAGAACACCGACTCTGTAAACTATCTTATGCCCGACGGCGAGCTGCAACTCCACAGTGACCAAGGGTTTCAATATACATCCCAAGCATATTTTAACCTAACACAATCTTACGGCATAACTCCCTCAATGTCAAGACATGGAAATCCGTATGATAATGCTATGGCTGAAAATTTCTTTTCAATTCTAAAGACAGAGTGTATCTACCGAACAAAGCTGCAAACCTATGAGGAGGCGAGCCACCTCATAGGTCAATACATCCATTTCTACAACAACGAAAGAATTCAACTAAAAACAAAACTGACTTCGCTTGAAAAACGAAATCAGTTTGTTGCTAAAATTTTAATATTTTCTACCAAGGACACTTTTTTTGTACTGTCCGCACAATCTGGTGCAGTTCAGTAAATCGGGGTCATTTTTTTATGGTTTCTTTATTTTATTGAGCATTGCGTTAAGTCCTAACAAATCTTCTTTTGAGAATTTAATGTTTGCTGCACCCATAAGACTTGTTAAACGGAGAACAGTAAAGCCACCCATCATCTGCATCATAGCACCGCCGAATGCTTCCTCACCCATTTCGGTATTGCCTATCCCCTTCATCATCTGTGCGGCAAGACCTTTAACAAATGCGGCACCCTCAGGGCAAGCCATTATATCTGAAAGCTTATCGTTAATTGAGTAGTAGCCATCTACCTCTTCAATATCAAACCAGTTAAGAACTGCGCCTTTTTCAACAAGACGATATGCATTATTAAACTCTGCTACCTTGCGGATTTTTGAAGTATCTTTATATTCACCCGCTACAGCAACAAGCTCTGTTTCACCAATGTTCGGCACATCAAAGTAGAAGAAATGGTCCTCTGCAGATTTCTTGCCTAAGCTCTTGCCGTTTGCAAAAAGCTCAACCTCAGGAAGATTTGAGTATACTGTTACCTTTGTAACATCCTCCACTCTGTCGACATATCTTTTGCCACACAAGTGAACAAACTTTTCATCTGAAAGCCATGCTTTATATGCATAGAAGGAATCTTTTTTATACTTACGGTCAAAGGTTACAAGACCCTTATGGTTCTGACCATTTTCGCCACCCTCGTTACGGGAGTCTGCGCCGAAATCGAACATATTCCACACATGTGTTGCCCACATATATTTTCTTGAGAAAAATTGCTTAATCAATTCTTCGTGGTAATATGCCTGATATTCTTCTGTATAGTCACCCTGCTGTGGGTCTGAGGTATGCCAGTTAAGAGCTTCACAGCCATATTCACTACAACCTATAGGAATCTGTGGGAATCTTGCGTGGAAATTATCAAACCATGGGCCATTCATAGTTGTATCTCCACCATACCAACCAAAATAGTGGTTATATGATACACAATCAGGAATCTGAATATATGGGCTTTCAATATCGCACATTGAAACTGCGGCAATAACTGTTTTACGGGTTTTATCAAGCTCGTGAACAAGGTCATTCAAGATTCTATGGTTTTCAAGAAGATCAGGGTCGCTATCACCCTGCATTGTAATCTCGTTAGAAAGACCCCAAACAACAATTGACGGATGATTATAATTTTGAATTACAAGCTCCTTCATCTGTGAAATTGTATTTTCACGACCTGTTGCCATATGCTTTGAAATATATGGGATTTCTGCCCATATAACGAGACCCTTTTCGTCACATCGGTCATAGAAATACTGGTCGTGCTGATAGTGTGCAAGGCGGATTGTTGTTGCACCAACCTCCATAATAAGGTCAATATCCTCCTCGTGGTGCTCCGGAAGGAGCGCGTTACCGAAGCCCCATCTGTCCTGATGGCGGGAAACACCGCGCAACGGATACTCTTCACCATTAAGAATAAAACCATTTTCAGGGTCAATCACAAAGCTTCTGCAACCAAATCTCGATGAAATATTATCAAGTATATTTCCGTTTTCAATAAGCTGAAGCTCTGCAGTATAAAGATAAGGGTCCTTTCTTCCGTGCCAGAGGTGAGCATTTTCGATTGTTAAGTTAACTTTAGTATCAGCTGTCAGTTTTTCGCAAGCAATGTTACCCTCTGCATCTTTAATTATATATTTAATTTGCTGACCTGCTTTTGCATTTGAAAGCCAAGCTTCAATTTCAACATCTGCATTTTTACCATTAACAACAGGTGTAATTTTAAGTCCTGGACCACCGTGATGCATAAGGTCAAAGTGTGAATCACTTACGCAAACAATGTTAACATCACGATAAAGACCGCCATAGAATGTGAAGTCTGCAAACTGTGGGTAAACCTTATCGTTTGGAGAGTTATCAACCGCAATTGCAATAATGTTCTCCTGCTGAAGATGGTTAGTTATATCAACACGCCAGGTTGAATAACCGCCATCGTGGTGTGCAAGAATTTTACCATTAACGTAAACATCTGCAGATGAGTTTGCACCCTTAATTTCAAGGTAATATTTATCTGTTTCAGGAAGGTCTGATTTGAGAAGCTTTTTCACATAGTAACATGTACCTCTGTAAAAATCACTGTCACCATCCTGACCATCTATTGCATTCCAAGAATGGGGAAGATTTACCCAATCCCAGTTCATAGGAAGCTCAGCGGGTACAGATGTTGCCTGCTTTGTAAAAGCCCATTTTCTGTTGATATTTACAATTTCTCTCATATATTGTTTTTCTCCTTTATTTTGCTTTTAAAATGCCCGGTAGATTTTCTCTATCGGGCATCTGAAAATTTGATTATTGCGCTTTTCTTCTTTCTTCAAGCTCTGCGGTCATCTCTGCAACCTTTTTCTTGTTAAGGTCATAAATGAAAGCAATTGAAATAAACATTACAACAGCACTAAATGTGTAAAGTGCAGCTACAAGCCACTTCATATTTTCTGCTACAGCAAACGATTGATTAGCACCAAGTTTACCAACATAACCAAGAGCACCCATTATATATACTACAGCTGCAGGACCAACACCCTGCGCAAGCTTACGGAAGAATGAGTGAAGTGAATAAACAGTTCCCTCTTCTTTAGAGTAATTTTTCCATTCGTTGTAATCAATAGCATCTGCCATAAGAGCCCATGAAACACATGTATAGAAACCAAGGCCGAATCCATAAAATGCCTGAGCAATAATATATCCGATTAAACCTGCTGTTCCGTTACCCAGAGGAAGGAACAGAAGAAGAGCGCCAAATACACTTACTGCTGAACCAACTGCACAAGCCTCTTTTTTACCATACTTGTTAACAATTTTCTTAATAAACGGCATAAAGAAGAACATCGGAGCATAACTGATAAACATAATAAAACCTGATGCCTTCGCGTTACCAAAGTACGACTGGAAAAGAACTGTTGTGGCAGTTGAGGAACCCTGCATACCAATAAACATTGCCATAGCAGCAAGTGTTGCACCAACCGCAGCACGGTTCTTTATGAAATTCTTCATTGCTTTGAATACATTGAATTTCTGCTTTTCCTCACTAATTGTAACTGTGCTTTCCTCAACACGAATAGTTGTCTTTTTGAGCATAAATATAAAACTGATAAGACCAACAACACCCATTACAAGAGCTACAATAAATACAACTTCGCCTTTAAGATTATTACTTGCATCATAACATAGAATAGGGAGGAGAATCATCGGGAAAACATTACCAATCATAGAACCAATTGAACGCCAAACCGAAAGCTCTGAACGTTCGGCCCCATCTGTTGTGATTACTGACATCATTGAGCCATAAGGAACATTAGCAACAGTATAAAAAGCATCCCACAGAACATAACCTAATACGAAAAGAATACACCTCATAGCCTTGGGTGCATTTGGTACAGGAAGGAAAAAGAAAATACCTGAGAACAAAAGACCAATCGCACCAATCAAGATATATGTCTTAAACTTACCCATTTTGTACTTTCTTTTATCAGCATCAAAAAGTGAACCCAGAAGAGGGTCGTTAATTGCATCCCACACCTGAAC
>JAZSCV010000058.1:0-10804 GCA_045530855.1 Acutalibacteraceae bacterium
TATTTTATGATTACTGAAAAATCTCTGCTACCCGATGAGAGCATATTGCCGATTTCATTAATAATGGGTGTTAAAAGATATGTTCCTATAATATCTGCAATTGAACTGAAAAGAACCAGGACAAATACAACCACAAGCAAAGCTTTTTTCTGAGTTACATAAGAAAGAAGTCTTGAAAGAGTCTTTTTGGTGTTCTTTGGTTTTTCAAATTTCATTCTACCGCCCGGTCCGGGTCCGTTACCATTGGGGCGTTTTACTTGTTTTTCTGCCATTTGACTTCCTCCTTTTTTATTGTTCCATTTTGCCTTCTTGCTGTGAAATATATACTTCTTTATATATTTCGTTTCGTGAAAGCAATTCTTCGTGTGTGCCTATATCATCTATTTTTCCATCATCAAGCACTACTATTTTGTCCGCGTGTTGAATAGAGTTTATTCGTTGGGCAATTATAATTTTTGTTGTTTCGGGAAGAAGGTTTTTCATTCCCTCGCGTATTTTGCCATCTGTTGCTGTGTCAACGGCGCTTGTGGAATCATCAAGAATAAGCACCTTTGGCTTCTTGAGTATTGCTCTTGCAATGCAAAGCCTTTGCTTTTGTCCGCCCGAAACATTAACACCGCCCTGGCCTAAATCGGTTTGATAACCATCGGGGAAGCTCATAACAAAATCGTCTGCTTGTGAAATTTTTGCGGCGGCGCGAAGTTCATCCATTGTGGCATTGTTATCACCCCAACGAAGATTTTCTTCAATTGTACCGGAGAAAAGAAGATTTGTCTGTAAAACCATTGAAACGCTGTTGCGAAGATGTTCAAGTGAGTAGTCCTTTACGTTTCTGCCACCAACAAAAACCTCACCCTCTGTTGTGTCATAAAGACGGGGAATAAGCTGAACAAGTGATGTTTTTGCAGAGCCTGTGCCACCTAAAATACCTATAGTTTCTCCCGAGGCAATAGAAAGGTTAATATCCTTAAGTACATTATTTTCAGCATCCTTGCTGTATTTAAAGGAAACGCCCTTGAACTCAATACTGCCATCTTTAACGAGTGCGGTTTTATCGCAACCATCATCTGTGATGTGTGATGTTTCTGAAAGAATTTCACCAATACGAACCATTGCCGCTTTCGCCATAACAGACATAACAAAAATCATAGAAATTATCATAAGGGACATAAATATCTGTTGAATGTAAGTAATGAAGCTCATAAGGTCGCCCAAAAGCATATTACCGCCAAGAATAAGCTTTGTACCAATCCATAAAACAAGGATAATACAGCTGTAAATGGAAACAGACATTACAGGTCCGTTAAGAATAATGAGCTTTTCTGCAAATATTGATGCATCGCGTAATTCGTCGTTTGATATTCTGAACTTTTCTTTTTCGTGCTTTGCTCGTACAAAGGCTTTAACAACCCTTGCCCCAATCAGATTTTCTTGTATTGCATTATTAAATTGGTCGTATTTTTTAAACATTTTTGAAAAACGCTTGTGTGCCGCAGAGCCGATTAACAAAATCAAGGCAAACATAATGGGGGCAATACAAATAAAAACAAGTGAAAGCTTTTTGTTGATGGTGAAAGCCATAGATATTGCCATAACAAACATAAGAGGTGAGCGGATAAGCATACGCAAAGCCATCATAAATGCCATCTGCACCATATTAATGTCTGTAGTCATTCGTGTAATAATAGAGCCTGTTGAGAATTTATCAACATTCGAAAAGGAGAAATCCTGGATTTTTTCAAAAATTCCCTGACGAAGCTCTGCGCCGAAGCCCATACCCGCTTTAGATGCAAAATATGCGGCACTTGCACCACATAAAAGTGATATGCAGGCAAGACCAAGCATAAGTGCGCCCACAGAAAGAATAAGGTCTGTGCCCTCTTTACCTGCAAAGCCTAAAGATGTAAGTACCTTTGCGGCAATACCGCCTTTTTCAGCAAGGGTCTGACCTGATATACCGCAGTCTACAATAACAGACATCAGAAGCGGAATAGTAACCTCAATAAGCACCTCAAAAACAATGCAAAGAGGTGACATTATCGCAGGCAATCTATATTTTTTTGCGTATGGAAGAAGTTTTTTCAGCATTATTCTTTTTCTCCTTTCGGTGTAGCTTCTTTTAACAGGTCGCAAATCTCTTTCCTGGAAAGGGATTCGGAATCAAGGTTTTTATGAAGTCGTAAAAGAAGTTTATGAAGAGTATCTCGCTCCTCAGAAGAGAAGCCTTTAAACATATTTTCATCTGTTGTATCACAAATTTTTCTGAATTCCTTTAAGGCATTTTTCCCTTTATCCGTAACAGATATGTGTTTTTTTCGCGGGTCTTTCTCATCAGCTCTCCGGGTTATAAGCTCTGCTTTTTCCATCCTCTTTAAAGATATTGTAGCGCTGGCAGGTGTTATGTGTACTGCTGCTGCAATTTCTTTTTGAGAACAAGCATCGTGTTCAATTACATATTCCAGCATATTGGGTTGGCCGAAATAAAGCCCGACGGATAATGCGGATTTAGTTATGTGATATCTGTGGATTACAGATATAGATATCAACTCGCGAACTAATTCTCTGAGTTCCATTTCTAAGCTCCTTTCAAAGAATAGTTAAACGTTTAATTTTGCTATATGATATATTAACATAAATAATTAAATTATTTTTACAAAAAAGAAAAATAAACCTATTTTTTATATTCAATATTTCGTACAATAAAGATAAATTAAAAAATATAACAAAAACAGGAAGAGGATTATTGTTCTTTTTGTCGTTTTTGTTGTGCAAAACCACCAAATATAAAGGGTGAAATTTAATAGTTGTTTGAACAAAATATATTAAAAACCCTTGAAAATAAAAGGCGATTTTGTTATTATTAAAATGATATAACATATTTTAATGTGATTTAATATAAAATTTCGGGGTGATAGGAAGTGAAACAGAAAAAACAAGAAAATACATATAACGATTTTCCGTTGTATGTGTTTCACCAGGGCAGAAACTTTAAAGCTCAGGAGTTTTTAGGGGCTCATAAGGTAGCTGAAAACAAATATGTTTTCAGAGTGTGGGCGCCCCATGCGAATGCGGTTTTTGTTGTGGGTGATTTTAACAATTGGGATGAAAATGCCTGCCCTATGTACCGCATAAGCGATGGTGGTGTGTGGGAGTGTTATGCAGAGGGTGTAGAGAATTACAACGCTTACAAATTTCTTATCCACGGCTCAGATGGCTTCAGGCACTACAAGGCTGACCCTTATGCAATTCACGCAGAAACAAGGCCGGGTACAGCCTCTAAAATATTTGAGGGCAAGTACAAGTGGCGCGATGGTGCCTGGTTAAAGAAACGAAAAGAAAATTCCGTATATAAGTCACCTGTTAATATATATGAGGTGCATTTAGGCTCATGGAGAATATATGAGGATGGTAACACCTTAAGCTACAGAGATATGGCAAAAGAGCTTGTGGGCTACGTTAAGCAGATGGGCTACACCCATATTGAGGTGCTTCCTGTTGCAGAGCATCCGTTTGACGGGTCCTGGGGTTATCAGGTAACAGGCTATTTTGCAGTAACCTCACGCTACGGCACACCTGACGATTTCAAATACTTTGTTGATGAATGTCACAAGGCGGGTATAGGTGTTATTGTGGACTGGGTGCCTGCTCATTTCCCGAAGGATGCACATGGGCTTGCAAGCTTTGATGGTGATGCATGCTACGAATATGCAGATGTAAGAAAAGGTGAGCACCTTCAATGGGGTACAAAGGTTTTTGACTACGGCAGAAACGAAGTGCAATCCTTCCTTATTTCAAATGCCCTTTTCTGGTTCGATGAATACCATATTGACGGCTTAAGAGTTGATGCGGTTGCTTCCATGCTTTACCTTGATTACGGCAGGGACGATGGTCAATGGATAGCAAACGAAAACGGCGGTAACGAAAATCTTGAGGCTATTGCCTTTATGAAATCTCTTAATGAAGCTGTTTTCAAGGATCACGGCGATATTATGATGATCGCTGAAGAAAGCACTGCCTGGCCAATGGTTTCAAAGCCTGTGTTTATGGGCGGTCTTGGTTACAACTTTAAGTGGAATATGGGTTGGATGAACGATATTCTTCGTTATTTCTCCCTTGATGGTATCCATAAAAAATATAATCACGATTTAATTACATTCTCGTTTTTCTATGCATTTTCAGAGAATTTTGTGCTCCCTATTTCTCACGATGAGGTAGTGCACGGAAAATGCTCTCTTATAAATAAAATCCCGGGTAACTATAACGAAAAGTTTGCAGGCGTCAGAGCCTTCCTTGGTTATATGTATGCCCACCCGGGTAAAAAGCTTCTGTTTATGGGTACAGAGTTCGGTCAGTTTATTGAATGGGACTATAAAAAAGGTCTTGACTGGATTCTTCTCGATTATGAAATGCATGTGCTTCTTCAGGACTATGTAAAGGACCTGAATAAATTCTACAAAGCAAATTCCCCGTTGTGGCAGGTAGATTACAGCTGGGAAGGCTTTAACTGGATTGTAAGTGACGATAAAGATAATTCCGTTATAGCCTTTGTAAGAAATAACGAGGAGAACGAAAAAATTGTTGCTGTTTGTAACTTTACACCTGTTATGAGGGAAAGCTACAAAATCGGTGTTCCCGATGCAGATGCATATGAGGTTGTTTTAAATACCGATGCAAAAAAATTCGGCGGTAATGGTGAAAAAATAAAGAAAACATATGTGGTTAAAACAGGTCCGATGCACGGCTACGAGCAGTATATCGAAATGAAGCTGCCACCTATGACAACAATTTATTTAAAGCCTAAAGCAGATGAAAGTCCAAAGGCTTTGCCGGAGAAAAAGGCAAAAGCCAAAAAATAAGTTTTTAATTTCAAATTTATATAGTAAAGGAAAGTGACAACGATGGCAAAAAAGACAGAATGTATAGCAATGCTTCTTGCCGGTGGTCAGGGCTCCCGTCTTGGCGTTCTTACAAAGAACATTGCAAAACCTGCCGTACCTTATGGCGGTAAGTACAGAATTATTGATTTCCCACTTTCAAACTGTGTGAACTCCGGTATTTATACAGTAGGTGTTCTTACACAGTATCAACCACTTGAGTTGAACGATTATATCGGCAACGGCGGTCCATGGGACCTTGACCGTGCAAACGGCGGTGTGCATATCCTTTCACCTTACCAGCAGATTCAGGGTACAGAGTGGTACAAGGGTACAGCAAACGCTATTTATCAGAATATTCAGTTTATTGACAGATATAATCCTAAATATGTAGCAATTCTTTCAGGTGACCATATCTACAAGATGGACTATGCTAAAATGCTTCAGTTCCACAAGCAGAAGGATGCCGCTTGTACAATTGCTATGCTTGAAGTGCCGTGGGAAGTGGCTTCACGTTTTGGTCTTATGTTTACAGATGACGACGCAAGAATTACAGCCTTTGAAGAAAAGCCAAAGAATCCAAAGAGCAACAAGGCATCTATGGGTGTTTATATGTTTACCTGGGAAAAGCTTCGTCAGTACCTTATTGACGACGAAAACGACCCCGACTCTTCTAACGACTTTGGTAAAAATGTTATTCCTGCAATGCACGAAGCAGGTGAAAGACTTTTCGCATACGGTTTTGACGGCTACTGGAAGGATGTTGGTACAATTGATTCCCTTTGGGAAGCAAACCTTGACCTTCTTAATCCAAAGGTTAATATCGATTTAAGTGATACTACCTGGAAAATTTACGGCAGAGGTACAAACAGCGCACCACAGTATATTGCTGATACAGCGGTTGTTGAAAATTCAATTGTTACAGCAGGTAGCGAAATCGAAGGTAAAATTGATTATTCCGTGCTCTTTAACGATGTTACAGTTGAAGAGGGTGCTTTTGTAGATTATTCAATTGTTATGCCCGGTGCAGTAATTAAAAAAGGCGCGGTAGTTCAATATGCTATGGTTGCCGAAAATGCTGTTATTGAAGAGGGCGCAGTTGTTGGTGAAAACCCTGAAAAATGTGCAGACCTTGACAGCTGGGGCGTAAGCGTTGTTGGTCCTAATGTTGTGGTAGGCAAAAATGCAAAGGTTAAAGCGCAATCAATGATTTCAGAAGATGTTAAGGAGGGTGAAACAGTATGAGACCAAAGAATGTTCTTGGAATAGTTTATTCTAATTCATACGATACTTGCCTTGGTGCACTTACAGCAAGGCGTACAATGGGCTCTGTTCCCTTTGGCGGCAGATACCGTCTTATAGATTTCCCGCTTTCTAATATGGTTAACTGTGGTATTACAAAGGTTGGCGTTATTGCAAACAGTAATTTCCATTCTCTTATGGACCATATCGGTAGCGGCAGACCTTGGGATTTATCAAGAAAGGTAGATGGTCTTACATTACTTCCGCCATTTACTCCTAATGCGGCTGAATCCACAAACAGAATCGGCACTCTTTCAAGAATTATGAACTACATTTCCGACTCAAAGCAGGAATATGTTCTTCTTATGGATTCTAATTTTATCTGCAATATGGATTTATCAAAGCTCTTTGATTTCCATTCTGAGAAGAATGCAGATATTACAATCGGTTATTGCCATGGTCAGCTTCCTAAGTTGCAGAATCAGGCAGTAATTGATGTTGATGCAGATTCCAAAATTACAAATGTGGGCATTGATGTAAAAACAGCATCAGAGGTTAACTATGTTGCAAACATTATACTTATAAGAAAAGCACTTCTTGAAAGACTTATCGGTGATGCGGAAAGCTATGCGTACACAAGCTTTGAGAAGGATATTATTCAGAAAAATGTTGCAACACTTAATATTTACGGCTACAAAATCAACGAGTGGAATTTCACAATCGACAGTATGAATTCCTTCTTTGCAGCTAATATGGCAATTCTTGATAAAAATTCAAGAAAAGAGCTTTTCAATAGCGATACACCTGTTTATACAAAGGTTCGTGACGATATGCCTGTTGTTTACGGCATTGCTTCAAATTGCAAAAACTCTCTTATTGCAGACGGTTGCCAAATTGAGGGTACTGTTAAAAACAGTATTGTTTTCCGTGGCGCAAGGGTTGCAAAGGGTGCAGTTGTTGAAAACTCAATTCTTATGCAGGATGCTTTCGTGGGAGAGGATGCAAAGCTTAATTGTGTAATTATGGATAAAAATACTGTTATTACACCTAAAAAGGTTCTTTCAGGAGATAAGAACTATCCATTATTTGTAGGCAAGGAAATTGTTATCTGATAATTATTTCGGGAGGTGAAAGGTATGGCTGTTTGTCCCGTTTGCGGTTGCAAAACAGATGCACTTGATTTTATAGACAGTTCAATAGGTAATCTCAATAAGCCTGTTTGTTCTTTTTGCCACAGGCAGTTGAAAGCCCTTGATGGTAACGAGGTTAGTGACGCTCAGCTTAAATGGTTAAAGGCAGTCATTACCAAGGATGTGCCTGAAAGAGAGGTTGAGGTTTTTAATGCCTTGAAGTCTGTTTTTGAAGAAAATGGCGGTATGGCAGAGGAAGCTAAACCCGTTATTGATGATGCACCTGAAGTAAAGCCTTACAATCAACAAAAAAAGCAAACAGTTGTTATTAACAACGAAAAGGATTTGCTTATTGCTGAGCTTTCAGAGCGTGTTGACAGCCTTGAAAGAATGGTAATTGATATGAAAAGAAGGCAGCTTATCAAAACAATATGCGAGGTTGCCATACCTGTAATTCTTGGTATTATTGTAATGATAATTTTCTTCTCATCAGGCTTTTACAGAACACTTTCTGATTTATATGGCAGTTTCATATAATCGAAAAAAATAAAGGAGAATAAACATGAAGGTTTTATATGCAGCAAGTGAAGCATTACCTTTCATCGCAAGTGGCGGTTTAGGTGATGTTGCAGGCTCTTTACCACAGGCTTTAAGAAAACGCCTTGTGGGCTGCAGAGTGGTTATGCCTCTTTATGACGGCATTAAGCAAGAGCTTAAGGATACAATGAAGTTTGTTACAAATATCTGTGTGCCTGTTGCATGGCGCAGACAGTATTGCGGCATTTTTGAAGCAAAAAGCGGAGGAGTTATATACTATCTCCTTGATAATCAGTATTATTTCAAAAGAGATACTCTTTACGGCTTTTATGATGATGCAGAGAGATTTGCATTTTTCTCAAGAGCAATTCTCGAAATGATTCCTCATATCGACTTCAAGCCCGATATTATCCATTGTAATGACTGGCAGACAGCATTAACACCTGTTTATTACAGCACAATTTATGCTGATAAGCCGGGTTATGAAAATATTAAAACAGTTTTCACTATTCATAACATCCAGTATCAGGGTGTTTATGGTGAAGAGCTTCTTGACAACGTTGTTGGTGTTGACCACGCACACAAGAGCTTGCTTGAATATGACGGTGCGGTTAATCTTATGAAGGGCGGTATTGAGTGCGCAAATGCAGTTACTACTGTAAGCCCGTCATATGCAAAGGAGATTCTTGACCCATGGTATTCCCACGGCCTTGACCCTATTCTTAAGGAGCGTTCATACAAGCTTCGCGGAATACTTAACGGTATTGATGTTATTAACTACAATCCTGAAACAGATAAGGATATTTTCAAAAACTATACAGCGGACAATGTACGCGGTAAGTATGTAAATAAAAGAGAACTCCAGAAGCTTCTTGGGCTTCCGGAGAAAAGCGATACCCCCGTTATGGGTATGGTTACAAGACTTGTTTCTCACAAGGGTCTTGACCTTTGCAAGGCTGTTCTTGATGAGCTTCTTGCAACAACGGATATTCAGCTTGTAGTTTTAGGCTCAGGCGATTATCAGTACGAGGAATTTTTCCGCGGTCTTGCCGCACGTTATCCTGAGCAGGTTGGCCTTTGCCTTGGCTTTGTACCTGACCTTGCAAGAAAAATCTATGCAGGTGCAGATTTATTCCTTATGCCATCAAAGAGTGAGCCTTGCGGTCTTTCACAGATGGTTGCCCTTCGTTACGGCACAATTCCGATTGTCCGTGAAACAGGCGGACTTCGCGACTCTGTTACAGATAGCGGTGATAATGAAGGAAACGGCTTTGTTTTCTCTTCATATAATGCACACGATATGCTTCACACAATTCGCCGTGCAGTTGAAGGCTATCAGGATAAAAAAGGCTGGTCCATTCTTGTTAAACGAGCAATGGATAGTGATAACAGTTGGGGTAAATCCGCCAACGAATATATTAAAATGTATAAGGAAGTATTAAAAGGTTGATTAATCGGCAGGCTTGATTTTATCGGCAGTTTTTCTTATAATATTTTCAACGTTCTTTATGACGGTCTCGATGCTTTTGGGTTCGGGACCGCCGTATCGTCTTGCGGTTACTGTTTTATCGGGAAAATCTTTAAGAATGGTTTCTGTTGCCGCAAGAGTAAGCGCTTGAGCATATTGGGTAGGCAAGGAAAACCACCTTTTAGGTATATATCCCTTTTGTGCGGCAGAAAAAAGTGTACGATATATGGTGATTGCATAAAGCATATCTGCAGCCTCACCACCCTGTGATGAGCCTGCGTTCATTCTTTCGTGGGTCATAATGGCGGCCTTGTAAACTGAACGGGTGTTGAAGCTTTCATCCTCAGGCTTGTCCTCAAGAATAGTGGAGTTAAGACCTGTACGGCTGTCACTTCTTCCTAAAATATAGTCCGTTGTAACATTATAGTATTCTGCCACACGGCAAAGAAAATCAAGATTAAATTCGCGTATGCCTTTTTCGTAGTGGGATAAAAGAGCCTGAGAAATGCCTAAATCAACGGCGGCGGCCTTCTGGCTTATGCCCTTTTCTGTTCTCAGCTCAACCATTCTTTCAGGGTATGCGGACAAAATAATCACTTCCAAAACTTAATTATAATACTCAAATTATACAGAGTGTATAATATATTACACCATTTTTCAGGAGAATGCAATGAAAACTTATACGGTTTATTTAATTCGTCACGCTTTAACACAAGGTAATCTTGAAGGCAGATACATAGGCCAGACAGATGAGCCGCTTTCAAAGGAGGGTATTGAACAGCTTGAAGCAATGAAAAAAGACTACGGCTATCCATACCCTGATGTTGTATTTTCAAGCACCTTGAAGCGCTGTATTGAAACGGCTAAAATTCTTTACCCGGATAAAACTCCAATTGAAATGAGAGGCTTTGAAGAGTGCGATTTTGGTGAATTTGAAGGGCATACAGCGGAAGAGCTTGAAAAGTACGAGGAGTTTTCTCAATGGCTTGCAGGCGGTGAGGATGCACGTCCGCTTAATGGTGAAAGTAATCAGGAATTTGCTACAAGAGTATGTAACTGCTTCAGCAAAACTGTTGACGGGCTTATTAAAACAGGCACCCGCTCCGCTGCAATAATTACCCACGGCGGTGTAATAATGTCTATTCTTGCGGCATTCGGTATACCTGAGCTTCCTATGACAGAATGGCTTTGCCCATCTGCCTGCGGTTATACAATCCGTATAACACCATCTCTTTGGAGTAAGTTAAGAAAGGCAGAGGTAATAAATGAAATCCCCTCAGAGCCACTTACGGCAGCACAGGAAGAAATGCTGTGGGACTATTATCCTGAGCTTTCAGAAGAAGATATGGGTTTTGATGATTTTGATGAATAAATAGCTTTCGTCTTCGTATATGCTTAATTTATTGATTAATTAAGTGTATGCGAATCTTATAATAACAGCATAGCTCCAAAAATCCTAACTATTTCCGGAGGTACATATGAAAATCTATGCCAATCATGCACATCTGTTTCCTAAAAATACAAAACCTAATGCTGATAAAGATTGCTTAAAA
>JAZSCV010000040.1:0-59070 GCA_045530855.1 Acutalibacteraceae bacterium
GTGCTTCGCATTCCTTGCAGGTCACGAGTCATTCGCAGCTGCTGAAGGTGCTATCGGTATTGCTGAAAAGGCAAACAAGGTTAGAAAGAATCCTCTCAGAGTTATTCTTAATGGTCTTGGTAAAGATGCTGCTCAGATTATCGCAAGAATCAATGGCTTCACATATGTTGAAACAGAAATGGATTACTACACAGGCGAAGTTAAAGAAGTTTTCCGTAAAGCATATTCAGATGGTCTTCGTTCAAAGGTTAACTGCTACGGTGCTAACGATGTAACAGAAGGCGCTGCAATTATGTGGAAAGAGGGCGTTGACGTTTCTATTACAGGTAACTCAACAAACCCAACTCGTTTCCAGCATCCTGATGCAGGCACATACAAGAAGGAATGTGTTGAAAACGGCAAGAAGTACTTCTCAGTTGCTTCAGGTGGCGGTACAGGACGTACACTTCACCCAGATAATATGGCTGCAGGTCCTGCTTCCTATGGTATGACAGATACAATGGGTCGTATGCACTCAGACGCACAGTTCGCAGGTTCATCTTCAGTTCCTGCTCACGTTGAGATGATGGGTCTTATCGGTATGGGTAACAACCCAATGGTAGGCGCAACAGTTGCATGTGCAGTTGCAGTTGAAGAAGCTTGCAAATAATTAATTTGTTGGATTATCAATAAATAATCAGACACACCATTTTCGGATAACCGATTATGGTGTGCTTTTTTATTTTGGATTATTTTTCTTGTAAGTATAAAAAATCTATGGTATATTGTAATTGGAAATAAATTTCACACTTTACGGAGGTGCTTTTATGAAAAAACGTATTTTGTCATTTCTGTTTTTAGCGGTACTTTTTATTGTACTTGTTGCGCCTGATGCTCAGGCGGTAAGTACAAGAATGAGCGGTAACCTCGGTGTTGCTTCGCCTACAAAATCAGAAATTCAGGCTAAATGGAATGCTTTGAAGGACGTGGAGGCTTCGTTTAAAGTGGAGCCATCTGTTGTTGCGCCACACAAGGCCGGTGCACCTTCAGACAGCTTTCTCAAAAGTGGTGTTGCATATCTTAATTATATCCGTTATGTTGCTCATCTTCCTTCTGTGCGTCTTGATGCAGATTTATCAGAGAATGCTCAATATGGTGCTGTGCTTCTGGCAGCTAAAGGTGAACTGAATCATTACCCTGAGAAGCCAAGCAACATGAGTCAGGCTTTTTATGATAAAGGTTTTGAGGCTACATCCTCAAGTAATATTGCCTGTGGATATCCTACTTTAATATCTGCAACTCAGGGATTTATGAATGATGACGATATGGGTAATATGGTGCGTGTTGGTCATCGTAGGTGGCTTTTAAATCCGGGTTTGTATAATGTAGGATACGGTTATGCTGAAACTGCAAATGGTTACCCATATATTACAACCAAGATTTTTGATGAAAGTGGTAAAAAAATCGATTATGATTTTGTTTCATGGCCTTCCTCGGGTAATTTCCCCAATAATATATTCCAAGGTGATACACCGTGGTCTGTGTCTTTGAATCTCGGTAAATATGATGAACCGGATTTGTCAAAAGTTAAGGTTACGCTTACACGAGAGTCCGATGGTAAAACTTGGAGTTTCAATTCTAAATATAATACTCCCGATTATTCTAAACCATATTTTAATGTTGATGACAGTGGCTGTGGTATACGCAACTGCATTGTTTTCCGCCCACCGACTACAGATATAGATGTTTATAAAGGCATTTATACAGTTAAAATCACAGGTATTACTACAATGGGCGGTACAGCAGCTACATTGACATACAAGGTAGATTTCTTTGATATAAACGGTAAATATCTTGATATTGTAAAGCAGCCCAAAACAGTATCTGTAAAGCGTGGAGAAACTGCAAAAGTAACAGTTAAGGCGATGGGCGAGGGTGTTACATACACATGGTATGTAAAGGATTCCGGTGAAACTAAGTTCTCAAAATCAGCTGTAACAGGTCCAAGCTATAGCGTGAAGATGGATGCAACAAGAAAAAATCGTGCGGTTTACTGCGTTGTAAAGGATAAATACGGCAAAACCCAAAAGAGTAACGTTGCATATTTAAGAATGTCACCAACCATTACCGCACAGCCCAAAACTGTGTACGCAAAATATGGTGCAACTGCAAAGGTGACAATTAAGGCATCGGGTGAAGGGCTTAAATACATCTGGTACACAAAAAATCCGGGTGATTCAAAATTCACAAAATCTTCCGTAACAAGTGCAAGCTACAGCGTAAAGATGGATAACACAAGAAAAAACCGCGCTGTGTATTGTGTTGTAAAGGATAAATACGGCAATACAGTAAAGAGTAAAACAGTATATCTCAGAATGACCGCTTCCATTATTACACAACCAAAAACTGTATATGCTAAAAATGGAGCAGCTGCAAAGGTAACAGTTAAGGCAGCAGGCGATGGCTTGACTTACACATGGTATAAGAAAGATGTTGGTGAAACCAAGTTCACAAAATCAGCTGTAACTAAATCAAGTTACAGTATGGGGATGGACTCTTCAAGAAAAAATCGTGCAGTTTACTGTGTTGTGAAGGATAAGTATGGGAAGACTGTAAAAAGTAAAACGGTATATCTCAGAATGGCGGTAACTATCACATCACAGCCTAAGTCAATAGCGGTTAAATCAGGCGCAACTGCAAAGGTAACAGTAAAGGCAGTAGGTGATGGGCTTAAATATACCTGGTACATAAAGGATTCTGGAGAAAGCACCTACACAAAGTCGTCGGTAACGTCTTCAACCTATAATGTTAAAATGAATGCTTCAAAAAAGAATCGTTCTGTATACTGCATTGTAAAGGATAAGTATGGTAAAACAGCAAAATCTTCTGTTGCAGTGCTCAAAATGAAATAAAAACAACTTGTATTAAAGACGCATAAGTAATACAAAGCCAACACGAAAATCAATTCGTGTTGGCTTTGCTCATGTATAAATTATTATTTAAGCGTAATTGTTGCGTAGCTGTCAGTTTCAAAGAGGCTTGAATTAATTGCGTTTACCTTTGAACCGTTGTAGTATATTTTTTCAAAAATAGCACTCACGCTGTTTGTTGAGTTTGTACCGGCAATTTTGTTGGGTAAGCTTGATGTGTACGAAATATTCTTATAGGTAACATTATTTATATTAAAGTTTTGTACACTATTTTCGTATACCAGGCATCCTATAGCTCTGCTTGCTGCATGGTGGATTTCTATGTTATCAAACGTTACATCAGAAATACTGCCACCGCCTTGCTCAACAACGATTGCAAGTGCAGGGATTCTGTCTTTGTTCCATGTAGCATCGTGAAATACAACTGCGGAGTCTTTAAATATAATATCTTTTATATCCATGTTGGCTTCACCGCAGATACCAAAGCATCTTGCCTTACCATTCCAGGCTGTGCAGTTAGTAAATGCTATGTTTTGGCTTATTGCCTCAGGTCTTCCGCCTGCGGTTTTAACATCAAAAAGGTCGTCACCACTTCTACAGAAGGAGTTATCTATTGTTGCATTCCTTGTGTTGCAGATTGCAAAGGCATCGGAATTTTGCCTGTAGCCGAAAATATCAACATTTTTTATTGTAACATTTTCGCAATCGTAGGTTATAAATGACCATTCCGGCGGGTTAACGATTTTTATTCCGTCAACCTCAATGTTAGTGCAGTAGGAGAAAACAAGTCCTCGTCTTTCGCGCCTGTCAAGATGTGAAAGGTCAACTACGCCACTACCAACAAGCTTAACGTTGTTTACACAATGGAAATTCATGTATGGGAATCTTGTTAAACCAAGGCCTACCTGTCCATTTGCATCTGCTTCAACGTTGTTTGCATCGTCAGTCTCGTTGTTAATATCAATAGTGTGCTGTGCAAGCAGATAAGAGCCTCGCTTAAGGTAGTATACCATATTGCTTGCACCGTAGAAGTTGAAATATGGGGCAGTAAGTATGTCTTCAACTACAACAACATTATTTTCACCGTACTGAGCCTTGTAGTTTGCTATTTCCTGTTCTTCGTCAACAAGCTCTCTGACAAATAATGTGAATCCGTGTGTTTGATCAGTTTCGTTAAAAACAAATGTGTATGTGCCTAATTGTGTTATTTTAGCATTAACAACATTTCCGTTGTTTGTTGTGCGCATATTTAATGATGTAGGCATTACCTTAACAGATTTTATAGAGAAATCTGTTGAGGTCAGTTGAAATTCGTAGTTGATTGCCGATTTTGTATCAACATATACTTCACAGTAAGAGTGTATTTCACCCTTTTGTGTTGCACCAACAAAAACAGTTGTTGCATAAACAGGAATTCTCTTTCCTTCCATATGAACTACAAAGTAAGGGGAGTCGATAATACCGTTTATATCTGAATAGCCTTGTGCGTTGAGGTACAGTTCATCACCATCATCATCTGCACGGGATTTGTAGCTACTTAGTGTCAGCCCTGCATCCTTAGGGTTTATTATTGCATCAGCTGGGTATTCAAGGTATTCAAAATCCTTTCGTCTTTCAGGATTTGTTACCTCGTGAGGTCCTTCAAAAATATTGAAAATTGAAATCATACTCAAAAACAATGCTAATAATGCTCTTAAAAATTCCATATGAATTAAACCCCTACAATTAAACTACTTTATAAATTGAGTTGCCACTTTTAAATGTAATTATATCGCATAAATTTTATCTGTGCAATATCTTCTTTAACTTGACAAAAAGATTGGTTGTTGTGTATAATTATTTCGTTAAAAATTAAGCAAGTTGTACTTGTATTTATTTGAAAGAAGGATTTATCTATGTCAAAAGTACTTGTTGAAACATCTGCACGTCATGTGCATGTATCAAGAGAAGATCTTGATATACTTTTCGGTGAAGGCTACGAGCTCACAAATAAAAAAGACCTTTCTCAGCCGGGTCAGTATGCTTGCGAGGAAAGAGTTGCTGTTGTAGGCTCGAAAGGTCAGTTCCCTGCAGTTTCTATTCTTGGCCCTACAAGACCTGCTTCACAGGTTGAGCTTTCTGCTTCAGATGCTCGTTCAATTGGTGTTGTTGCTCCTGTAAGAGAAAGTGGCGATACAGCAGGTAGCGGTGCTTGTAAGCTTGTTGGTCCTAAGGGTGAGGTTGAACTCTGCGAGGGTGTTATTGTTGCTAAAAGACACATTCATCTTACTCCTGAAGCAGCTGCAGAATTTGGTGTTGCTGACAAGGAAATTGTAGGTGTAAAAATTGATTCTGACGGCAGAAACCTTATTTTTGGTGATGTAGTTTGCCGTGTAAGTGAAAAATTTGCTCCTGCAATGCATATTGATACAGACGAAAGCAATGCTGCTTTTGCTGCTCCCGGTATGATGGGCGAAATCGTAAAACTCTGATTTTACAAAAATCAAGACCTTTAAAAGCCAAAAGCTTTTAAGGGTCTTTCTCTTTTTATTTAATGCCGTTATCGTGGTTGCTTTTTATGATCTCACTTATAAGACTTTCTTTATCTTCCATATTGCGGTAATGTAAAATTAATTGCATCTCGTCCCAGGAGAGGTTTGACATTTTTAGAAGCTTTTCATCAACATTTTCATCGCTGAAATCAACACTTTTATCGTAGATTTCAAGGCGGGGAGTGTAGCCGTAAAATTCGTCTACAGTAACCTTGTAGCATTTTGCAAGCTTCTGGATAATATCTATAGTAGGCACAGCCTTGCCGTATTCGAAATCCTTATAAAGCTCTTCGCTTATACCTAAAACCTCTGCAAGATTTTCGGGCCCAAGGTTATTGTATTCACGGAATTGCTTTATTCTGTTGCAAAGCATATTATCACCACCACAATTTTTTAACATAATATCACACTTTTCGACAAAAAGTCAAATAAAGTTAATAAAAGACATAACTATATCTTTTGCAATAATAACAAAAAAATCATTGCTCACATAGTGAACAATGATTTTTCTTCATTCGTCAATACCAAGTAACCAATTTACTGAAACACCTAAAACCTCTGATAGTGCAATAAGCTCTGTATCGCAAACCGAACGAATCTGACCTTCTAATTTAGAAAGACCTGATGCATTAAGGTCTACACCGCGGATTTGAAGCTGTGTAAGAAGATCCTTTTGTTTCATACCTATAGCTTTTCTTCTTTCTTCAACTTTGGTTCCGCAGATGTTCTTCGAGCCAATCGGCTGTTTTCTGATTCTCATCCATAGCAACCCCTTTTGTTGAATTTTAAAGTATTAAACTAATTCCATATTATCACAATATAATATGTGTTGCAAGTGTTTTGTTTAAGAAAACATTTGATATAAGCGTAATTATATGTTAAAATAAACTCATAAATCATAAAAGAGGTGCTATATGGTCTTTCGTGAAGATTTGTTTGCAGATTACAATTGCTTAACAACGGCTGAAGGCTTGCTTTCGGCAGGAAAAGAAAATGAAAAAGTAACTTTCGATATGTTTTTCCGCGAAATACCCGATAAAGGTGGCTTTGCTATTATGGCAGGGCTTGAAAATTTGTGTCAGAAACTTCAGAATCTTTCCTTTGATGAAGATGTACTGGGTTATCTTAGCGAACAAGGTTTTTCTGAAAAGCTTATTGAATATCTCAGAAACTTCAAATTTTCTTGTGATGTTTATGCTATGCCTGAGGGTACACCTGTATTTCCTAATGAGCCAATAGTTAAGGTCTGCGGCCCTGCATTACAGGCACAGCTTATTGAAACCTTGCTTCTTAATACAATAAATTACCAGACACTTATTGCGACTAAGGCAAACAGAATAAGCAGAGCATCCTCAGGTAAACGTGTTATAGAAATGGGTGCGCGCCGTGCACACGGCTTTGATGCTGCAATTGACGGAGCAAGAGCCTCATATATAGGTGGCGTAGATGCAACATCACTTCTTCCTGCCGCAAGAAAATATAATATCCCTGTTGCTACAATGATGGGGCACGGTTGGGTACAGCTTTTTGATAGTGAGCTTGAAGCCTTCAAGGCTTACCTTCAAGAGCATGGTGACGATGGGGCTTTGCTTGTAGATACCTACGATACTCTTGGTAGCGGAATTAAAAATGCTGTTGAGGCATTTAATCAAGTGCTCGTACCAAAGGGTCTCAGACCTGCAGGTGTCATTATAGATAGTGGCGATATGACCTATTTGTCGAAAAGAGCAAGGCGTATGCTTGATGAAGCAGGCTTCCCTGATTGTGATATTTATGCATCTAACTCCCTTGATGAAATTCTTATTAAGGATATGCTTAACCAGGGTGCAAAAATAGATGGCTTTATTGTTGGAGAAAAGCTTGTAACATCCTCATCCGCTCCTGTACTTGACGGTGTCTATAAGCTCTGTGAAACTGAGAAAAATGGTCAGAAGGTACCTGCCATTATGCTCAGTAATAATGTTAATAAAATTACAACGCCTTGTTCAAAAAGGGTGTGGCGCCTTTTTGATATGGAAACAGGTAAGGCAATTGCAGATGTGCTTACTACCGATAGTGAAAGTATCGGTGAAGAAAAAACATATTCTCTTTTCGACCCTGATTTTACATGGAAGCGTAAAACTGTAGATAACTTTGTTGCCCGTGAAATGCTTGTGTGCATCTTCCGCGAGGGTGAGTTAGTGTATGAAAACCCATCTCTTGAAGAGATTAAAGCATATTGCAATGAGCAGGTTGCGTCCCTTTGGGAAGAGGTTGTAAGATTTGAAAATCCTCACAGATATTACGTTGACTTCTCAGGTAAGCTTTGGGGTATCAAGCAGTCCTTGATAGAGAAAATTATGCACGAAAATGATGAGGCGGTAGAAGATTATGTCCGAAAGGTATAAGCTTGGTCTTTCAAGAAACAGGCTTTTTGAATTTAATAATACCGTTGTATTCTACGGCAGGTATAAGGCGGATATAGTTGAAAATGAAGCTGTTAAAGTCTTGAAAATGCTTTCCGTTAAAGAACCTGTTATTACCTCCGTGATTGAGTACGAAGATAATGGTGATGCATATATCGTAACGGATGTTGCGGATATTAAAATGAATTTCTCTTCTTTAAATGTAAAAGAATTATCTTCAAAATATCAAAGAGAGCCTCTTGATTTTACAGAAAAGCTTTTTGAGTTTTCTGTTAGTTCAGACGGGTTTCTTGTTATTGCAGGTCACACTGTGGTTTGTGATGCAAAATCCCTTTTGCGATTAGCATCTTATTTTATTTCCTTCTACGAAAAAACAAACTTGTCTGTAGAATCAAGTGAAATATACACATTTTCAAAGCAGGGTACATTGCCTGTTGATGTTGTGTCACCAATGATAAACAAGTTGTCATCAGAGCTTGACGGAAAATGGCAGAAGGATATTGTGAAATATAGTGTAGAGGATTACAAAAAAGCGTCAGAAAAATATTTCTCGACATTTCCGCAGGTTGGTGAGATTTCTTTTTGTATATCCCATGATGAACGCGCTTTGTTGAGAAAAAAGTGCGAAGCACTTAATGTTGATTTTTCTTCTATGCTTTATTTCTGCTTTTACACAGCTATTCTGAATAATGTGAAAGCTCCAAAAAATTCTTCTAAAATGCGAATATATGCAGACAGAAGATTTTTCCACGGCGCTAAGGATATTTATTCAGTTGGTGCATATAACGGAATGGCGTGCAGTTCTCTCAAACCAAGGGATGCAAAAAAATCTTTGAACGATAAGCTTAAAGCGTTCCATACAGAAGTGTATAGGGCAGTTACTTCACCATACAGAGTATTTGCAGACGAAGTTTTGCTTGCAAGCCTGTCATCTACATATTGTGATTCTTCATACATCTATATGGCAGGGAAAAATAAGTTTAAATCCTCAAAAACACTTGCAGAAAATTATGGTTGTATGAATATGGAATTATGTGATTGCCTGTATTGTAATTTAACTCAGCAATATTGGAGTACTTTATCTGCACTCGGAAATGTTTTTGTAAAAGAACCATTCAAGCTTCGCAGTAACATGGGTTTGACAATAATAGAAACAAAAACAGGCTGTGAAATACTGTTTGAATATAATAAATCAAAATTTTCAGACGATGTTGTAAATTCTGTTGTTTCTCAGGCAAAAAATATGCTCTTTGAGTTTTAAAATTAAAAAGTTCAATAAATTTAGTGGTTTTAGGTGAAAATATCACCTGAAACCACTATTTTTTTTGTTAAATCTATTGACATTTTTTTATAGCAATTCTATAATAATGTCACAAAGTGTGTGGAAATGGGTTAAAGTGTCTCGTTTTTTACAGCTGAAATAATTCAAAGGAAGGGGTGTCGGTATGTTTTGCGGTCAGTTTTCTCACAATCTCGATGATAAAAACCGTTTTAAGATCCCGGCTTCCTTGCGCGATGAATTAGGCTTGAAGGCATATCTCATTAAATCACCCGATTCCGATACGGATTGTATCTTTATGTATTCCGAGGAAGGCTGGAATGAGCTTTACAAGGAGTTTAACCAGGGCGGAGAGCATAACCAGGAAAGGCGCCGTCTTGCAAGAAAAATCCTTTCCGGTGTTGTTTATGGCGAAGTGGATAAAGGCGGCAGGCTTACACTTAATGCGGCTCTTAAGGAATACGCCGGTATAGAGGATGCAGTTCAGATTGTGGGCAACAATAATCACATAGAAATCTGGTCACCTGCAGGGTGGGCTAAAGAAACAGAGATATTTGAAAGTCAGTCTACTGATGATCTTAATATCAACTTCTGATAAATATTATGGATTTCAAACATGTATCCGTTCTTTTAGAAGAATCGGTTAATTCATTACAGATAAAGCCCGATGGTATTTATGTTGACTGTACAGCAGGTGGTGGAGGCCACTCCGCCGCTATACTCAGCCACTTAAACGAAAAGGGCAGAATGATACTCATAGACCAGGATCCTGATGCTATTGAGACGGTAACAAATCGCTTCGATGGTGATAACAGGGTTACTGTGGTACACAATAATTTTTGTAACTTCGCTGATATTATGGATAGTATCGGCGTCGCTTCCGTAGATGGGATTGTTGCCGACCTTGGTGTCAGCAGTCACCAGTTAGATAAAGCGGAAAGAGGCTTTTCTTTCCACAACGATGCACCATTGGATATGCGAATGAGCCGGAGCGGTAAAAGTGCAAAGGATGTAGTTAACACTTATTCACAAAGAGAACTATATAATGTAATTAACCGCTATGGTGAAGAAAAATTTGCAGATAGAGTAGCGGATGCAATTGTAAGAGCAAGGGACAAGCAACCCATAGAAACAACACTTGAGTTGGCAGAGATTGTATCAAATGCAATACCTGCAAAGTTCCGCAGAAACGGGCATCCTGCAAGAAAAACATTCCAGGCAATACGAATTGAAGTGAACGGGGAACTTGATGTTCTCAAAAACACCTTGCCTGTTATGTTCGAATATCTCAATTGTGGTGGTGTAATGTCTATTATTACATTCCACTCACTTGAAGATAAAATCGTAAAAGACTATTTCAGAACTTTAAAATCAGGCTGTACATGCCCCAAGGATTTCCCTGTTTGCGTTTGCGGTAACAAACCAAAGGCAATTGTGAAATCCGGCGGAGTTAAGGCTTCGGGTAAAGAGGTTGACTCAAACAACAGGAGCCGTAGTGCTAAATTAAGAACAGCAACAAAATTAGATTAATAACAATCAGATTGATATAAATTTCAGGAAAGGAGGATATTTATGGCATACAGAGGCTCAGAAGCTTACGATTTTTCACTTTTTGAACCACAGGTAATTGAACAACCAAAGAAACAGCAGCCTCGCAAGGTGTCTAATACCCGAACTGCCGTAAAGAGTCCTGCTAAAAAACCTGTAAATAATTCTAAAAAGGCGTCGTCTAAGGCTACAGCAGCTGTTCCTGCAAGACCGGCGGTTAAGAAACCCGGGGCACCAAAAACCGCACCTGTAAAAAAGAATGTTGTTGAATTGGTCGAAAGCCACAGGGTTGAAATAGACAGAGAGGTGCAGACAGCAACTGTTCCCGATTCTGTAAAAAAAGCATTATGCTTTGCAATGGTATGTGTAAGTCTTGTTGTTGTGCTTCTCGTTATGCAGACCAAAAACGATACACTTATCAGTGAAATTTCTGCAATGGAAAGTCAGATTGATATTGCAGAAGGTGAAAATGTAAGATTAAACGCAGAATTAAGCAGTAAAATCTCAACAGATAAAATAGAAAACTATGCAGAGAATGTTCTCGGTATGGTTAAGGCGGAAAGTTATCAGATCAGTTATATTGATTTATCTGAGGGTGATGAGATACTTGTTTCCGGTGGTAAAACTCTGAGTGACAAATCGGCGCTTTCAGGCAAAATTAAAGAACTGTTTGCATATATTTTCTGAGGCAATAATAGATTATATGAGAGTTGAGAAATGCTCGACTCTCTTTTTTGCATTAATGCAGGATTAAAAATTGCGTAAATTTAGTGAGGTGTGCTATGTCAAGAGTGAATACAAATCTTAAAAAACGTTGTTTAAGTGCAATTGCTGTCATTCTTGTTTTTGGCTTTGGTATAGATATTTTAAGGTTGTTCTATTTTCAGGTTATAAAGGCTGATGAGTATAGAATAAAAGCAGAGCAACAGCAATTGAGCGATACTGTAATTTCTGCTGATCGCGGAGTAATTTACGACGCAAGTATGAATGTTTTGGCAGAAAGTGCGGCGGCATGGCTTGTTTACATAAATCCGTCAAAAATCAAGGATGATGCACAGGCATCTCTTATAGCAGATGGTCTTGCTAAGATTTTTGGTGATGTAAAATCAGAAACCATTGCTAAAAAAATAAGCAACCGTAAGTATAGTTATGTGAAAATAAAAGATAAGGTAGCATATAATATCAAAAGCAAGGTTACCGAATTCCGTAAAGAAAATGATTTGTATGAGGTAATCGGTATTGACCCCGATACAAAGCGTTACTATCCTTTCGGTAATTTCGCGTCAACTGTTATCGGTATGACAAATAGCGATAATAATGGCAGAGCAGGTCTCGAGCTTAAGTATAACGATACATTAACAGGCACACCGGGTAGAATCATTACCGCCCGTGATGCCAATAGTGGTCTTATGCAATCAAATTACGAAACAAAGCACGATGCTGAACAGGGCACAAGCCTTGTGCTTACAATAGATAAATCTGTTCAGTATTACCTGGAAAAGGGGCTTGCACAGGCTGTTAAGGATAACGATGCGGTGTCAGCATACGGCATTGTTATGGATGTTAACACAGGCGGTATTCTCGGTATGGCAACTATGCCCGACTATAACCTTAATGAGCCATCTGTTCTTACAGATCCTGCAGTTTTAGCAAAGCTTGAAGAAATAACAGATAAAGATCAATATGATGTTGCGTATAATAATGCTGTTTTCCTTTCATGGCGTAATAAAGCTATAAGTGACACATACGAGCCGGGTTCAGTTTTCAAATTATTCACAGCGGCGGCAGGTGTTGAGGAGGGTATAGCTAACCTTAACACCACATATACCTGTGGCGGCTCAATTCAGGTTGCAGATAACCTTATTCATTGCCATAATCATGATGGCCACGGAACTCAGGATTTAACAAAGGGTCTTATGAATTCCTGTAACCCATTCTTCATAACAATTGGTCAGGAATTGGGTACAGAAAAATTCTATAAATATTTTGATGCCTTTGGATTTACAAGAAAAACTGATATTGACCTTCCTGCAGAGGCAGAGCCTGTTGCAAATGTTACGTACCACGCAAAAGATAAAATGGGTATCTCTGAGCTTTCATCAAGTGCATTCGGTCAGACCTTTCAGGTAAGTGCAATACAAATGATTACAGCAGTTTCTGCCATAGCAAATGGCGGTAAGCTTATGGAGCCATATGTTGTTGCTAAAAAGCTTGACCAGGCAGGAAACACAGTGTATGAAACAACACCTAAGGTAAAAAGACAGGTTATTTCTGAGAGCACTAGTGAAACTCTTTTATCTATGATGGAAATGGTTGTTTCAGCTGGTACAGGTAAAAACGCATATATCCCCGGTTATCGTGTTGCAGGTAAAACAGGTACATCAGAAAAGCTTACAGTTGACGGTGAATATATTGCATCATTTGTAGGTTGCGCACCTGCTGATGACCCGCAAATTGCAGTTCTTATAATCATAGATGAGCCACAGGGCGCACTTCACGGCGGTGGTGCAATTGCCGCTCCTGTTGCAGGTGCAGTAATTGAGCAGGCACTTGAATATATGAATGTAGAGCCTGTTTATACAGATGAAGAGCTTGCAAAGCTCAATGCCGTAACTCCTGAGGTAAGCGGTTTAACAGTAAGCGGTGCAAAAAGCTCATTGGAAAATCAGAATTTCACCGCAAGGGTTGTAGGTAACGGAGAAAAAGTAATTTCACAATACCCTGTAGCAGGTCAGAGCATACCAATGAATGGTGTTGTTGTGCTTTATACTGAAACAGGAAATACAGAAACATCATCAACAGTGCCTGACCTTATGGGTCTGAGTATTGGTGAAGCTAACCAAAGGGCAGTTAATTCGGGATATAATATCCGCGTGTCAGGTGCATCGCTTGGTAGTGAGGTTGTTTCTTACAGGCAAAGCGTAGACGAGGGTACAGAATTATCTCTCGGCTCAACAATTACTGTGTATTTCAAAACAACGTCGGGCGTACAGGACGATTGATTTCTTAACTAAAAATTAAGGAGTGTAGAAAATGCTTCTATCTGAGCTTTTAAATGGTTTAATTGTTTTAAATGAATATGAAGACAGAGAAATTGCAGATGTTACAGATAAAACAACACAAATCAGTGAGGGTTGTGCCTTTGTTTGTGTTGTGGGCGCAAGGTTTGACGGACATTCCTTTGCAGAAAATGCAATAAAAAATGGTGCAAAGGCTGTAATTGTTTCCCGTGATTTAGGAATAAAAGAGCAGATTCTTGTTGAAAATACCCGCGAAGCTTATGCAATTATGTGCAGAAATTATTTTGGTAATGCTGTTTCAAAGCTTACTGTAATTGGTATTACAGGCACTAACGGAAAAACAACAACTGCTTTTGTTATTAAGGATATTCTTAAAGCATTAGGAATTGAAAGCGGGTTAATTGGTACAGTTAAAAATATGGTTGGTGAAAAGGAATTTCACACAGAGCTCACAACTCCTGACCCATATGATATGCACAAGCTCTTTAAAATGATGGTTGATGATGGTATCAGGTATTGTGTAATGGAAACATCTTCACAGGCATTCCATCAGATGCGCCTTGCAGGGATCAGTTTCCACACAGGTGTTTTCACAAACCTTACACAGGACCATCTTGATTATCACGGAACAATTGAAGAATATAAGGCATGTAAGAAAAATCTCTTTAAAAACAGTCAGTATGCAATAATCAATGCAGATGACGAAGCAGGCGCATATATGGTTAGTGGCGTAGATGTATGTGCAAAATATTACGGAATAAACAATTCTTCAGATTACAAGGCAGAAAATGTTGAATTGTTTGCAGACAGAGTTGAATATAACCTTAACGGAGAAAAAGTTGTTTTCTATATTCCCGGTGATTTTTCTGTTTACAATTCACTTTCAGCTATTGGTGCTGTTTGTTCTTTAGGATTTGATTTGAAGACAGTAATTAATGCAATAAGCAAAGCTGAATCTGTTAAGGGCAGATTGGAACTTTTGAAAACAGATACGGATTTCGGCGTTATTATTGACTATGCACATACATCTGACGGACTTGAAAAAGCATTGAATGCGGTTCGTGGTTTTACAAAAGGCAGAGTTATAACACTTTTTGGTTGCGGTGGCGACAGAGATAAAACAAAGCGTCCCAAAATGGGCAGAATGGCAACTGATTTATCTGATATCGTAGTTGTAACCACAGATAACCCAAGAACTGAAGACCCTGACGAAATAATAAACGAAATACTTATTGGCACTGTTGGTTCAAAAGCAGAGGTTGTTACTGTAACCGACAGAACAGATGCAATAAAGTATGCTTTGAGTATTGCTCAGGCAGGAGATACAGTAGTCCTTGCGGGTAAAGGTCACGAAACGTATCAGGTTATAGGCACAGAGCGAGTTCACTATGACGAAAGAGAAGTTGTACAAGAAGCATTGGAAAAATAAAACATAGCGGGTGGTAGGTATGAAAAGGCTTTCTGTAAAGGATATTGCAAATTTTTGTTCTTCAAAAACGAATATTGATGGTGAAATATCCGTAATTTCTACCGATAGCAGACAGGTTGACGGAAACACTCTTTTTGTTGCTCTTGTAGGTGAGCGCTTTGATGCTCACGATTTTATAGGTGATGTGTTGGAAAAAGGTGCCAAGGCAGTAGTTTGCAGTAAAAAGGTTTGCGATGATGACAGGCTTATTTTAGTGGAAGATACAGGCAGAGCACTTTTAGATATCGCCCACGGCTACAGAAAAACCTTCGATATTCCCTTTATAGCATTAACGGGAAGTGTAGGTAAAACTACTACAAAGGGTATGGTTTATGCTGTTGTTAAGCAGAAGTTTAATACCCTTAAAACAGCAGGCAATCTGAATAATGAAATAGGCGTACCAAAAACATTGTTTTGCCTTGAGGAATGCCACGAAGCGGCAGTAATTGAAATGGGAATGAATCATTTTGACGAAATTTCAAGGCTTTCCCATACAGTTGAACCGGATATTGCATGCATAACAAATGTCGGAACAGCCCATATTGAAAATTTAGGCTCACGCGAAGGAATATTAAAAGCAAAAACAGAAATTCTTCATGGTATGAAAAAGGGGTCAACCCTTATTATCAATGGAGATAACGATATGCTTGCCGGTTATGAAAATGAAGATTTTAATATCGTGCGTTTCGGTGTGAATAATGAAAACCTTCATATGAAAGCTACTGCTATAGAAACACTGCCTACGGGCAGTAACTTTGTTGCTCATTATAAAAACGAAAGTGTAAAAGTATTTGTTCCCGATGTAGGAATTCATAATGTCTATAATGCATTGTGTGCAATGTGTGTGGGTATGGAATTAGGTTATACTCTGGAAGAGGCGGCAGAGGGTGTAAAGTATTTTGAAGCTGAAGGAATGAGGCAGAAAATAACACCTTTTAAAAATATGATTTTCATAGAAGATTGCTACAATGCAAATCTTGATAGTATGTGTGCCGCATTAGAAACCTTGAAAACCCTTAAAACAACAAGGGCAATTGCAGTTTTGGGTGATATGCTTGAGCTTGGTGAATATAGTGAAAGGTCTCATAGAAAAGTAGGCGAAAAAGCAGTTGCAACAGAATGCGATATTGTTCTTACATATGGTAAGGATGCTGTGAATATCGCATCTGCCGTAACAGAAAAAGGCAGAGAGGCAAAAGCCTTTGAGGATAAGACTGAGTTGACAAAATACCTTATGAGTATATTGGCGGAAAACGATACAATTCTCTTTAAAGGCAGTCGCGGAATGAAAATGGAAGAAATATTCCAATATATCTATGAAAATATGGAGTAAAACTTGATTTTTTCTTCATTTCGAGGTAGGATAGAAGCAGAAGAAAAACAATATAATGTAATATAAAGTTATATTATATAGATAAATATAAGGGGTACATAAAATGAATACTATACTTGCCTGTGTTTTGGCGGCAATAATTGCTTTTGCAATTTCCTTTGGTTTGGGCTATGTTGTTATACCATTTCTTCATAAACTGAAGTTCGGTCAGACAATTCTTGACATAGGTCCCAAGTGGCATAAAAATAAGCAGGGCACACCTACAATGGGAGGCATACTTTTTATTGCAGGTACTGTAATAGCCTTTATTGCCGTGGTTATAATAGATAGGATTTTAGGCGGAGATATTATTGCTTCTGTAATCCCTGATGCACAAGGCTCAGCTGTTTTGTCAGATGTAATTTCAACTCAGGCGGCTTCTAATAAAATTAAGCTCTGGAGTGGCTTGATTATGGCGTTGGGCTTTGCTTTCATCGGTTTCCTTGATGACTATATCAAGGTTGTAAAAAAACGTAATTTAGGTCTTACAATCAAGCAGAAAACACTTTTGCAGGTTGTTTTGATGGTTGGTTATTTGTTGACCTTATTTATAAATGACCCAACAGGTGCTATGTTTGTTCCTTTCTACGGAATGGTTGAAACAAAGTATTTCTTCTGGCTTTTAGGCTTTGCGGTTATGTACGCAACAACAAATGCCGTAAACTTTACCGATGGTGTAGACGGTCTTTGCGGCTCTGTTACTCTTACTGCGGCTATCAGCTTTATTGCTGTTGCAGGCTTGCGTAATTGCTTCGGTGTAAGTCTTATGGCAGCAGCCCTTGCAGGCGGTCTTGTGGGTTATTTAATCTGGAATTGGCACCCTGCAAAGGTTATGATGGGTGACCTTGGCTCAATGTTTTTGGGCGGTCTTGTAGTAGCATTCGCGTATGCTGTAGATTGTCCGCTTATAATTCTTCTCATAGGTATAATCTATGTTGCAGAATTTGGCTCAGACGTTCTTCAGATTGGCTACTTCAAGCTTACGCACGGAAAAAGAATATTTAAAATGGCTCCTATCCACCACCATTTTGAAATGTGTGGCTGGAAAGAGGTTAAAATAGTAAAGATATTCAGTGTAATAAACCTTGTTGGCGGTATTATTGCAATTTTACTTGTTCACTTCGGTGCTCCAAAATAAATTTTAGTATGAAAGGTGTGGTCATATGCCAAAGAAAAAAGCAACAAACGACCTGTTTATAAAAAATGGTATGGATGTTCCATTCTTTATAATAATGCTTGTTGTTCTGGCAGTGGGCCTTGTAATGCTCCTTTCAGCAAGTTATATTTATTCCTTCCATTTTTCTGAAAATGGTGATAGCCTGTACTACTTTAAAAGGCAAGGCATAATAGCAGTTGCAGGTGTCGCTATAATATGGGTGGCATCACATTGTAATTACAGGTATTTAAGATATTTTGCTCTTGTTGGTTGGGTTGCTTCACTCTTTCTTCTTTTAATAACCGTTCTTAAGGGCGGTGGCGATATTAATCGTTGGATATATATCGGACCTATCGGCTTCCAACCGTCAGAGGTTACTAAGTTTTTCCTGATTATTTATTGCGCCTTCGGCCTTGATAAGGATCGCAAAAAAATACTCAGTAATGCGCCGTCACAAGCTCCGTGGGCTGTGAAGCTGAATGAAATCACCAATGGTGCTGTTAAGATTACATCTTCAACCTCTACATTCTTTTACTATGCAATAATCATAGCATTCACAGCAGGTATGGTTCTTTTGGGAAGCCACCTTTCCGGTGCAATTCTCATTATGCTTATTGGTGTTACAATGCTTTGGATGGGTGAATGTAAAGCTCGTTGGTTTGTAATCGGCGGTATTGTTGCGGCAATTGTTCTTGTTTATGTTATTTTCAATTACGAAGACCTGCCTTTGAAAGAATATATGATTGAACGTATCAGAGCATGGCGCATTAAGGATTATCAGCCTGATGATGCTCGTTGGCAGATTAACCATTCACTGTATGCTCTCGGCTCGGGCGGTCTTTTGGGCGCAGGTATAGGTAATTCCAAGCAGAAATATCTTTATGTTTCTGAATGTCATACAGACTTTATTTTCTCAATAATCGGTGAAGAGTTAGGCTTTGTAGGTTGTGTTCTTATAATGCTACTTTTTGCAGTACTTGTGTGGCGCGGAATACACATCGGTATGAGAGCGAGAGACAGATTTGGCGCTTTGCTTGCATTCGGTATGACTGCTCAGCTCGCCCTTCAGGTTGTGTTTAATATAGCGGTTATAACAGATACTGTTCCCAATACAGGTATTCCTCTTCCTTTCTTCAGCTATGGTGGTACAGCTTTATTGATAACGCTTGCAGAGATGGGCGTAATCCTTTCAGTATCCCGTCAGGCAGATTTGAAAAAAGTTTATTCATTAAAAAAGCAAAAAGAAGAAAAAGCACCGTAAAAAAAATGTTTGTTAAAAACATTTAAAACTCTAAAAAAGGATGGTGTGATTTATGAAGGTTTTGATAGCAGCAGGTGGCACAGGTGGCCATGTGAATCCGGCGCTTGCAGTTGCAGGTGAAATTAGAAAAAGGCATCCGGATGCAGAAATTTGTTTCGTTGGTACAGCAGACAGAATTGAAGCTAAAATCGTTCCTGCAGCAGGTTACCCTTTGAAAACTATTGAAATAAGTGGTTTTAAAAGAGGTTTTTCTCCTGCAGAAATTGAGGCAAACATCAAAACTGTCATAAAGCTTGCCAAAAGTTCAAGTGCAGTTAAGAAGATTATAAACGAATTCAAGCCCGATGTGGCTATCGGTTTCGGTGGCTATGTAAGTGGACCTGTTATAAGAATGGCGGCAAAAATGGGTGTGCCTACAGCAATCCATGAGCAGAACGCATATCCTGGCGTAACTAATAAGGCTTTGGCAGAAAAGGTTGATGTTGTAATGCTTACAGCCGAAGAAGCCAAAAACCATATGAAATGTAAAAAAGAGCCTGTTATCACGGGTCTTCCTATCCGTGGAGAAATTCTTGAAGCAGACCCCGTGAAATCCAGAGAGGAGTTAGGCTTTAACGATAAACCAATTATTCTTTCGATGGGCGGTTCATTAGGTTCAAGAGAAATTAATAAAGCAATAGTTGATGTTATTGTTTCTCATATGCACGATAATGATTATAATTTTATTGTGTCTACAGGTCAGAATGGCGTTTGGGTTCCTGATAAACTGAGGGAGAGGGGTGTGAATATAGAAAATTCACCTAATCTTCAGGTAAGGCCGTATATTAATGATATGGATCGTTGTCTGTCTGCGGCAGACATTGTTATTTGCCGTGCGGGTGCCTCATCACTTTCCGAAATTCAGGCATTAGGTAAGCCTTCTATTCTTGTTCCGTCACCCAATGTAACGGAAAACCACCAGTATCATAATGCTATGGCACTTGTAAACAGGAAAGCGGCTGTAATAATTGAAGAAAAGGATCTTTCGGGCAGAGCCTTAGGTATTGCTATTGATAGATTAATAAGCGACAAAAAACGCTTTAACGAAATCAGTAAAAATGCACGCGAAATGGCTGTTGTGGATGCAACAAGCCGAATTTGCGACATTGTTTTAGATATAGCTAAAAAGTAATTTAACCAAATTTGAGAATTTGCATATTATGTAGCGTTAAGTCTTTCATAGTGGAAGGGGTAGCGCTATATGCAAAGCTTTGTTGTAAATGGTGGCAGGCGCCTGAGCGGGAGCCTTAAGGTTCAAGGCTCCAAAAACAGCGCGTTGCCTATACTTGCGGCAACACTTCTTGTTAACGGGAAAAGTGTTATACATAATGTTCCTGCACTTTCAGATACACTTTGTACACTTAAAATTCTCAAGGAGTTAGGGTGTACTGTTTATCAGGAAGGGAATACAATTTTTGTGAATAATGAAAACTCCTCGGGTTATGAAATTCCTGAAGGGCTTATGCGGGAAATGCGGTCATCGGTTGTATTCCTTGGGGCGATATTAGGGCGCCACGGGAAAGCTACAATTTCAGCCCCCGGTGGGTGTGAAATAGGTTTGCGACCCATAGATTTGCATATATATGCTATGCGACGGTTAGGCGCTAATGTCAGCGAAAGCTTTGGAAAAATAGTCTGTACAACAGAGGATCGTCTTAAAGGGGATATAATAACATTCTCTTTTCCAAGTGTAGGAGCTACGGAAAATGCCGTTTTAGCTTCCGTTACCGCTAAAGGGAATACAACTATTGTTAATGCAGCACGCGAGCCTGAAATTATTGATTTGTGCGATTTTCTTAATAAATGCGGTGCGAAAATCAATGGAGCAGGTGAAAGCATTATAACAGTTGAAGGTGTAAAAGAATTGCACTCAACAGAGCATTCTGTTATATGTGACAGAATAGCTGCATCCACTTATCTTGTTGCCGGTGCGGTAACAGGTGGCGATGTTGAGCTTACTAATACAAATCCTGCGCATTTAAGGGCAGTTTTGCCGGTGCTTGAAGAGGCAGGCTGTGATGTTCGTGTGCGATGTAAAGCTATAAGATTAAAAGCCCCCGGCAGACTGAATAGGGTAGATAAAATAATAACCCAACCATATCCGGGTTTCCCTACAGATTCACAGGCATTGTTTACCACATTAACCTCCGTTGCAAATGGCACAAGTGTTATTGTTGAAAATATTTTTGAGTGTCGCTTTAAGCATGTGCCTGAGCTTGTGCGAATGGGTGCAAAAATCCGTGCGGAAGGCAGAGTTGCTGTTATAGATGGTGTTAAGCGTCTGTATGGAGCAGATGTTCAATCCGGAGATTTAAGAGGTGGCGCCGCCCTTGTTCTTGCAGGGTTGTGTGCTGAGGGTACTACTAATATATCTAACATAGAGTTTATTGACAGAGGCTATGCTGAATTCGAAAAGAACTTGTGTTGCCTCAATGCAGATGTTTATAGGAAGGTAAAAAAAGATGGAACAACACGGAAAAGGAACAGTTAAACGTTCCGGGACAAAAATTATTCCGCCAAAGAAAAAGACGGAAAATTTGTCTCGTGATGAAGTGCGTTCCATAAACAGGAAAAGAATAAAAAGAAAACGAAAAATAAAAAAAATAATATCACTTTTTGCTTTGACGATTGTTGTGCTAAGTATAGGTGTATTATTGGCTCTTACTGTATTCTTCAAAATAGGTGAGGTTAAAATTACAGGAGCCAAGGTTTACGCTAACAGCAAGGTTATGGCAGAAAGCGGAATTGAAATAGGCTCCAGCCTTTTTTCCGTAAGTGAGAAAAAGCTTAACGAAATTCTGCCGGAAAAATTGCCTTATATAAAAAGTGTGGAAATTACAAGGAAATTACCGGATACTTTAATTGTTGATGTTTCTGCTTCTCGCGAAGCAGCGGCATTTGTGTATGGGTCAGGTTATATACTGGTTGATGACGGGGGGAAGGTTCTTAACAGAAATGCATCAATTCTTCGGGAAAATGTGGCTGTTGTCAGTGGTGTAGCCTTAAAGGGTGCACCTGTTGGTAAGAAAATATCCCTTAATAATGAAACAGTAACAGAAGAGCTGATTACAATCCTTTCTCAGATCAAGGAAAGCAGATTTAACGGTGTAACTGAAATAATACTTAAAGATAATGAATTCAGATTGCTTTATGAGGATAGAATAACCATTAAATTAGGTGATATGACAAACCTGGGTGTTAAGCTTCAACGAGCTAAAGCCGCTATAGATAAAGAAAATCAGATTAATCCGTATTCTGAAGGTGTTTTAGATTTGAAAACAGAACCATATGCATATTTTAAGTTAGGTGCTGAAGCGGAAACCACTATTCCACCCGCGTTTGTAACTGATGCAGAAGGTGATTTAGTAACGGATGAAAACGGAGAATTTTTAACAACACGAGCTTCAGAAGAAACAACAGGTGAAGCTGTTGAAGAAAATGAAGAATAAAAATTTATGGAGCAAAAAACTCGAAACCCTAAAATATTGTATTAAATACTTGAAAAATACAAAAAAATACTTGCTATTGTTTAAAGTCTGTGTTAAACTTTAAGGGATATAGTATGTGTAACTATGATTGTATATAAAGTTAAGATTTGGAGGAATTAAAATGAATTTTGAGATTTCCAACGATTTTGAAGATGTTACCCAGATTAAAGTAATCGGTGTCGGCGGTGGCGGCGGAAACGCAATCAATCGCATGGTTAGCTCTGGTGTTCAGGGTGTGGAATTCGTTGCTGTAAATACAGATAAACAGGTCCTTACTTTCTCAAAAGCAACTCATAAGATTCAGATTGGTGAAAAGGTTACAGGTGGCCGCGGTGCGGGTGCTCGTCCTGAAATGGGTCTTAAGGCTGCAGAAGAAAGCAGAGAAGCTATTGTAGATGCTCTCAATGGTGCAAATATGGTATTCATTACGGCCGGTATGGGCGGTGGTACCGGTACAGGTGCTGCTCCTGCAATCGCTGAAATTGCAAAGAGCAACGGCATCCTTACAGTCGGTATCGTTACAAAGCCATTTGCATTTGAAGGTAAAAGAAGAATGCAACAGGCAGAAGCAGGTATTGCAGAGCTTGCACAGCATGTAGATAGTCTTATTGTTATCCCTAACGAAAGACTTAAACTTGTTTCCGATCAGAAAATCACCTTTGCTAATGCTTTCGATGTAGCAGACGATGTTCTTCGTCAGGGTGTTAAGAGTATCTCAGAACTCATTAAGGTTCCCGGTCTTATCAACCTCGACTTTGCTGACGTTACAGCAGTTATGAAGGATGCGGGTCACGCACATATGGGTGTTGGCCGTGCAACAGGTAAGGAAAAGGCAGAAGCAGCAGCTAATGCAGCAGTTTCAAGTCCTCTTCTTGAAACAACAATCCAGGGTGCTAAGGGTGTTATCATCAGCATCACTTCATCACCTGACATCACTCTTGATGATGTTGACGTTGCCGCAAGCATTATTGCAGAATCCGCAGACTCAGATGCAAATATCATTTTCGGTGTTGCATTCGATGAAAAGCTTGAAGATGAAATGGTTGTTACAGTTATTGCAACAGGCTTTGGCTCTGATTCAAATGGTATTGCTAACAAAGCCGGCGCAGCTGCTCTTTCAACAGATTCTTTTGGCGCAGAAGACGATAATGACGATGAAGATATCGTTGATATCCTTGGTCTTTTCAAGAAATAAGTAAAATATTAAAACGGCACATTTGTGTAAGCAAATGTGCCGTTTTTTTCTGTTTACACCTTGATTTTGTTATGAAAATGATATACAATTAATAATGTATATTTATCATTTTGAACAGGAAGTGTTTTAATGAGAAAAAATTCAGCAAGAATTGGTTTTATAGGTATTAGCGGACGCGGTTCAGGTATGCTCGATTTACTTTTACAGGTAGATGGTGTAACAGTGCCTGCAGTTTGCGATTTGATTCCCGAAAGAGCAGAGCATGGTATAGAAATCGTTGAAAAACGAACAGAAAAAGCATACCCTGTGCATGCATATCTTGATTATAAAGAAATGTTTGCAAACGAGGAGTTGGATGCTGTTGTTATTGCAACAACATGGATTACTCATGCTATGATTGCAGTTGATGCTATGAATGCGGGTCTTCATGTAGGCATGGAGGTTGGCGGTGCCGCTTCAATAGAAGAATGTTGGGATATGGTGCGTACAAGCAAACGCACAGGTAAGATTTGTATGCTTCTTGAAAACTGCTGTTATTGCAGAAACGAAATGGCAGTTTTCAATATGATCCGTAAGGGTATTTTCGGTGAAATCGTTCATATGGAAGGTGGCTACCGTCACGATTTAAGAGACGAAATTTGTCTTGGTAGAGAAAATATTCACGGCAGACTCTATAACTTTATCCATCGTAATGGCGAGGTTTATCCTACCCATCAGTTAGGCCCTATTGCAAAGGCATTGAATATTAACAGAGGCAACCGTTTTCTTACTGTTAACTCTGTTGCAAGCAAATCACGCGGTCTTCATCAGTGGATTAAAGATAATAAAGGAGAAGATTACGACCTTTTCGACACAACATTTAATTGCGGTGATATTGTTACAACAATTATCAAGTGCGCAAATGGTGAAACAATAAAGCTTACTCACGATTGCTCACTTCCAAGACCATATACCCGTGATTACGAGGTGCAGGGTACCAAGGGTATCTACTCTGAGCCTGAAGATGGCAAAGGCAGAATTTACCTTGATGGTATGCACAAGGAAGACGATAGCTGGACACACAGCTGGGATGACTTTGAGCCATGGCGCGAAAAATACGAGCATCCGTTATGGGAGCTTTACGAAAAGGGCGGTATTAAAGCAGGCCATGGTGGTATGGACTATCTTATACTTTCTTCCTTCGTAGATAGCGTGTTTGACGGAGAAAAAGCTAATATCGATGTTTATGATACAGCTACATGGATGGCAATTACTTGCCTTTCAGAGCAGTCTGTTGCAATGGGTGGTGCACCTGTTCCGGTGCCTGACTTCACGAACGGTAAATGGATAGATCGTGAGCCTATCAGACGCGGTATGTACTGCCTTGAAGAGGTTTGCGAAGAGTGTTATGCAGAACAAGGAGAATAATGTGATGAAGTTTTATATTGGTGTAGACGGCGGTGGAACAAAAACCGCGTATGCATTGTTTGATGAGAACAAAAATATTATCGCAGAGCATGAAGGTCCTGCATCAAACCACGAAAATATGGAAGGCTCCTTCCCTGAGGCAGCAGGCATTATTGCTGATGGTATAAATGGTCTTTTAAATAAAGCAGGCAAAAGCCTTTCAGATATTGATGGTATGCTTATGGGTCTTGCGGGTATTGATCACCCATATCAGCACGATGCAATGCAGGAAGAGCTTGGCAAGCTCGGTATTAAGGGAGCGCGTATTTATAACGATGGCTTCATTGTTATAAAGGCCGGTGTTGGTAGCGGTGCAGGTATCGGTTATAACTGTGGCACAGGTACTTGCTGTAACTGTCTTGACACAAACGGCAATATGCTTCAGATAGGCGGTTTTGATGTTCTTTCAGGTGATAAAGCCAATGGTCATTGGGTTGGTAACCAGGCTTTCCGTATTATGTACGATCAGCTTTGCTTATGTAAAGGAAAGTCACAGATTACAGACCTTATGAATGAAAAAGCAGGCATTTGTGACAGAGCAACACTTCTTGATTCAATCGCAGTTTTAGAAAGCGAGGATGAAGGTGAAGCATTCCTCAGAAAACTTATAGTCTCATTTTTTGAGGCGGCAAATAATGGTGATGAAGAAGCACTTAAGGTAATCGAAGAAATGGCTCAGCGCGGTGCTGACTACATCTGTGGTCACATCAATGTAATGACATTTGATTGCGATGTAATTAATGTTGTTCTTTCAGGCTCAATTCACACTAAGCTTCCTTCAGGTAAGTATATAGAAAGAATGGCTCAGCTTGTTGAAGAAAGAACTAACAGAAAGTTTAATTTTATTAAGCTCGATTGCGCACCTGTTATGGGTTGTATCAATTGGCTTCTTGAAGAGTAATATAATTGGAGATGATTAAAGTGAAAGAAATCAGCGTAACAGTCATCGGCTCAGGCTCTACATATTGCCCCGAGCTTATTTATGGTTTTATTGAGGCAAAAGATTCTCTTAAGCTTAAGAGAGTTGCTTTTATGGATATTGACGACAGAAAACGAGAAATTGTTGGCGGTCTTTGCACTCGTATGCTTAAGAGTGCAGGTATCGATTGCGAAATCGTTATGACAGATGACCTTGACCTTGCATTACAGGGCGCAGATTTTGTTGTAACACAGATTCGTGTTGGTAAGCTTCCTTGCCGTCATATAGACGAAAGCATTCCGCTTAAGCACGACCTTATCGGTCAGGAAACAACAGGTATCGGTGGCTTCTTTAAGGCTCTTCGTACAATTCCTGTTATGGCTCATATTGCAGAGCGTATTGAAGCAATTTGTCCAAATGCGTGGCTTATTAACTTCACAAACCCATCAGGCATTATTTCAGAATTTCTTATTAACCACACAAATGTAAAGACAATGGGTCTTTGCAATGTACCTATTGCTATGATTGATGATGTTAAGGCGGCAGTAGGTGAGGATGCAAAAATTACATACCTTGGTCTTAACCACCTTAGCTGGATTACCTCTGTTAAGGTTAATGGTGAAGAAAAGCTCTTCGATTTATTTGATGATGATTTCGCACCTACAGTTATGAAAAATATTCACGATGATGGCTTCGATATGGAATGTCTTAATGCATGTAAGGGCTTTCCATCATCATATCTTCAGTATTACTACAGCCGTCAGGCAAAGCTTCAGCACCTTAAAGCAGGTTCAAAGAGCCGTGCACAGGTATGTATGGAAATTGAAGAACAGCTTCTTGAACTTTACAGCGATAACGAGCTTGTAATTAAGCCTGCTCTTCTTGAAGAACGCGGTGGCTATAAGTATTCACTTGCGGCTGTTTCTCTTATTGATGCTATTGCAAACGATAAGCAGGAGGTTCATGTTGTTAATATTAAGAACAACGGCACTCTTGACTTTATGGATGATGACGATATCGTTGAAATTGCGGCAGTTATCGGCGCAGATGGTGCAAAGCCTGTTGAAGTTGAAGCATTTGACAACCGTCACATAAAAGCTCTTATGAGAACTGTTAAAGCATATGAAAAATATACTGTTAAAGCAGGTATTAATGGTTCAGATGAGGATGCGCTCAATGCTCTTATGCTCCATCCTCTTTGTGGTGATTTTGCACAGTCAAAGGCTTGCTTTGAAGAAATGAAAGCGGCTCATAAGGCATACCTTCCACAGTTCTTTAACAAATAATTATTCCCACTCTAAAAAGGTAGGGCTTGTTTATGGCTAAGAAAGACAAGAACAAAAAGCCTCAGGTAGAAAATATACCTGATGGTATGAAAAAGGAAGATTACGCCGATGCGGCATTCCGCAAAAAAGTAACAATAATAATGGGCTCTGTATTGCTTGTTTTCGTTATTGGTGTTGTTGGTGCACTTATAGGTGCTTGGGTTAAAACTGAAAAGCATAATCAGGAGTTTGAAGCACAACAGCAGGCTTTTGAAACAGAAAAAAACGCAGTTTTAAGTCAGCTTCAGGCTATTGATGCAAATGGAGGCTCTTTTGAAGATAGAGCCGAGGTTAAAATTCAGGTAACCGATGAAAACTTTTCGGATTGGATTGCTACACTTGATGCAACATACCAGCTTCCAAAGGATGATGAGGGCTATGCCGCATATAAGGGTGCAACAATTGAAATAGAAGGCTTGTTTACAACACGCGAGTTTACAGGCGGTGCTATTCAGTATTGGGTATACAGATACCACAGTCACGATGGTGACGATGTTGCACACGAGCATGATCACGATGGTGAAAATGCAAAAGCTGAGCAAATCCCTATTGAGGTTATCTTCCTTGATGATAAGGCTGATATTCCTGAAGAGGGTGCTTGGGTTAAGGCTACGGGTGTAGTAGGGCCTGACTCAACTAAAAATCTTTCCGCCGTCCGCAATGCGGTTGTTACTGTAATGGACGAAAAGGGAGAAGAACATATTCACTGATTTTAATAGCCATTGAGGGTATATCCTCAATGGCTGTTTTTTAGGAGATTTAAAATGAATATAAAAAAACTAATATCTGTTTTAAAGGAAACACCTGTAGTAGATTTATCTGCCAAAGCTAAAAAATTTAAAATTAATAAAGAAAAAGAACAAAAGCGACAGGATAATTTTGATCGTATAAAAAAGATTGAAGAGAAGTTTGGTGTTGATTTTAGCGGTTATATTCCTGATACAGCTGATTTAGGAACAAATTCCAATATATGCAACGGCTATGAATCAGCATATCCTATGCCTGAGGTATTTAAATATCTTAACATAAAAGAGGGGGACACACTTCTTGATATAGGTAGTGGTAAAGGCTATGCTATGTATATGTTTTCAGAATTTTCTTTTTCTAAAATACATGGTGTTGAATTAAGTGAAAATCTTGCAGAAATTTCAATAGATAATCTCGGCAAAATCTTTCCTGAAAGTCAAGATAGATTTCACATTTTTTGCGAAAATGCATTAGAGTTTGATAAGCTTGATGATTACAATTATATTTTTATGTACAACCCTTTTCCGCGAGAGGTTGTGGGAGAGTTTGTAGATAAACTTGCAGAATCTGTGAAGCGCAGAAATGATAAGCTGACTGTTATTTATCAGAATCCGCAAAAGGGTAGCCTTTTTGAGCAAAGCGGAGTTTTTGATACTGTACTGCGAGTAGATGGAACGGCAGTTTTTGAAAGTAAATAATCAGTAATGCTAAAGGCGGTTTTTCCGCCTTTATTTTTTGTTTTTTATACATCTGTTTTGAAAAATACAGCTGACTATTTTTATAAAAATATCTTGCGTTTGTCGAATTATGGTGATATTATTTTAGGGTTGAAAAAAGTTTAGTAAAACCCGTCTTTTTTTAACGAAATAAACTATGAAAAGAGGTATGTAAAATGTGGTTTTGGTTTTCAGTGATCGCTTTGATTTGCTGGAGTGGATCTGATTTATTTTCAAAAATCGGCTGCGCAGACAAGTCAGACAAGTACAGCCATTATAAAATGGTCACCGCCGTTGGCGTTGTTATGGGTATTCATGCATTGTATGAGATATTTGTTTCCGGTGTACCTATAGATTTTGCATCCCTTTTGAAATATCTGCCTGTTTCTGCACTTTATATTCTTTCAATGGCAATCGGTTACATTGGTCTTCGTTATATTGAGCTTTCTGTTTCTTCACCAATATGTAATTCATCAGGTGCTTTAGTTGCCCTTCTTTGCATTATTACAGGTGATGCATTAGCAGTACCTCAGTACATAGCTGTTGCACTTGTTTGTATTGGTGTTATTGGTCTTGGCATTGTAGAGGCGAAGGAAGATGACGAGCTTCGTGCTTTAAGACAAGAAAAGGGTAACTATAAATATTCAAAGAGCCCTCTTGCAATTATTCTTCCGCTTATTTATTGTCTTTTAGATGCACTCGGCACCTTTGCAGATAGTATTGTGCTTGAATCACTTGATGAGGATGTTGCAAACGTTGCATACGAGCTTACATTCCTTGCATGCGGTATAGTTTGCTTTATTTATGTTAAATTCATTAAGAAACAAAAATTCCTTCCAAAAAAGGAAGCGCCCAAATACACAGGTGCAATTTTCGAAACAGCAGGTCAGTTTGCATATATTTATGCACTTGCCGATTCAGAGCACGTTGCAATGGCGGCACCAATAATTTCAGCATATTGCGTAGCATCTGTTTTATGGGGTAGGATTTTCCTTAAGGAAAAACTCTCGTTTAAGCATTATTTGATGATTGTAATAGCTGTTGTAGGTATTGTAATTTTGGGTCTTTACGACGCATAATAAAGAATAAAAGTATATAAAGAATAAACGGCTTTCTGCAAATTGCAGAAAGCCGTTTTAGTATCTGATTTGATTTTACTGAATGTTATTGTTGTTGAAATCATCAGGATATATCTGCGGGTTTGCAGGTTCTTGCGATATATCTGAATTAAAATCAGAAGGTTGTGTAATTGGCTGTGTTGTTTGTTCAGCTGTAGTGTTAAAACCATTCATATCAGGTTGTTGGTATTGGTTACTTGAGTTGAATGAATGGTTCTGAAACTCAGTTTGGTAGGGGATATACTCGTCATAATCAGGTATATCGTTATATGTGATTACGCAGTTTAATATAGCTAATTCACGTACATTTGCAAAAAACTCTGTTTCTGTGAGCAATTGGTACGGAGCAACATATACAATAGATAAAATACCAAAGGTAAACAAAGATAAAAAATGCCAACCTATAAAAGACATATGCAAAATAAATAAATCAAACTTGTGACCGCGCATTATCTTTTTACTTAAATCTAATGCATTTCTGTAATCTATGGTAGGATTAACACTGAGTATATATTTAACCATAGAATATTCATATGCTTTTATAATGCCGGGAATGACGAAAAGAAGACCCCAAAGAGCAATGTTGAAGTCTCTTATTAATGTTACTTTAGCAACATTAAGGAAAGTTTTATCCTTATAGCATTGAATAAGCTCACCTAAATCAACAGGTTGCTTTTTTCTGTATTTGAGGAAAAACCTACAACCACCGGTTATAATTTGTTCACTTAAAAAATATGTTACGGCAAGTGTGGTTATTAATGAGAGAATTAATAGAGGTGTGCTTACGGTTTCCTGCGCAAAAGCACCTTCTATTTCTGACATAATTCGGGAAAAATTGCCTGTCAGCATATCTGCGATATCCGCTTGTGTTAGTTTTAAATCATTAGTTTTATCAGAGAAATCGATGGTTAATCCACCTAATTTACTTACAATAAACGCAACCAAAACACAAAGCCAACGATTTTTTCTTAAAAGAGTTTTAGCAGTTTCTTTCATTTCATATCTACTCATAAAATCATCCTTTCACAAATTATTTTGCTTTGATTCTGAAAATCTTAACACCGTGAGGCTCTACATAGCATTCTATACTATTTTTGCAAACAGAAACTTCATTTTCCCATATATCTGTAATTTCATATTCCTTAGCAAGAGGTAAATCAATATATGGTTCATTATGAATTTTAAATATAGGCAATACCATATGTTTCTTTTCTGTTGATTTGTTAAGGAAACAAATTGCCAATTCTCTGTTTTCTAATGGCTTTGCAATTATATCCGTAATTCCATTTGTATAAATACGTTTGCCTTGCTTACCGCGTTTATCCTGGTCTATGGCAATAAGCTCTTTGTTTTTGAGAATGGCAAGTATTTTATCATCCTCATCTATTGTACCATCAGCATTCAAGAATTTTCTTATATCGTTTCCTAAAATAAGGGGAGCCGCCATCATACACCACAAAGAGAAATGTGTTTTATTTTCTTCTGTGGTAAGAGAGCCTACACCAACCTCAAGCATATCCGGGTCATTCCAGCAACCGGGTGATGCGTGCTTATATAAGAGTACATTTTTCTCATAAATACCTATCATAGAAAGCCAGGTAGGGCGTATATCGGGAGTTGTTCTCCAGAGGTTACCTGCTTTCATACCCCATTTCCATGGCTGATTTAAGCCCCACTCGCAGATTGAGTAGCAAATAGGCTTTTCAGGCACACCATTTTTTTCGGCATATTCTTTGGTAGCGCGTTTGAGCTCATTGCCCATTTTAATATATTGGCGTTGAGCAGAATCCATTTTAGATGCAACAGGGTTGTAAAATTCTAAAGTATTTATGCCTTTTTTGAGCTTTATTTTTACCTGTAAGCGACCGTCTGCAGTAAAGCCCTTTGATGCAGGGAAGTAACAATCATAGTCTGTGTCACCATTAACTCTGCAAACAAGAAATTTCCTTTTCTGACCGCCTTTTCTGAAAACTATTGTAAGGCTGTATTCATTATCCTCAGGTACATCAATTGTATCAAAGGTAAGTTTTCCTAAACCACCACACAGGTTGCCTACAACATAGCCACCCTCAACTCTTTCATCGGGGAAAACCTTTGCACCATCTGAAATAATGCCGTGGTTTGCCATCATATTGATAAAATCTGTTTCGCCCGGCTTTCCGATATATATTTTTATAAGTTGAGGTGCAATAGTAGGAATAGCTTCGTTGTGGCAGAAATCATATTTGAAATATTCAACGCCCCATTCTGCAAGGGTATCTGCATCAGTAGCCTCGTTATAAAGGCTTGCAGGTAAATCCTCGCAGGTAAGAGTTCCGTTTGAGGTGTACAGACCAACCTTAAGCCCTTTTTCGTTGATATCCTCTATAAGTGGCTTAATGCCCCGCGGAAAGCGTGTGAGGTCGCCCTGAAGCGTTCCGTTTGCTGTTCTCATAGAGCTTTGCCAACAGTCATCAAGATTAACATAAACATAGCCTGCATCCTTAAGACCTGTTTTTACAAGGGCATCTGCAGTTTCTGTTATAAGCTTTTCGTCAATAGAATTTCTGAAGGTGTTCCAACTGCTCCAACCCATAGGGGGAGTAAGAGCAACATTGTTGGAATACTTTTCTTTTTCGTCAATATGCACCTGTGTATACGCAAGTGCTTTTTTTGCAACACAAGCGGGGCATATATTTTTCTTTTTTAAGGCTTTGCCGATGGCAATACCTGTGCCAAAGCCTGAGGCTAATGCAATTATTTTTTTAGTGTTCATTTAAATCACCCTTTTTATTTTGAAAAGTGAGAAATAATTGTTCCTGCGACAGCGACAGCACCTATTCCTGCGGCTATATAACCAAGGGTGTGTAATGCCATACTTTGTCTGTCGGTAATTCTGCCTTCAATAGGGCCAAGACAGGTAGGTTTTAAACCAAATTCTCTGAAATGGTGAACTGTAGATTTTATTTCTGCGGGGTTGCTTTCTTCAACAGTAACGATTCGTACAAGTGAACGGCAACCATCGGTGTAACAACAAAAACCACTTGTTTTATTCTGACCGAGCATAATGCCGTCAACATATCCTGTGAAATCATTTAAGTGATCGTGACCAAAAAAAGCGGCTTTTACATCACCCATTTTCTTCCAACTTTCAAACTGACCTGCATTGTACATAGGGGAGCAGGGACCTTCACCTAAATAACCCTGTACGCCCTTCTTTTTCATATAGTATTTATCAAAGGGCTTGTGACTGCCTTTTGCGGCAAAGGGTCTCTCGTACCACTTTGCTTCGCGCATAATATAATTCTCTTCGTAGACAGGTGTGTGCTGAAAAAGTATTGCAGGAATAGTTTTACCATTGTGGTTATCTTTAATTTCCTGCACTTTATTTTCATACCATTGTATTTGGTCCTCATGTACCCAGTCATAAACAGAAAGCTCTCTGTCATCACAGCAGTTGTTGGAGTCTATAAACCAAAGGTTAAGTATATCCTCTGTTCCTGCGGAGTTTTTTACAAGAATGTTACAGTTGAAGTTGCCTCGTGGAGCAGTTTTGTCATTTTCACCAATCATAGTTTCAAATTGCTCGTAAGCCTTTACAATTTCCTCTTCCTGACCGTGGTCGTGTTCGTGGTTGCCGAGAACATAGCAGAAGGGAATGCCCGATTCAAGAATAGGTTTTAATGTATCCTTTAAATTTTCCTTGTAAACCGAAAAGCCCTCCGAATCATCTTTTTCACCACAAGTATCACCTAAAAGTACAATTAAATCAGGCTTATGCTCACGTATACCTGCTTCTACAAGTCGGTGCATATCGTTTCGTTTTTTTTGCTTGAGGGGAGTATCAATAACAAGGTGCTCGTGAATGTCACCCAATGTCATAATAGTAAACTTACCGTTTTTGAATTTAAGTGTTTTATCCATTTTTATCCTTCCAAAAAAACAGCCGACCTGAAAAGGTCGGCTACAAAATTTAATTATTCAGCAACTTCGAATGTCTGAGGGTTTGCTGTAAGCTTTGCATTGTAACCGGCAATAAGCTTATTAGCATAAGAGATTTTGTAAATACTGCTTACGAAAGGTATGATCTTCCAAATCATAACAAACATACCACCATGCTTGAGCTCTACGCCATAGTCAGCAGCCTTCTGGTATAATCTTTCAGCCATCTGGTAATTCCATACAAATGAGTAAATACCAAATGAGAATATGTCGAGGAAGAATACAAGAATGTAATGTGCGCTGTCTTTGTCGTCACCTTCACAAAGTGTGTTAACATCATTTGTCCACTTGCTCCAGAAGAAAAGACCGTAAATACCAAGTGTGATAATATTAAGGAATATGTATAAACCTATTTTTCTCTTTTTTAACATGGTGATTGCCTCCAAAAATAATATTTTAAAGATAGTTCCCAAATGAACTTACCCCTTATTTATTATAATAAATAATACTATAATTAATAATAAAAGTCAATAATTATTTGTACATATTAATGAATGAAAAAACAACCCTGCAGAAAATCTGCAGGGTTGTAATTGGTTTTAGTTGTTGAAAAGAGATAATTCGGTTTTCTTTTGCTCTTCTTTGTACTTTTCAAGTCTTGCCTTGATTTTATCGGCAGGGTTAAGGAGGCTTGAAACAGAGCAGTCGTGGTTAAGTGTGTCAATAATAAGTGAGCAATATTTACTCATATCAACCTCAAAGTACCATGGTTTTTCAAGAAGCTCAGGTGTTCTGTAAACAAGGTTTGTTGTGAATACACCATCAATAATGTTGCTTGCATATGCTTTATCGAATTCCTGGAGACCATTGCAGAAAAGACCAAAGCTTGTGCAAATGAAAATTCTGTTAGCTTTAAGCTCTTTAAGCTTTGTAGCAACCTCTATCATAGAGTCACCGGAAGAAATCATATCGTCAATGATGAGGCAATCCTTACCTTCAACATCGTCACCTAAGAATTCGTGTGCGAGGATAGGGTTTCTGCCGTTCACAACAACTGAATAATCGCGGCGCTTGTAGAACATACCTAAGTCGATGCCTAAAACTGTTGAATAGTAAATACATCTTCCCATACCGCCTTCGTCAGGGGAGATAACCATAAGATGATCGTGGTCTATTTTGAGGTCTTTAAAGTTCTTTGTAAGAGCCTTTACCATCTGGTAAGTAGGTGCAACATTTTCAAAGCCCTTAAGAGGAATAGCGTTCTGTACTCTTGGGTCGTGTGCGTCAAATGTGATGATGTTTTCAACACCCATATCTGCACAAAGCTCCTGAAGGGCAATTGCACAGTCGAGGGATTCTCTTCTTGAGCGCTTGTGCTGTCTGCCTTCGTAAAGCATAGGCATAATAACATTGATTCTTCTTGCTTTACCTTCGATAGCGGAAATTGCTCTTTTGAGGTTTGCGTAATGCTCGTCCGGTGAATAGTGGCATTCGTAGCCGTACATATTGTATGTTATGCCGTGGTTAAAGCAATCGCAGATAATATAGATATCGTAACCACGAATTGTTTCATGAAGAACACATTTTCCTTCACCTGAGCCGAATCTTGTGAAGTCAACGTCAATGATAAAAGAATCTCTCTGATAGCCGTAGAAAGCGATAGTATCTTTGTGCTCGCTTTCCCTTTCTTCTCTCCATGAAGTAAGATAATTGTTGATTTTAGCGGCAAGCTCCTCGCAACCTGGTGTTGCAATAATACCTAAAGGACCTACCGGAATTGTGTTTGGAATACCGAATGCATCTGCCACGACTACTACCTCCATCAATTTTCTGTTTTATATTACTTATTGTACTAATATTTGATTGCTATTTCAAGTGAAAACGACAAAATTAGAGGTTAAATTTTTTTGAAAATAAACAACCACATTTTGTGACTTTTCACAAAAAATAAAAGACCGCAAAAATATGCGGTCATAGACTATAGCTGAAAATCTTCTTTTGAATAATCACCCATAAGAGAAACTGTTTTGGGCTGTCTTTTTAAAGGGTCATATTTATATTTTTTGCATTTGGAATGAAGCTGCATAATACCGCCTACTTTTCTGCATACGGCAATATTACTACCTTGGTTGATTTCTGCAAATTCACAGTATGCACATTGCGGGTCAATATTGCCTTTGAAAAGCTTAAGCGCCATAAATTTCACTTCCTTCATTTATTTCGGTTTATTTTAACACAATTTCTTTTTATTATCAACCTCTAAAATCAAAACAATACAAGTGAAAAGTAAGAATATTGTTGCGATTGTGCTGTGCGAAAAAAATAACTCCGTATTATTGAATTTAATAACATGAAAAACTTCTGTTGTGCGTGGAAAAAGCTTGAACAAAACAGAACAATAAAAAGCGCTGAGTGCACCCGAAACAATCCGCCAACAAATAAAATATTTTAATTCATAGCCACATTTTTCAAGGTAAGGTGCAATCTGGAATATAACAGCAAAACCGCCAAAGCTTAATACTGCACTCAAAACAGGTAACGAGAATTTGTGTAGTATAACATTCTGACAACCTATTGTAACCTCTGCCACAGATTTAATGAATAACGCAAAATATTCTTCGGTTATTACGATGTCTATTCCCGCAGATATTGCTGAAAAAACAATTACCCACGCGCAGATTGATAACATGGCTTTGCTTGCAGATGTAACGGAATTAACAAAAACATTTTTCTTATCTATATGTGATGGCCACTGTAGAGTATTGTGCTCTTTTTTAGCAATAGCGCCTGTAAATATACCAAGAGAAAGAGAGGCGAGGATAATTGAAATATAAAGAATAACACCGCTTGTTGTGCTTTTTAACATAAAGGTTCCTATTGCGGTAATAACAAATGCAGGGCTGGGATTAACGCACCAACAGAATAACCGTTGCATTTCGTTTTTTGAAATTGTTTTGTTTAGATAAAAATCAGAAACGATTTTTGCACCAATTGGGTAACCGCCCGTAATACCAAGGAGAACACCGATTAAGCCCATACCGCTTACGTTGAAAATCTTTTCTGCTGGTTTGTTAATAAGCTTACCTGTTTTCATAATAAACGGACTAAATGCCATGTATGTCGAGAGTATCATAAAAGGAAAAAGAGATGGAATAATATTTTCGCTAAGGAGTAAAAGTCCGTTACGGACACCCTGTCCGATATTTTCGGGGTTTATAAGAAGACAAAACAACGATATACAAACAAAAATTACTTTAAAAATAGTTTTTATCGGTGCTATATGTATTTTCTTGATCATTGAATTCACCCCTTATATTTTATGTTTGTTAATCATAAAAATATAACGGGGAGTGAGCTTTTATGAAATTTAACAGTATCAAAAATATGAAGGAAGATATAAACAACGCAACCATAGAATTGTACGCAAATAAAAGGGTGATAATATTTGATTGCAAAAGTGTTATTGATTACTCAAAGGAATGCGTGGTGCTTGATTTAGGTTCAAGTAAATTAAAACTTGTGGGTACGGATTTTGTGGTTGATTCTTTTGTGTTTGGTCAAACAGATATAACAGGGATAATACATAGTATAGAATTTATTTAGGCTTTATGGATTTTTGCATATATAATATTTTTGAATTCGTGGTGAAAAGCAATGATTAAACTTTTAAGGCTTATTCAAGGATATGTTTTCTTTGAGGCATATGGGGGTTTTACAGAAAGATTTTTAAATTTATGCAAAATTAATAATCTTAATCTGTGGGGATTGAAAAATGACGGAGTAAAGGTATCCGCCTTTACAACTGAAGCTGAGTTTAAAAGAATAAATCTCCCTGCCGAAAGGTCGGGAATGGAAATAAAATTAATAAAAAGCTATGGCTTGCCGTCTTTTTTTATAAGGCATAAATGGCGATGTGGTGCGCTTTTGGGCTTGGTTTTAGTGGTTTTGCTTATGTGGTTTGCAAGTGGCTTTATATGGGATGTAGAAATCACCTCAAATGATGGTGTAAAGATAGAACACTTTACAGAAGAGCTGTCGAATTTAGGTGTGAAAGTCGGGGCGCGAAAATCGAAAATTGATATTTTAAAGGTTCAGGAGCAGCTTCTTGACAGCTTTTCTGAGCTTTCGTGGGTATCGTTGAATATTTTTGGAACAAAGGCGCAAATAGAATATACCTATGCCGTACCGCAAAAGCCAATAAGAGATCCGTACATACTTACAAATGTAGTTGCCAAAAAGAATGGGTTGGTAAAACTTGTGGAAGGGTATGCAGGTCAGAATATGGTTGATGCAGGCACATATGTTGTTAAAGACAGTCTCTTAATATCGGGAGTTATAAAAAATGCCGATTTTACAGAAAGGTTTGTGCACGCTTCGGGTAAAGTGTATGCGCAGACGGAAAGTGAAATAAAAAAGAGTGTACAGCTCAAAAGCAGACGAAATGTGATTTACTCTGAGCCGTCGTTATATAAATTTGATTTTTTCGGAATTGTCATACCATTGAACAAAGAAAAGGATTCCTTGCACCGGGTCGAAACGGAAATCTTTATGGAAGGAAATAATACAATTCTGCCCATAGGCTTTCATAGGGTGGATTATTTATCTGCCAAAGAAAGTCAGGTGTCGTTTACGGATAATCAGGCGGAGCTTTATAATACTCTGATGTGTGTAAAAGAAAAAAGAAAGGATTATTCTGACGCAGAGTTGAAAAAACTGTTATATGAAACAGAAAAAAACAATGGTACGGTAATTACGACAATGAAAATTATATGTGTTGAAGATATTGCCATTGAACGGCAGGTTGATGTTGAATGAATCAAAGCGACCAATACACATATACGCGAAAAAATTAACACCTTTTAACAAAAAAAATCAAAAATTTTAGTAGACATTTACAAAATTTATGATATACTATGATTGTTAATTTATATTCAATATTGTATTAAAGAGGGTAATTAAGTCGGAACAGATTATAAATGTTGACAGAATGGAGCAGGCGGTAAGCCTCTTCGGTAGCTTTGACGAAAATATTTTGCTTATAAGAAAGGCTTTCGATGTTGATGTAATCAGCCGTGGGTCAGATATTAAAATCAATGGTGAGCCTGAAAATGTTTCAAAAGCTTGTAAAGCTATTAATGGTCTTTTAATGCTTTTGAATCGTGGTGAAACACTTAATGAGCAGAATGTAAGGTATGTTATATCACTTGTGGGTGAGGGTAATGAAGATAAAATCACCTCTATGTCGGGGGACTGTGTTTGTATTACAAGCAAGGGTAAGCCTGTAAAGCCAAAAACATTAGGTCAGAAGAAATATGTAGAATCCATAAAAAACAACACCATTGTTATTGGCGTAGGTCCTGCAGGTACAGGTAAAACATATCTTGCAGTTGCAATGGCGGTAAATGCATTCAGGGCAAAAGAGGTTAACCGTATTATTCTTACAAGACCTGCTGTTGAAGCTGGTGAAAAGTTAGGCTTCTTGCCCGGTGACCTTCAAAGCAAGGTGGACCCTTATTTAAGACCGCTTTACGATGCGCTTTTTGATATGCTTGGTGCTGAAAATTTCAATAAATATCTTGAAAGAGGAAATATTGAAGTGGCTCCCCTTGCGTATATGCGAGGAAGGACACTTGATGACAGCTTTATTATTCTTGATGAAGCGCAGAACACAACACCTGAACAAATGAAAATGTTCTTGACACGAATGGGCTTTAATTCAAAGGTTGTTGTTACAGGTGACGTTACTCAGATAGACTTGCCTGACGGAAAGCGTTCTGGTCTTGTTGAGGTAACAAAGATTCTCAAGAATATGGAGCAGATTGATATAGTAAAATTCACCGGCAAGGATGTTGTAAGGCATAAGCTGGTGCAGGATATTATAAGGGCATACGAAAAATATGAGGAGGCAAAGAAGAGAAAATGAAAGAGAAAATAAAGGTAATTATCTCAAACGAACAAAAAGAGGTTAAAATTCCTACAGGCGTAAGGCTTCTTGTGAGGCGTTGCTGTAATGCTGTGTTGACTTTCGAGAATTTCTCTGAGCCTGCAGAAATCAGCGTTACTTTTGTTGACGATGAAAGAATTCACGAGCTTAATAAAATGCACCGTGATGTGGATAAAAGCACAGATGTATTATCATTCCCGTTGGGTGAGAATGGTGTGTATGATAAAAATCTTGAAACAGGCGCTTGTCTTTTGGGTGATATTGTAATATCCGTTCCTACTGCTGTCAGACAAGCCTATACATACGGTCACACCCTCCAGCGCGAAATCGGTTTTCTTACAGTTCACTCAATGCTTCATCTTTTAGGCTATGACCATGTTAATGGCGGTATTGAGGCTGTTCATATGAGAGAAAAGGAAGAACGAGTGCTCACAGAGTTAGGACTTAAACGCAATGAGTCTTACTATATGAATTCCGAGGAGGAATAATTTCCATGCATGATATAGATAGTCTGTTGCGCAGCTTTATATACGCAATCAAAGGCTGTGGGTGGATGGTTTTCAACGAAAGAAATTTCAGAATCCATTTAACATGCTTTGCATATATGACATTTTTCCTTTTTAGGTATGATTTCTTTGTGCTTTCAAAGGTAGAATATGCTATTTTAATTCTTGTTGCGTCCCTTGTTATCGGTGGTGAAATGATAAACAGCGGTATCGAAAAGGCAGATGACTCGGTTACGCGAGAAACAATACACACTATAAAAATTTCAAAGGATGTAGCCGCAGGTGCTGTTTTTGTATTCAGCTGTGCCGCGGTGTTTATAGGTGTTTTGTTTTTATGGCAACCAACAGCATTTCAACAGCTTTTTGAGTATTATATAAATAATCCGTTTTCTATAGTTTTGCTTCTTGCAAGCTTCGTTGTATCGTTGCTGTTTATATTCAAGCTTAACAACAAATTTATAAGAAAAGTCAGTAAAAAATTAAAACAAAGAAAAGGTAATAAATAATGTCAGAAAAGAAAACAGCATTTATAGCAATAGTAGGTCGCCCTAATGTGGGTAAATCCTCAATTCTTAATAAGCTTCTTGGTCAGAAGGTTGCAATTGTATCTTCAAGACCGCAAACAACCCGTACAAAGATTATGGGTGTTTTAACTGAGGATGAAACACAGCTTGTGTTTACAGATACGCCTGGCTTTCATAAGCCTAAAACAAAATTGGGTGAAAAAATGATAAAAGCCGTTGATGATAGCATCGGCGGTGTTGATTCCTGCCTTTTTGTAACAGAAAGCAGAGGGGAAATCAGACCAACAGAAATCGAGTTGCTTGAAAAACTCAATAAAGAAAAGATCCCTGTTGTTTTGGCTATCAATAAAATCGATATGGTATCCGATAAGCAGGAGCTTATGACAAGAATTTTAGAGCTTACAAAGCTTCTTGATTTTACTGCTGTTGTGCCTGTTTCTGCTAAAGACGGAGACGGAATGGACGAGCTTAAAGAGGAGCTTATAAAGCTTGCTGCACCATCTGAATTTTTCTTCCCTGAGGATACTTTAACAGACCAGCCTGAGCGCGTTTTAGCGGCAGAAATGATAAGAGAAAAGCTTCTCCACAGATTGAATGAGGAAATCCCTCACGGTATAGCAGTTTCAATTGAAAAAATGCGCGAGCGCGAGGACAAGCCTATATTGGATATTGAAGCGGTTATTTATTGTGAGAGAGAAAGCCACAAGGGTATAGTAATTGGCAAAAAAGGTGCTATGCTTAAAGAGATTTCAACAAATGCCCGCCATGAGCTCGAAAACTTTTTTGAGTGCAAGGTTAATCTTCAATGCTGGGTAAAGGTTAAAGAGGATTGGCGAAATCGTGAAGGTTTAATTCATAATTTCGGATTGGATTAATTTGTAACTGTATAATGAAATTCCCATTGAATAGAATAGTAGTGTAGATATTCTGTGGGAGTGGTTTGATGGACGAAAATAAGTTGTGGGAAAAGTTTTGCGAAAATGGTAGTGTAGCCGATTACCTGATATATCGCAATTGTGTAAATTCCATAGAAAAAACGGAGTTGGAAGCGCTTGATAAAAATAACAGCACCGGGGCTTGTAATAAAGGAGCAGAGCATAGGGGAGTCCGATAAGCTTATAACTGTGCTTACGGCACAGTATGGCTTGGTGCGAGCTTTTTCAAGAGGTGCAAAAAAGACTAAAAGTAAAAAACTGGCTGCAACATCTTTAATGGCGTATGCAGATTTTACATTTGTAAAAACAAAGGATGCATATTCAGTTGAAGATGCTCTTGTTAAGGAAGTTTTTTTCGAATTAAGGCAGGATGTGGAAAAAATGGCATTAGCCCAGTATTTCTGCCAGCTTGCCAACGAATTTTGTGAGGAAGAATACGAGTCGGAGGAGATTCTCCGACTTTTTCTCAATGCCTTATGGCTACTAAAGGGTGATAAGAAAACACCTGATTTTATCAAAGCGGTTGTTGAATTGAGGCTTATGTCACTAAGTGGCTATATGCCTGCATTATTAGCCTGTGACAGGTGCGGTACATATGAATCTGAATATATGTATTTTTCTGCTGAAAGCGGTAAGATATATTGTGATAATTGCTCTTCTTCAGGTCAGGGCTATTGTCTTAATGCATCTGTAATACAGGCAATGCGTTTTGTTACACTTTCAGACTTTGACAAGATTTTTTCTTTCTCATTATCAGACGAATCATTAAAACGTTTCTGTGAAATATGTGAAATGTATTTATTACAAAAAACGGAACGGAAATTTTCAACACTCGATTTTTACAGAATATTAAAACAAGGATAAAAGTAATGACAGAATTAAACAGACATTTAAAAGCGCTTGAATTTGATAAAGTTCTTTCAATGCTTTCCGCAAGAGGCTGTAATGACGATGCTAAGGAAAGCATTCTTTCATTGCGCCCTGAAAAAGACCTTAATAAAGCACAAAGGCTTCTGGGTATGACAGGGGATGCGTACATAATGCTGGCAAAGCATGGGGGACCTTCATTTGGTGGACTTAAAAATGTTACAAATGCACTTTCCCGTGCCAATGCAGGCGGTGTACTGTCGATGAAGGAGCTTCTTGATATAGGCTCAACAGTACGTGCCGTGCGAGCTATAAGTGAATGGCGTGCAAATTCGGGTCATGAAGACAGAAGCATTGATATCTATTTCAGCTCACTTATGCCTAATAAGTACTTGGAAGAAAAGATTTTCTCTGCAATTCTTTCTGAAGATGAAATGAGTGATAATGCTTCCCCGGAGCTTGCAAGCATACGCCGTCAGATAAAAAATAAAGAGAATAGTGTTCGTGAGCAGTTGGAAAAGCTTATCCGTTCACAATCCTTGAGAACGATGCTCCAGGATGCTATTGTTACACAACGAAATGGCAGGTATGTTGTGCCCGTAAAGAGCGAGCACAGGAATTCAATATCCGGTCTTGTTCACGATACATCTTCAACAGGTGCTACAGTGTTTATCGAGCCTGCAGGTGTTGTTGAAGCAAATAACGATATCCGTGTGCTTAAGGGTAAGGAAGCCCAGGAAATTGAACGTATTTTATACGAGCTTTCAACAGAAGCCGGTAACTTTCTTCACGAAATCAAGGGTAGCTACGAAAGTGCTGTTGAAATAAATGTTATTTTTGCAAAAGCGCATCTTGCATATCATATGAAGGGTAGTGTACCCATTCTCAACGATAAGGGTGTAACAGAGCTTAATAAGGCGCGCCATCCGTTGATTGACCCTGCTAAGGTTGTTGCAACAGATATCCGCCTTGGCTCCGATTTTGACACACTTGTTATTACAGGACCAAATACAGGTGGTAAAACAGTTGCAATTAAAACAATAGGGCTTTTGTCTGCAATGGCATCAATTGGTCTTTTTGTGCCTGCTGCTGATGAAAGCAAGGTGTCTGTGTACGATAATATTCTTGTTGATATAGGTGATGAGCAGAGTATTGAGCAATCACTTTCCACATTCTCTTCACATATGGTGAATATTGTAAATATTTTAAAGTGTGCAGATGAAAAATCTCTTGTTTTAATAGACGAGTTGGGTGCAGGTACAGACCCTGTTGAGGGTGCCGCACTTGCTATGGCAATACTTGAGCAATTACACCGTCAGGGTGCAAAAATTGCCGCCACAACTCATTATGCAGAGCTTAAAGCCTATGCCTTGGAAACACCAAGGGTGGAAAACGGCTCTTGTGAGTTTGATGTTAACAGCCTTAAGCCTACCTACAGACTTCTTATAGGTATTCCCGGCAGGTCAAATGCCTTTGCTATATCTGAAAGGTTAGGTATAAGTAAGGATATAATTGACAGAGCAACAGAGCTTGTGTCAAATGAAAATATCCGCTTTGAGGATGTTGTGGACAGCCTTGAAAAAAGTCGTCTTGAAATGGAAAAACAGCGCTCTCAGGCAAAGGCTATAACAGAATCTGCAAAGGCGGACAGAGAAAAGGCAGCATCAGTTTTAAAGGATGCAGAGCAAAGGCGCGAAAAGGAAATAGAAAAAGCAAGAGGGGAAGCTCTCCGTATAGTTGAGCACGCAAAGCGGGAAGCAAACGCACTTCTTAATCAGGTTGAACAGCTTAAAAAAGAGGCAAAGAAAACACAGAATGCCGCAGAGCTTGCCCGTAAAACAAAAAGTGTTGTTAATTCCCACCTTAATTCAATCAACAGCGCAGTAAATCCTGTTTTTGATTCTCTTGATGATGACGATGACTATAAGCTTCCGCGAGAATTGCAGATAGGTGATACTGTATTCTGTAAAACAATAGGCAAGAATGCTACAGTTACCGCTCTTAAGGACAAGAAAGGTACAGTTGAAATTGCTGCAGGTATGCTAAAAATGAGGGTTAAGGAGGAAACACTCCGCCTTGTAGATAAGCCTAAAAAAGAGGAACCTAAAAAGAAGGTTGCCACAGGTCGCGTAAGCGGTGAAAGCCGTTCAAATATGCAGGTAAGCAATCGTTGTGATTTAAGAGGCCTTATGGTGGACGAGGCAATACTTGTTCTTGACAGATTCCTTGACGACTTGCTTCTTTCAGGGCTTACAGAGTGCACCATTATCCATGGTAAAGGCACAGGTGCCCTCAGGGCAGGTATAACTCAGTACCTTAAATCTGACCCAAGAATACGTACCTTCCGCCTTGGTACCTTCGGTGAGGGCGAAAATGGTGTAACAATAGCAGAAATAAAGTGATAAACGTGGCTGTAAAAACCTATAGTTTTTACAGCCACGTTATGTGTTCTTTTGGTTATTCAATTGAAAACTCAACATTACTGAAGTCGAGTTTTTTTAAGTCCTCTGTTTTCATTCTGAAATATGCAATTTTTTCTGTATTCGCAAGGAATGAAGGCATATTGTCATCCAATGGGTCATATTGCAAAAGTGTAATAATATCACCATTTTCAGCTAATATTCCTGTTCCGTCTGATTCGTTATCTGTTTTTATATAATCTATAGAGTATTCCGTTTCGGTATCGCCTAAAAAGTCGAAGCCTGCATTGAAATCATCTATAAGTATATCGGGTTCCTCCGCAGAGTATCGTACATTTGGTATAAATACACCGTCATTAAAGGTCAAAAAGAAATATATAAAGCCTACCTGCGGTGCAACGCCCGTTTTATCAAAGCCTTTGAATTCAGATACTTTTAATTGGCAGAAGAAAAAGTCTTCATCACCAACTGTGCCGTCTGCAAGCCACTCTTCGGGCATAGTGGGTGAGCCGAAAAATTTGCTTGTTCCGGGATCGTACTCTCCGTGTGCCTTTTCTACTTTTATTCCGATCATTCTGCTGTTACCCCCAGATATTCTTCTAATGTAAGACCTTTTTCTTTGATTTCTTTAGCGGCTTCAACACCTACATAACGCCAATGCCATGGTTCGTAAATTACGTTTGTTATACTTTGTTTGTTTTTTGGATAACGTAATATAAAACCATAATCAGCGGCATTTTTTTGAAGCCACTTGAATTCTTCTGTTTCCTCAACCCAGTTTTCTACGCTTATAATATCCATTGCGATACCCAGGTTGTGTTCTGAAGAGCCTGCAGGCATAACTGTTTCAGCAGCTTTTATGTGAGCATCGGCTTCGGCATACCCTTGGGATATATAAAAATCTACCTTGCGATTATAATTTCTTTCCTGAGTTTCGTACGAGCGGTAACCGGAGCATGGGGTAAGCAACAAGCCATCTTTTAATGCTGCATTGTACATTTTTTCGTAGCTTTCTGCCACCTTGATGTTAAGTCTTTCACCGCTTTTGCATACATAAACAAGGTCAGGCTTGTAATCTTCAGGAAGCTTATAGCCAACTTTGAGTAGTGTTAAGTGCAATTTTTCCTCGTCAATAGTGACTATTGTCGGTTCATCAACGGTACCTATATCCTCAACAGCTACATCAACATATGTTGGCACTTCTGTTGTTGCCTGTGTTGTAGCAGGGGTGGATTCACCTGCCGGTGTTGTATGTACAGCTGAGTTTTGTGTTGGATTGTTTTTCGTAGCTTCATCAATTTTTTGCTGAGCCAGAAGTGTTTGGTTGCGCTTGCTCACAATTACACAAACAATAGTTACAAATACCACGATTATAGCAATCAGAATACCAAGGAATCTTTTTGCATTTGCTTCTTGTGCCGTATTGCGTTTCTGTTTGTTTTTTGCGGTATTTTCAGAATTTGTATTTTTTTCGTTGTTGTTTTTTAAATCTATCATTATTTCACCTTCAGTTCTTTGCTAATTATATTAGAACAGAGTGCAAAAGTCAAATGGAATATATTGAATATATTAGTTGTAAGATACAAAACATTAAGGCGTATTTTGTGCTTTTTTTACAAATATAAAAAAAAATCTATTTTCTCTGTTGCTATAACGAAATTTGTGCTATAATCATATGGTAAATATAAAGGGTATTGTCGTTATATATCGGCTATCCTACAATCATCGAAAGGGGTAAAACCTTAATGAAAAGCAAATTAACAGTACTTATGGCAATCATGCTTGTGATTTCATTGCTCGTATGTCTTACATCCTGCGGTTCTTCAGACGATGCATCAAACGAGGCAGAAGTTTTCACAACAGAAGAGGCAGTTTACACAGAAAGTGCAACTCCTGTGAGCAATACAAGTGAAGCAGTCTTGAACTATTTCAACGATATAGTTAATGATCTTAAGGATTCAAAGCCTGCAATGTATTACAGATACGAAAAATCTGTTCCTAACGATAGCATAAAGGTTGCAAAGGCCGGTGCAGAGGATGCTGAAGAGGTTGATGAAAGCCTTGCTTCAATCAACAAAGCCGCAAAAGGCGTTAAGGATATGATTCTTTCAAATATCAAAGAATCATCAGGCGATATCGCAATGGGTGCAGATAACAGCAGCTACCTTTTTGTTAAAGGTGAGCCATGGGCATCTAAGCTTACAATTTCAGATATAGACTACGCAACAATTAAAGAAGTTGGCGATAACTATTTCATTACAATAGTTTTCAACGATATTGAAACAAATGGCGATACAGCCGCTCTTCAGAAAGCATTTGATCTCCGCGATAAGGATGAAATTCTTGCATCTGAAGAATTTGCTAAAACACAAGAATATCTTAAGTTCAACGATTACGATGTAGCATACAGCGGTTGCAAAATTACAGCTACAGTTAACAGACTTACAGATGAAATTACAAACCTTAACTACTATAAGGCTGCAAATGTTACAGCTCATATGACAGGTGCAGGCACTTTTGCAGATTATGGTGATGTTAGTGTTATCTTCACTCTTGAAGATACAGCATATTTTGAAATAAACTGGGAAAGCGAGCTTCCTACAAGTCCACTTGAAACAGCCGAAAAATAAAAACGGAGGAAAAAACCTTGAATAAAAAAATAATTGCTGTTATGATAGCAGCTACCCTGATGTTTGTGGGTGTTTTTGCTGCATGCAATAACAATGAAGAAAATCAGCCACCCAAGCTCTATATTGAAGGTGATGAATATCCATTCATTACTGATGCAGAAGGAAACAAGGAGCTCGATGAAAACGGTGAGTTTATTGTTTTCCATACAGATGAGGATGGCGATTACGCCAAAGACGATAAAGGTAACCGTTTAACCAATATCCAACCCTTTGAACCACTTTCAGAAAAGAATGTTGTTGAACAGTATGGCTACAAAATAACTCTTCCTGAAAATTGGGTGATTGATGAATCTAAGCTTGGTGCTTTTAAAAATAAAAAAACAGGCGATGCATTCTCAATCGTTATTCATGATAAATCATATCAGGATGTTTATGAATCAAACTTCGATACATATGAACAGCTTCTTGATTATGATCAGGTTACATTAACATGGGAAGAAAATGTTGAAGATTTGGGTGACGCTTGCGAAGGTGTTGTTCGTTTTACAATGAAGAATGAAGAAGGTATGAATATTCTTTACTTCTTCAGAAATCACGGTAATATTTATAAGATTCTTTATGAATCTAAAAATCCTCAGACTGCAATCGCAGACAGTGTTGCACTTTGCAATACAATTTCTTATAAGCCATTCGATTATTACCCACCGGTAACAGACGAAGATGGTAGTGAGGTTATGGACGAATTTATAACACAGCCTGTTCTCACAACAGCTATCCCAGATGCAACTGATGCATCTGCTACACAGGCTCCTACAGAAGCATCTGCTACACAGGCTACATCAAACTAAAATAAAAAATAAGCCGAAGATTCAAGTGAACGGAATCTTCGGCTTTTGCTTTTTTATATTTTTGATTTAAAGAATTTTTCGGTTGCCATATAAAGAGATGGTACAATAACAATTGCGCTTATAAGCTCAATTAAACCATTTGTGCCGATAAGTGTAAGGATAATCGTTTCTATGGCAGCTGCCGCGGCACCTAAAAGTGATTCGAAACCGCCAAAAATCTGAAGTGCGCTTATAACAAGAACTGTGTTGGTAAGTGTACCTGCCAATGTAGCAATACCAAGTGAGATTGCCTTGGGGCATTTTGTTTTGGATAATCCAATGAATACCCAACCTGCCACAACTGCTACCAAAATTCGCGGTACAAGGGAAACCAATGGGTTAGCAAATGGTGCAAAGCCCATTTGAATTGCTCTCACAATACAAGTGAGACCCCATACGCCACCAACAATTGCGCCGTATTTCGGTCCCAAAACAAGGGCACCGAAAATTGCGATGATGTGTAATGTGGTAATTTCAATAGGTCCTACTGAAATATAGCCCAGGTATGGTGTGAATGTCATTACGACTATCAATGCCGAAAATAGGGCGCACATTACAAGACGAACAAGTTTTTCTTTCTTTTTCATAATAAAACTCCTTTGCTACTGTCCTTGTAGTGTTTCAAATACACTTGACACACTCTAAAGGTACAATGCATTTTTTATTATTAAATCAAGTAAACCTGACTTAGTAATCATTATTTATTTTTTTTGTATATGCTCAAAAGACCCTCTAAAACAAGGTTCTTATTGAAAATTATGTTTTTTTCACAGCATGCAACAATTTCTTTTGCAAGGCCACCTGTTGCAACAAGTGTCTTGATTGGTTTGCCAAGCTCTTTTTCAAGCCTGTCAGCCATCCCATCAAGCATTGCGGCATTGCCTAATACCGTTCCGGAGCGGATACATTCAATTGTATTTGTGCCTATTGCATGGTCCGGTGCGGAAAGCTCAATTGCAGGAAGCTGTGATGTTCTTGAAGAAAGGGCATCGAGGGAAATGCCTATTCCGGGAGCAATAGTGCAACCTGCAAAGACACCGCCTTCATCAATAACAGAAATTTTTGTTGCAGTACCTAAATCCATAACAAGACAAGGTAATTCGTATTGGCTTATGGCACCAACAGCACCTGCTACAAGGTCAGCACCCAATTCCTTTGGATTATCTGTTACTATTTTTAACCCGTTTTTAATACCCGCCGCAACAACAAGCGCATTGCAATCGGTTACCTTCTCAATTGCGTTTTTAAAAATGCGGGTAAGCTCAGGAACAACGGAGCTAATTATAGCACCGCTTATTTTTTTGTCAAGGCTTTCTAATTTGAAAATTGCATCTAACTCAATAGCATATTGGTCAGCGGTTCTGTGTCTTTGGGTGGCAAGCCTTGAAATGCACACAGGTGTGTCGTTATCATAGATGCCTAAAGTGATGTTTGTATTGCCTATATCGGCTGTTAGAATCACAAAATCATCTCCTTCATATCATCGTTTTATATAAAGCTGATTTGGATATGCTTCCTTGAATAAGAATTATACTACAAATTAATGTTTTAGGCAATAAAAATTTAAAAACATACAGTAAAAGACTTTAAAAGAATAAATATATATGGTATAATTTTGCAATAAATATTATTTAAGGAGTTGTTTTCTTATGAAAAAATTTTTTGCAGAATTTAAAGCGTTTATTGCTCAGGGTAATGTGATTGACCTTGCAGTCGGTGTTATTATCGGTAGTGCTTTTTCCGGTATCGTAAAAAGCCTTGTTGAAAATGTTATAACACCACTTATTTCTTTACTTACTAAAAATGTTTCTTTTACAGAGAAGTTTGTTGCACTTGATGGTGCAGAGTATGCAACACTTGCAGAAGCAACAGAAGCCGGTGCTGCAGTTCTCAGCTATGGCGTATTCATTCAGGGTGTTATTGATTTCCTTATTACTGCATTTGTAATATTCTTACTTGTTAAGGGTATTAATAAAATCAGAGGAATTGGCAAAAAGGAAGAAGAGGAAGCGGCACCAACAACAAAGGTTTGTCCTTTCTGCAAGAGTGAAATAGACATTGAGGCAACGCGTTGCCCTAACTGCACATCAGAGGTTGAATAATAGTAATGGGAAAATTAAGATATCTTATTGCCTTATGGGCTGCAAAGCTTGGCTTCAGATTTCTTCGTATTTTAGGTAAAAATGCAACAATGTATCCGGGTTATATTGCATTAAAGATATGTCCGGATTATTTGGGAAGAACAAAAAAATCACCATATGTGATTTGTGTTACAGGAACTAATGGTAAAACTACCACAACCAATATGGTAGCTGATATTCTTTCTTCAAGCGGAATGAACATTGTTTCCAATAGATATGGTTCAAATATCAATACCGGTGTTGCTACAGCCCTTACACACAGTGTTAATATTTTTGGCAAACCCAAGGTTGATGCATTGGTTTTAGAAGTGGATGAAAAGTATTCAAGACTTATTCTTCCGTTTATTAAGCCGGATTATCTTGTTTGTACAAATCTTTTCAGGGATTCCATGAGAAGGAATGCTCATCCTGAGTTTATTTTTAATATTCTTGACACATATGTTCCAAAAACAACAAAGCTTGTACTTAATGCGGATTGCCTTCTTTCATCACAACTCTTAAAGGATAATGAAAGAGTTTATTTCGGTATAGATCAGCTCAGTACAGATGTAACAGAGTGCACAAATCTTATTAATGACTTTTCAATTTGTCCTGTTTGTGATGAAAAGCTTAAGTATAACTATCTTCGCTATCATCACATAGGTAATGCATATTGTCCCAAGTGTGGTTTTAAATCAAACGAGGCTGAATATCGTTTGACAAAAATCAATTATGAAAATAATACAATTACCATAAAGCATGGTGATGAAGAAGATGTTTACCCAATCGTAAACAAGGCTCTTTATAATATCTATAATGAGCTTGCAGCGGTTACAGTTCTTTCAGAGTTTGGTGTAGATAAAAATGTAATTGAAGCCCATATGCACAAGATTGGTGTTACAAAAACACGTTACAAAGAGCTTAAAGCAGGTAAAACGGAAATAATCAGAACTATGGCTAAGGGTCAGAACTCTGTTTCTTGTTCAAGAACTGCGGATTTTGTTGGTCACGAAAGCGGAGAGTTTTCAATATTTATGATGATAGATGACTGGTTTGACCGCAAAAATTCTTCTGAAGTAATCGGTTGGATATATGATGTTGACTTTGAATTTTTCAACACACCAAATCTTATACAGATTGTTGTTGCAGGTCCTCGTTGCTATGACTACAAGCTCAGGCTTCTTATTGCAGGTGTAAGCGAAGATAAAATCGTTTGCCACGAAGATGAAATGAGTGCAGTTGATGTTATGAATACAGATATTGAAAAGCTTTATTTCATTCACGACCCATCTACCTATGAGCATTCACTTAAGGTTGAAGAAAAGCTTATATCAGTTTTTAATCGTGCACATAATGGAAAAGGCGGTGAGCAATAATGAAGATAGAGGTATTATATCCTGAGATTTGTTGCTTGTTCGGAGATAAAGCAAATATGCGTTATTTCGAAATGTGCCTGCCTGATGCCGAGTTTGTAAAAACTCCCGTAAGTGAGATGCCTTTGTTTTTAACGGAAGATGTAGATATGGTTTACTTCGGCTCCTGTAGTGAATCTAACCAGGAGAAAATACTTAACAGACTCAAGGGCAAAGAGGATAGAATTAAAGAGCTTATAGAAAAAGGTGTAATATTCCTTATGACAGGTAACACCTTTGAGATTATGGGTAATTATATTTTAGATTCTGACGGAAAGAAAATCCAGGCTCTTGGAATATTTGATTTTTATTCTCAAAGAACAATTCCTGACCGCCACAATTCACTTGTTTTAGGTGAGTTTGAGGGTATGAAGATTGTTGGATATACAAGCAGATTTTCTCACAGCTATGAAATTGCTGAGAAAGACAGTTTTATAAAGGTAACTAAAGGTTACGGCTCTTTTAAGGAATGTAAAACAGAGGGTATAAAGCGTAATAATCTGTTTGGAACATATTTACTTGGTCCTATGTTGATTTATAACCCTGATTTTACAAAGTATCTTATGAAGCTTCTTGGGGTAGAAAATCCTGTTCTTGTTTTTGAAAATGAGATAAACAAATCATATGATGTAAGACTCGCAGAATATGAAAGCGACATCAAATTCTAAAAAATCCACCAAATCCGTATGGATTTGGTGGATTTACTTTGCATTTAAAATTATTTCTGCTCAGCTCGTTGCTTTTTGAAGGTTTTGTTTACAATTGTATTAAGAACTACATTAAGTGTAAACAAAGCAATTCCAACAAACAAACCAAACTGTACATTACCATCAATAAATTGTGCTGTAGAGTTGCTTATCTGATTTGTAGCAATTGTAAAGAAGATACCGGGTAAAATAAAGCATAAATCAGAAAGTACACAGAGCGCAATGTTTATACCAGCTTTAAGTGATGGTGCTTTTATTAAAACAAAAATGAAGTTTAATACACCGAATACAACTGCAAGATACAAGCATAATACAGAAACTATCACAAGAAGAAATGGCGCCCCTAAATTCTCTGCCCCTGCAAGGTTAATCAAAGAACCCCAATTGAGTGAAAGAAGCTTGTTTAGTGTGAAATCTAACAAAGTTAATGAGCTTTGAGATTTGCTTAAAAAGGGAAGTGAAACAGAATAATTTGCCAAAGGGAGAATAAGCGCAACCAAAGGTAAGAATGTACAAACAAAGCGAATTATTCTTAATTTATTCCCAAAAAGTGCACTTTTGAAGTTGCCTGTAAATTTTCTGAATTTAGCCCAAGCAATTTCAGCATTTTGGGCATCCTCGTCAAGTCTGCCTTCCCAGTTATAGTTGGGTATATTAACACCACAATGGGGACATTCAGCTTTTATATCCCAAAAATTAAGGATTGCATAGCAATTAGGACATAATGCCATAGCAAATCATCCTTTCAATTAATAATCAAGAACTCTGAGAACTAATTTTGTATCAATAGGAAGCTTTTCGATTACTTCTCGTGCTTCTTTTTCACGCATAACAGGAGTAATGAAAGCGATTTCTGTTTTAGGCTCGTCCTCACGATGGAGAATTGTAGGTGAATCAAATACTTTGTTGATTTCATTGAAAGCTGCAACATAGTCATCTGTAGTAGCTCTTACATAAAGAGCACCACTGTTAAGATTAGGTGCAATAACATAATTATCCTCTGCAGGACCCCAACCAAAAGCCTTTCTTTTTACAGTATGCTTGGCACAGTCAATAACGTCAGCAACAACAGCACTTGCTGTAGGAAGCTTGCCTGCACCCTTACCATAGAAAACAACGTCACCAATAGCGTCACCACGAACAAGGATAGCATTGAATACATCATCAACAGAAGCAAGCTGACTGTGATTCTGAATAAGAGAAGGACCTACGGTAATAATGATTTTGCCGTTGTCATTCTGCACAGCTCTGCCGATAAGTTTTATAACACCGCCCCAGTTTTTAGCGTAAGCCACATCTTCTGAGGTGATTTCTGTAATACCTGCTGTTTCAACAACGTCAGGGTATACGTGTTTTCCAAAGCAAAGAGATGCAAGAATGCAAATCTTTCTTGCGGCATCGTGACCTAAAATATCAGCGGAAGGGTCTCTTTCGGCATAGCCATTATCCTGAGCAAGCTTAAGAGCAGCCTCAAATGACATGCCTTCTTGAATCATCATTGTAAGAATAAAGTTAGTTGTTCCGTTAAGAATACCTGCAATTTCGCAGATTTCATTTGCGGCAAGGCATTGACTGATTGGTCTGATAATGGGAATACCGCCACCAACACTTGCCTCGAATAAGAAGTTGACATTGTTTTCCTTTGCAAGATTTAAAAGCTCGTGACCCTTTGCGGCAACAAGCTCTTTATTTGATGAAACAACACTTTTACCTGCTTTAAGACAGCTTGAAACATATTCGTAAGCAGGGCTTGTACCGCCCATACATTCAACGACAATTCCAACTGATGTATCATTAAGTATATCATTGAAATCTGTTGTGAAGTATTCTCCAAGCTCGTGGTTGGAAAAATCACGTATATCAAGTATGTATTTAATATCGAGAGTATTCTGTGTGCTTTTAGCAACAATGCTTTTCTTGTTTTTCATTAAAAGCTCGGCAACACCGGAACCAATGGTGCCGAAGCCCATTATAGCAATCTGCATAATTTTGCCTCCAAGGTAAATGTAATCCATATCATTTTATCATATAATTGTAAGATAATAAAGAGTAAATTTAAAAAAACAACAAAATATTTTACAAAAATTTTCCAATATATAATTGTAATATTCAAAATAATGGTTTAAAATAAGTGCATAAAGTTTATAAAAATGTTTTTGGAGGTATAAATAGTGGAGAAAGCGATTGCCGACAGAAAGTCTTTTATTATTAATTTCATATATTTTTCCATAATCATTGGTTTGTATTATTTTGTAATTAACTATGCCTTCTGGTATGTTTTTCCCTTTGCTTTTGCGGCAACCTTGGCAATTTTCTTGCAAAGCCCCGTGCGTAAGATAAGTAAGAAGCTGAATATAAAAGCTCACGGATTTGTATCTACCATATTAGTGTTGTTGATAGTTGTTTTAATTGTTGGTGCATTAGTTTTGGGAATCGGTGCTATAGTGGGTGAATTAAAAGAGTTTCTTGAATTTTTTATCGGGCAGTTTTCAAGCCTTGATGACTTCCTTGGTGAAATTGAAAACAGGCTTTTGAATCTTGTTGTGGCATTACCCAAAGGTATAGGGACAGCTTTGAGTGACAAAATAGTTAATTTTTTTGAGAACTTTTCTGTACAGGATACCGAGTTCGATTTGAGTATGCTTTCAGCTCCTATAAGCGGTGCATGGGGTGTTGTGAAAAGCTTGCCATCTCTTGTTGTGGGTATTGTTGTAACAATTATTTCCTGTGTATTTATGACATCTGAATATGATATCATCCGCGATATGATTTTAGATATTCTTTCCGAAGAGAAGGGTCGTAAGCTTTGCAAAACTAAAAATACAATAACCAAAGGTGTGGGTAAGCTTTTTAAGGCATATGCAACAATTATGATTATTACGTTTACAGAGGTTTTCTTGGGTCTTAACCTTATGAAGCTTCTTGGTGCATATGATGGCGGTTATATTGTTATTATTGCTTTTGTTACATGTATCGTCGATATTATTCCTGTTTTGGGAACCGGTACTGTAATTATACCGTGGGCCATATACTCACTCTTTACCGGTAATATCGGCTTGGGTATAGGATTGATTATACTTTATGGTGTTATTACAGTTTTAAGGCAGATTATAGAGCCTAAGCTGGTTGCAAATCAGGTTGGTCTTCCATCAATTGTTACTATTATGGCAATGTTCCTCGGTGCGCAAATTTTCGGCGCATTTGGTATATTGTTGCTTCCACTTACAGTTATCATTGTGAAGCTTATGTATGACGAGGGCGTTATAGGTGTAAGAAGTCACCAGCCTGTTGTTGAAGTAGGTGACTCAGATGAATAATGGCTTTATAGATATCCATTCTCATTCTTTGTGGGGGATAGATGATGGTGCCACAAGCTTTGGTGAAAGTTTTGAAATGTGCGAGTGTGCAGAAGATAACTATACATCTGTATTGTTTGTGACGCCTCATCTTATGTATTGGGATCAAGCCGAGGAGCTTTGTGATATTCGTGATGAAAAAGTTGAAATACTTTCTGACGAATTGTATGATACGGGCTCGGGATTAATAATCAAAAAAGGCTTCGAGATCTTATGTGATGATGATGTTTTTGATGTTAAGTATTTCAAGCCATACACATTAAATGAATCAAGGTATATTTTAATAGAGTTTGATTTTAATAAAACAATGGCCTCGGATGTTGAATCCTGGTGCAAGTATCTCAAATCTTTTGGTCTTGTGCCAATAATAGCACATCCTGAAAGGTATGGGTTTGTAGAAAATGACATCTGTTGTTTGGATAAGCTTTCAGAGATGGGTGCTTTGTTTCAGATAAATGCAGGTTCTCCCGCGGGTGTTTTTGGTAGTATGGCTATGAATATATCATGTAAAATGCTTGGGGCAGGGTATGTTGATTTTATCGGCTCTGATGCTCATAGAATCAATATTAGAAATACTGATATGGCATCCTTGTTTGATGAATATCCTCATACAGTATCAGATGAGGACATAGAACGTATTGCAATCCAAAATCCACAATTTATTCTGAATGATAATCTTTTGATTCCAAAAAGGTTAAAATATATGCAAGAAATGTAAAAAAAATACATTATTTTTCTGTTTTGGAAAAAAGAATTGTGATGTGTGTGATATGATACTTGTGAATAAATAGGAAAGGAGGAGGCATAATGTTAGATCAGATTTGGCAGCTTCTTTCAAACTTCGGTCTTGATATTACTGAAATCGGTGCAGCTATTAAGACTCTTATTGAAGTTGATGACAAAGGTAACATCATTGGTGGTCTGCTTCAGCCTATAGCAAACCTTCCACTCGTAGGTGGTATCCTTGGCGCATTTGGCGATTTTGCTCCAAGCGCAGAGCTTACAACTAAGGTTGTAGAAACAACTGCAGAAACAATTCTTTAAGTTGTTAGAAGAACTACACTTATGTAGTGTGAATTATTGCAATAGTTTTCACGGGAGAGTGTGGGTAACCACACTCTCTTTCTCTTGAATTATATACATAATATATATAGAGGCTTAACATGGAAGAAAAAAATGATTTTTATAAGATTGATGAAAACCAATCAAAAGATAGCAAACAAAAAAATATTATAATTGTACTTGGTGTTGCAATTGTGTTTTTCGCAATTCTTCTGACTATAATTCTTATTAGCGCAGTAACAAGCGTAAAAAACACCAATGATACAACCCGTTATGAAATGACATCCACTGATTATACAGAGACAACAACAGATGAAGATTATTTAAACTCCATCTTAGAAATAGAGAATAGCTCAGCATCAATTCAGCCGGGGACCGAAGGTGTTGTACAGAATACCTTGCCACAATCTCAACAACCCGGTAGCATTGACGATGTGAGACCTGAAAAAACAACTAAGCACGAAATAATAGAATATTATGAACAGTTATCCCCAAATGGAGATAATAAGCTTTCTGACCATTGTGACAATGAATTCATAAAGCTCGTTTCTGAAAAGTACAAAGTGAATCCTGATTTACTTGTAGCTATTTATAGTGAGCCTGATACGGGTACAAACTTTGTTTTGCAGTTTAATGGTAAAAAGAGCCTTACAGGTAATTATATAAAAAGTCCTGATACTTTGGAAAAGGTATATCAGATTGATCTCGAGAAAAACATAAAGGTTGCTACAGGCAAAAATGAAGGCAACGAGGGTGTTTCGTATGGCGAGAGTGTATTGTGTGTTGCTTTGGTAAAGACAATAGTGATGGAGCAATACCCAAATTATTTCACCGGATTACGGAAATAAATAGAATTCGTTGAAATGAACAATAAAAGCTTGTTTTTGTTGGTTAAAATACCTTGTAACTAAGTAACAAAAAAAGTTTGAAAAATTCTTAAAAAAATACCAAAAAATACTTGCATTATTGAAAGTGATGTGTTATTATGATAGGGCGCGCGAAGGGCGTGTCCCTATCTTTTTATGCCCTGACGCGAGCAGATATGCGATGATGCGGGAGGTGGCTGCCCTCGAGGCAGGGAATTTCCGCGGAGTATGTCCGATTTAAAACCGGGCGATCAAATACCGATAAACAAACCGTACGCCATCCTTAACTGTGGCATCGGCTTGTCTCGGAGCGCATTATATCCCGGAATAAATATTCCGGTTTTTAAATGGTGAGGGTGATAAGCCCGGAGCCGTTGTCAAAAATGCGCCATAGCCCGCCAAAAAAACAGGAGGCGTTAAAAATGGCAGTTAAGGAAAAAATCAGAATCAGACTCAAAGGTTACGATCACAACCTCGTTGACAAAGCAGCGGAAAAGATTGTAGAAACAGCAAAGCGTACAGGCGCTCAGGTTTCAGGTCCAATCCCTCTTCCAACAGAGAAGGAGGTAATCACAGTGCTTCGTGCAGTTCACAAGTACAAAGATTCTCGTGAACAGTTCGAGCAGCACACACACAAGAGACTCATTGACATTCTCAGACCTTCAAACAAAACTGTTGAAGCTCTTACAGGTCTTGAGCTCCCCGCCGGTGTTGATTTTGAGATTAAGCTTTAATCCGATATAAAGCTTAATTTTAAATATACCTATTATATATAATAGGTTGCAGGTCATGTTGAGGAAACTCAACCAATAATCTGACAGGAGGAATTCAAAATGAAAAAAGGTCTTATCGGAAAAAAGATCGGCATGACACAGATCTTCGACGAAAAGGGTAATATGATCCCTGTAACAGTAGTTGAAGCAGGTCCATGCGTAGTTGTTCAGAAGAAGACAACTGAAAACGATGGCTAC
>JAZSCV010000068.1:0-5839 GCA_045530855.1 Acutalibacteraceae bacterium
GTCAACAGACATAACTGTTGCAACAACAGAAACGTCGTTTCTCATATCCTTAGGGAAAAGAGGACGGATAGGTCTGTCAATAACACGTGATGTAAGAACAGCCTTTTCTGATGCCTTACCTTCTCTTCTCTGGAAAGAGCCGGGGATTCTGCCTACTGCGTAAAGCTTTTCTTCAAAATCAACTGAAAGAGGGAAGAAATCAACGCCTTCACGTGGCTTTGGAGCCATTGTAGCTGTACAAAGAACCTCTGTTTCGCCGTAACGAACGATACAGGAGCCGTTTGCAAGCTGAGCCATTTTACCGGTTTCAATTACTAATTTTCTGCCGGCAACTTCTGTTTCAAAAGTTCTGAAATCCTTAAAAAACATAATTTTTACCTCATTTATTTTATTTCCGTATCCTACGATTTAGCAACAAAGAAAAACACAAAAGGCTTATGCTTTTCTTTATCGCTAAAACCGGTATTCTACGGATTTTTAACACGTTAAAACCGTTTTAAAAAACGGCTAACGGGACAAACGGAAAGCCGTTTGTCCCGAATTAAGCAATTATTTACGAAGACCAAGACGTGCAACGATTGAACGGTAACGCTCGATATCGTTCTTCTGAAGGTAAGCAAGAAGGTTTCTTCTGTGACCGACCATCTTAAGAAGACCGCGACGAGAGTGATGGTCCTTCATGTTGTTTTTAAGATGTGCGTTAAGGTCGTTAATTCTCTTTGTGAGAACAGCGATCTGTACTTCAGGAGAACCTGTATCTCCTTCGTGTGTGGCATATTCTGCCATAATTGCCTGCTTTTCTGCCTGTGTCATTTTTTTCACCTCATTTAATTATTCCCAAATAACCCAGAAGGTAGGGTAGGTGAATGCACATAAAAGTGCTTACTCCATACTCCGAGTCATAAGGCTTGTGTATTATAGCACACCTTTTTTAGTTTGTAAAGACTTTTTTCTTATAATAGTATTTCTGCAAGGTCTGCGAAGTTTTCCATAGTAAGCTTTTCTGCTCTTACTGTTTTTTCAAGACCTGCTTTTTCAAGTGCCTCACCGACAATCCCTTTTGGTATACCTAACCCTGCACTTATGGAATTCTCGGCTGTTTTTCTTCTTTGAGAAAATGCAGCCTTTACAACCTTGAAGAAAGCACCCTCATTTGCAACCTTTACAGGTGGCTCTTTTCTTACAGTTAACTGAATAACCTCGCTATTAACCTTTGGTGGAGGAAGGAAGGATTCCCTCGGTACATAAAAGAGCTTTTCACTTTGGGCATAGTAATCTACCGCAACAGTAACGGCACCCCCATCTCTGTTGCCTACTTCCGCACAAAGTCGGTCTGCCGCTTCCTTTTGCACCATAACAGTAATTGTTTTAATGGGGAGCCTGCTTTCAAGCAGAAGCATTATAATTGGTGATGTAATATAATACGGAAGGTTTGCGCATACAGCAATATCCATACCCTTGCACTTTTCTTCTATTATGCCCCTCAGGTCTGCTTTCATAACATCCTGATTAATTATTTCAACATTATTGAATTCTGCAAGTGTTTCGTCTAAAACGGGAAGCAGGCGGGTATCTACCTCAAAGCTCAAAACCTTGCCCGCTCTTTTTGCAAGCTCCGCAGTAAGCACACCAACACCGGGGCCGATTTCTATTGCACAGGTGTTTTCGTCAAGACCTGCCGCCTCTGCCATTGCTGGGCAAACCTGTGGGTCCACAAGGAAATTCTGCCCTAAACCTTTGTTAAAGGTTACTCCGTGGCGTGACATAACTGATTTTATAACATTAATATCCGAAAGATTTTTCATTATTACCTCCGAAGGTATTGAAAAAGAAATTTAATTCTATTAATATTAGTATATCACAATATTTCTTTTTTGCAACAAAAGGAGTGTATTTATGAAAACAATTAAGGATGCAAGGTTTATAAGACAGGATGCAGATTTTGGTGATATCCGCCCTGTATTCAAAAAAGTTATATGGCTGGATAAAAAAGTTAACAAGGCAACACTCTGTTGCTCTGCTTTGGGCTACTATGAGGCTTACCTTAACAATCAAAGGGTAGGAAAATTTATTTTTGCTCCCGGTTGGACAAGCTACGGCAAGCGCATACAGTACCAAGAGTATGATGTTACAAATCTTTTAGAGGAGTGCAATACACTTGATATTGCTTTGGGTAACGGCAGACGCTTTCACGGAAACCCTCACGAGCATTACGAAAGCCTTGGTTGCAGAGAGGAAGCTCTTATTGCCGCTCTTTTCATTGAGTACGAGGATGGCACAGAAGATTTTATTCCTACGGACAGTTCGTGGAAATGTGTAAAAAGCAATATTCTTTACTCTCACGTTTACAATGGTGAAACAGTTGATTTCAATGCAAATACAGACGAGGAATTCCCTGTAAAAGAGCTTTATGATGTTAATCCTGATATACTTGTACCTAACGAGGGTGAGGAAACTCGTGAAATGGCTCGTCTTGAAGCAGTAGAGCTTATTAAAACACCTAAGGGAGAAACAGTAATTGATTTCGGGCAGAATCTTACAGGATATGTAGAGTGGATCGTACCTGCAAAAAAAGGTGCAGAATATAAGCTTTACCACGCAGAAGTGCTTGATAAGAACGGTAATTTCTATACCGATAACCTCAGAGGTGCAAAAGCAGAAATCAAGGTTATTTCAGATGGTAACGAACGCAAGTTCAAGCCAACATTTTCATATCAGGGCTTCAGATATATTAAGCTTGAAGGCTTTGATGAAGAGGATGTAAAGCTTGAAAACTTCTGTGCAGTTGTTGTTTTTTCTAATATGAAAAGAACAGGCTTCTTTACTTGTGGCAACGACCTTGTTCAACAGCTTTATGAAAATATTGTATGGGGTCAGAGAGGCAATTTCCTTGATATTCCTACAGACTGTAACCAGCGAGATGAACGTCTTGGCTGGACAGGTGATATTCAGGTATTTGCCCGTACTGCAACAATAAACTACAGAGCAGACAAATTCCTGAAAAAATGGCTTCATGACCTTGCTCTTGAGCAACGCCCCGGTGGACAGATTACAGACGTTGTACCTGATTTGTTTAACTGGGAAAGTGATGGCTCATCAGCCTGGGCAGATGCAGGCGTAGTTGTGCCGTATTGGGTCTACAGAACATATGGAGATACACAGGTTATTAAGGATCAGTTTGAGTCAATGAAAAAATGGATTCTCTATATGGAATCCAAGGGTAGTGTGCGAGGACTTTTCGATATGCACCCGCATCATTTCGGCGATTGGCTTTCACTTGACGCAGGTGATGAGGCAACAGGTGGCTTTACAGATAAGAATCTTATAGGCTCAGCATATCTTGTATATTCAAACCGACTCTTTATTGAAATGGGTAAGGTTATCGGTGAGGATATGAGCTACTTTGAGGAGCTTTATGAGTGCTCCTTGAGGGAATATAAGAAAAAATACCTTAACACAGGCAAGCCTGAGCACGAAACACAAACTGCAAATGTTCTTGCAATTTATTTCGGACTTACAGATGACATTCAGCGTGAGGGCAAAAAGCTTGTGGACGATATTGAGGCTTGCGGACACCTTAAAACAGGCTTTGTAGGCACACCTTATCTTCTTCATGCTCTTACAAAAATCGGTAGAGAAGATGTTGCGTACAAGCTTCTTTTCAAAAAGGATTTCCCGTCTTGGCTTTTCCCTGTAACAAAGGGCGCAACAACAATGTGGGAGCGTTGGGACGGCGCAAAGAAGGACGGCTCCTTTGCAACACCTGATATGAACTCCTTCAACCACTATGCATACGGCTCTGTCGGTGACTGGCTTTATACAACAGTTGCAGGTATAGACAGCGACTTTAACGAGCCGGGTTATAAGCACATTATTTTCAGACCGTTGCCAATTAAAGAATTAGGCTATGCAAAAGCGCGTATTCTTACCCCTTACGGAGAGATTATTTCCGGTTGGGAGTATACAGGTAACGGCAACGAGTGTAAATTCACATTTACAATTCCAAAAGGCTGTCACGCTACACTTTACCTTGACAATGAGGAATATGAGTTCGAAGACGGCACATACGATACATGCTTTGTTTATCCTAGTGAGGATTAAGAAAAAGACACCCGCGAGGGTGTCTTTTTTAGATGCCGGCCGCCGGAAAAATTAGGAATGAGGAATTGAGGGACCTGCCATTAGCTGCCAGTCTCCAGTCGCCAGCTGCCAGAGCTTCGCGGAAAATTGAAAATTCAAAATTTCGGAACTGCGTTGCACTTATAATAGCATCGTAGCCCTTCAATTCATACAAAAGCCACTATGAAAATCATAGCAGCTTGAACATTGACAACAGAAGGTTAAAGCCTTCTGTGTATTCTGTATCATTTTCGGGCACAGAGTATTTTATTTCGATACTTGAGCCTGTGCCGTCATCTATACAATATATAGTTGTAATCACACCATCCGATAGGACCTCATATGCAGAATAAATGGTTGAAACATTAAGCTGGCATAAATCTTCTGTAGGTAAGGCATATTGCTCCGTATCGGTGCAAAGCTGTGTAAAGCTTGTGCCTCTTATGGGCGTAATTATCATTTTCACCTCAGGGTTATCTATAGCAAGGATTGTTGTTACATTATCTTTTTCAGAGCTTGTAAACATCCGTTCATCAAGGAAAAAGGTATATTTCCTCTTCATAACGAGGGGCTCTTTTGGTGTGTTGCTCTGAACATTTTCCTGACTTTTGTCAATCGAATGTAGAAATTTGTCTGAAAAATATCTTCCTGCAGGGGAAAAGAAAATTAATGACACGAAAGAAAGAACCGCAACAATACCCGAAAGTATATGTACAGCTTTTCTTGCGTTTTCATTTAATTTTAATCCTGCTTTTCTCATAATAAAATTTACCAATCAGAAAAAAGAGCCACACGCGATGTGTGGCTCAAAATGTTTTTACGCTTTGTCTTTTGAACCGAAGAGTTCAATTTTCTCGCGAACAGTTTCCTTGATTGCTTCGCAACCGGGTGCAAGAAGCTTTCTTGGGTCAAAGCCCTTGCCTTCAAGGTCTTTACCTGCTTCGATATACTTTCTTGTTGCTTCCTGGAAAGCAAGCTGGCACTCTGTGTTAACGTTGATTTTTGAAACGCCGAGAGTGATAGCCTTCTTAACCATTTCAGCAGGGATACCTGTACCGCCGTGAAGAACGAGAGGCATTGTGCCTGTCTTTTCCTGAACAGCTGCAAGAGTTTCGAATGAAAGACCTGCCCAGTTTTCAGGATATTTACCATGAATGTTACCGATACCTGCAGCAAGCATTGTAACGCCAAGGTCAGCAATCATTTTGCACTCGTCAGGATCTGCACATTCGCCTGCACCGATAACGCCGTCTTCCTCGCCGCCGATTGAACCAACTTCAGCTTCGAGAGAAAGGCCGAGCTCTTCGCAAGTAGCAACAAGCTCTTTTGTTTTTGCGATGTTTTCTTCGATTGGGTAGTGTGAACCGTCGAACATGATTGATGAGAAGCCTGCTTCGATACAAGCCTTTGCACCTTCGTATGAGCCGTGGTCAAGGTGAAGTGCTACAGGAACAGTAATCTTAAGGTCTTCAATCATAGCCTTAACCATATCTGCAACTGTTTTGAAGCCGCACATATACTTACCTGCGCCCTCTGAAACACCAAGAATAACAGGTGAATTCATTTCCTGAGCTGTAAGAAGGATACATTTTGTCCACTCAAGGTTGTTGATGTTGAACTGACCAACAGCATAGTGGCCTGCTTTTGCTTTTGTGAGCATGTCTTTTGCATTAACTAAAGGCATTTTAAACACTCCTATATAAAAATTTTTATTTAAAAC
>JAZSCV010000052.1:0-70441 GCA_045530855.1 Acutalibacteraceae bacterium
TCTTGCAAAGAAATACGAGCTTACACTTGTAAAATAATTTACAGCTTGATTTAAATCTCAACCGGCAGAGCGCTCAAAAGGGCACTCTGCCTTGAGTGTTGTTTAGGTATAAAAGAAAGAGGTACTTATGGTTACTGTTTCAGAGGTTTTCCGTTCTCTTTTTGAAGGCTTTGTTGTGTCTGTAGAAATATTTGCACTTACTTTACTTTTTGCTATACCTTTGGGGCTTGTTATAAGCTTTGGTTCAATGAGTAAATTTAAGCCTTTAAAATATGCGGTTAAGTTTTTTATTTGGGTTATAAGAGGTACTCCTCTTATGCTTCAGCTTATTGTTATTTTCTACGGCCCCGGTCTTATTGCCAACTGGGCTGTGAATACAGGAAGCACAAATCCCATTGTGCTATGGCTTGCAACATGGACTGTTATGGAACGCTTTACGGCAGTTATTATTTCCTTTGTTATTAATTACGCCTGCTATTTCTCTGAAATTTTCAGAGGTGGTATTGAGAGTATTCCTAAAGGTCAGTATGAGGCAGGTCAGGTTCTTGGAATGACCAAAACACAGGTTTTCTTTAAGGTTGTTCTTCTTCAGGTTGTTAAAAACATTATTCCTCCAATGAGTAATGAAATTATTACACTTGTTAAGGATACGTCACTTGCCCGTGTTATCTCGGTTTATGAGCTTATATGGGCAGGTCAGGCATTTATTAAATCAGACGGACTTTTGTGGCCACTTATGACAACGGCTATATTCTATCTGGCATTTAGTGGTTTACTTACTTTTGTTTTCGGCAAAATCGAAAAGAAGCTTGATTATTATAAGAACTAAGGTTGAAAGGAGCTTTTAATTATGTCTGTACTTGAAGTTAAAGATTTAAAAAAAAGCTTCGGTAAAACCGAGGTTTTGAAAGGCGTAAGCTTCACACTTGACGAGGGTGAAGTTTTGAGTATTATCGGTTCATCGGGTAGCGGTAAAACTACAATTCTTCGTTGCATCAATCAGCTTGAAATTCCAAATAGTGGCTATATATCTGTTGGTGGTGAGGTTTTCTTTGATGGCACTGCCGACAAAGAAAATGCAAAGGAACGACGAATGAAACAACGCCTTGTTGGTCTTGTTTTTCAGGATTTTCATTTGTTCCCACAGTACAATGTATTTGAAAATTTAACACTTGCCGCAAAACTTCTTGCTAAAGAACAAGAAGATTATAAAGAAAACAAAAAACAGATTCTTGCAGAAATTGAAGCCAAGGCAGAGGAGCTTCTTAAAAAGGTTGGCCTTTCAGAGAAAAAAGAAAACTACCCCTGTCAGCTCTCGGGCGGACAAAAGCAGAGAGTTTCTATTGCCAGAGCTTTAATGCTTGAGCCAAAAGTTCTTTTCTTTGATGAGCCCACATCTGCTCTTGACCCTGAGTTAACAGGTGAAATTCTCAAGGTTATTAAAGGTCTTGCAGATGATAATATGACAATGGTTATTGTTACCCACGAAATGTCTTTTGCAAAGGCAGTTTCCACAAAGGTTATCTTCATGGATGATGGCGTAATTGCAGAAGAGGGTACACCGGAAGAGGTTTTTGATAATCCGAAATCGGAAAGGACTAAGGCATTTATTTCAAAATTTGAAGATTAAAATTCAAATATTGAGCGAATAACTTGTTTTTTCGCTGCTCGCAGTACCTTTGTACAGCGTCGCATCTTAAAACTGCGTTCTTCATCTCAATCTTTGAATTTTACCAATTTAGTATATACTTGAGCGAATAACTTGTTTTTTCGCCGCTCGCAGTACCTTTGTACAGCGTCGCATCTTAAAACTGCGTTCTTCGTCTCAATCTTTGAATTTTACCGATTTAGTATATACTTGAGCGAATAACTTGTTTTTTCGCTGCTCGCAGTACCCTTGTACAGCGTCGCATCTTAAAACTGCGTTCTTCATCTCAATCTTTGAATTTTACCAATTTAGTCTATATTAGATAGCAGATAGCAATTAGCTGTCTGCTATTTTTTATTACAAAACAGTAATAAACGATAAAAATTGGTGTATTTTTATAGCAAGGAGAGGATGTTATGAAAAAATCTCAAAAATCAATACAACTCACAAAAGCATATATTTTTATTCTTGCTATTGGTTTTGTGGCACTTCTTTTTACTGCACCGATAGCCTCGTTCTGGTATTGTGATATGGCAGGTAAGAGTGATATTGCTGCTAAAGTGCTTATGGCAGTGTTTTATGTTTGTTCACCTGCAGCGGCAGTTGTGATTATTTCTTCTTTTAAAATGCTTAATAATATGAAAAAAGGTGAGTTTTTCACTGAAACAAACACAAAGCTACTTAGCAGAATGTCTTTATCGTGTCTTTTTGTTGCCCCTGTTTGCATAGTAGGTTGTTTCTGGTTTTACGGCTTTATGCCAATTGCTGTTTCTGCAATTTTTATGTTTTTGATACTTCGCATAATCAAAAATGTTTTTGAGTACGGTTGCGAAATAAAAGAAGAAAACGATTTGATGGTGTAAGGTATGAAAATAATTGTAAATCTTGATGTAATGTTAGCAAAAAGAAAAATGTCTTCGGGAGAATTGGCCGAAAGAATAGGCATTACTCAGGCGAATTTGTCTATTCTTAAAACGGGAAGGGCAAGGGCTATCAGGTTTTCTACTCTTGCCGCAATATGTCGCGAGCTTGATTGTCAGCCGGGGGATATACTTGAGTACTCTGAGGAGGAATAAATTTTGAAAGGTTTGCGAACCGATTTTTTAAAATTAATTTCTATGATTCTTGTAATTATCTGCCTTTCGGGATGCACCAAAGGAATAACTGAGTCGGATTTTTATGAGTTTGCAAATGAGTATTTGGCGACAGAGTATTACGAAATGTGCGATGACCTTGTATATGTGACCGAAGGTGTAGATGAGAACGGGGAGTTTTGGGACATTGAAAGCGGAATAGCAGAATACTATTATAATCTTGATACTAGTTTTATATGGACTACTGCTACTATGGTGAAAATTTGTTATTATAGCGAAGATGCTTATGAAGGTATTAAGCGAACTATGCTTGATTCGTGGGGACTTCATAAAATAGCAGATGAATATACAATAAACAGAACAAAGAGTGAAGTTTATTATGTTAACAATATTGAACATAAGTATGGTATATATAAAAAATTTCGTTTTGTTACATTAAGTGATGAGAAAAATTGTATTTGTTTCTTCTGGTTCTATGACCAGGATTATGATTGGTCAATAAATACTGAGGAAAAGTTTGATGAATTTTACAAAACTGAATTCAAATGGTTTGAGGATAGGTGAGTTATATGAAGAAAACATTTAAATTAGTTTTCAAAATCAGTTTGTGCGTTTGGATTGTACTCATAGCATTTTTCGGTATTAAATTTTATCTTACCTGTTCTGTAATAAGCCAATGGATAGCAGATGAAAATGTTGTTTATGTACCGAGAAAGCCGGCAACAGAATTTGACCACGATTATCTGATTTCATTATTTGGATTAGAAGACCACGATTTCTGGAAGGTAAAGCTTAGCGAAAATGATGTTGAAAGACTTAATGCAGAGCTTGATAACGGTAAGTGGAAAAAAATAGATTATGAGCATTTGGATTTTCTGGGCAACAATACTTACCTTGGAGAATATAACGTGTATAGTGAAATAAATAATAGTGATAATGTTTATATTTGCATATATGACAGTTGGGACAGTAAAATTGCCAATGACTGCAATTTAAGCAGTGATGAAATGGTTGTTTTTATATATGATGTAGATGACAGCTTGTATTTGTGCCATTATATGAATCTGTAGTTTTGGGTTTGGTTATGAAAAAAGTGATTGTTCTTATTTTTGCGATAGCTTCATTGTTACCTGTTTTGTGTGTGGTTTTATTTTTTGTACCAACATCCTATGATTTAAGTGAGTTAACTGAGAAATTTAATGTCTGTTACGACGGGGTTGAGGCGATTGCAAACAAATACAATTTAGAAAATAAGTTTTATATAACAGATGAAGTAAAATTATTAAAATCCGGTTATATTAAGATAAACGATAAATCGGGAATAAATGTAGAGTTTTCAACTAACGCAACTAAATCACAAAAATCCGAAGGGGTCTTTTGCGTATCATATATAATTTCAGATATTGGTACGGATAACAATTTTGATATTGAATTGTTTGTAGAGCTCGTTAACTCGATTTCCGGTAAAACAATAACAAACGATTTTGTGACAGATTTCCTTAACGCGCCCGAAGAGAAATATTCTGTTGAAAAATATGGTTTGACTGATGAAGGGTATGCAGAATCAAAAATGTATGTATTGGATTTTTTCGAGAATTGGGTTATAGGGTATGACTTGACTTATAATAATCATGCTGAATTGTGGTTTAGTGGGCGTATTCAATAAAGCTTATTTTTGCGATAGCTTATTTATAATTGCAACGCAGTTCAAAAATTTTGAATTTTATATTTTGAATTTTTAATTTCCCGCGAAGCCCTGGCAACCGGCAGCCGGAGACTGTCATCCCACGCATTGCGTTTTGCACTTTGCATTTTGCACTCTGCACTTATAATGCCGACCGCAGGTCCCCCAATTCCTAATTCCTCATTATTAATTCCTGATTTAAAAAGTGCTTTGCACTTTTTCTCCGCCCAAGCATAGTATGAAGTAAGATAAGCGCAATTCGTACTTGCTTGGTGGCTGAAATCAAAACAAGCCCACAGAATAGCCTTGTGAGTTTTGTGCATAAAATAAACCGTTCTGTCAATTCAGTGATTGATAGAACGGTTAATTTTATATTGTGTTTTATTATAGCTTTTCTAATATTTTAAGCACTATATCTGAGAATGCGGTGATGTCTGTTTTAACGGAATTTTTGTAGTCGTCAACACCTACATCATCTGCGCTGTCGGAAATCTTTCTTACACTTATAAAGGGAATATTACCCAGTAAGTAGCAAACTGCACCTAAAGCGCCACTTTCCATATCAAATGCGCTTATGTTGAAAATCTCTTTATATTTATTTTTTCTTTCAGCATCTGTAAGGAAGAAGTCCCCTGTACCAAGGTTGCCTGTTTTAAAACCTTCTATGCTTGATGCAGCATCGTACAAGGTATTTTTACAATTATATATGTACTCTGCCTGACCGGGCTTCTGGCCGGGAAGTCTGCCGATTGGTGTCAAATCGAAATCACATTCAACAACGGAATCAGAAACAATAATATCTCCCTTGTGAACACCTGAAACTGCACCGCTCCAGCCTGTGTTAATAACACCGTCATATTCCTTTTCGCAAAGTGCTATTGATGCACCTATAGCGGCATTAACCTTACCAATGCCAAAGCAAAGGGCAGTGCATTGGTGGCCGTTGTAAGTGAAATCAAAGGCAGGCATATGTTTTATTGAATACTCCCTTTTTACAATATTCCCAAGACTGTTTTTGCAAGGGTTAAATTCGTCAATATCTGCAATTAAAATAAGATAATTCATTTTATTTTTCCTCCATAGCGCTTTTAAGTGCCTTTGCAAACTGGTCAGGGCAAGATGTTGATTTAAAACCACAGGTTATACCTGTAAGCACATCAATTACCTCTGTTGCAGGCTTACCCTCGGCTAAAGCGGAAATACCCTTAAGGTTTCCGTTACAGCCACCATCAAATTTTACATTTGAAACAATGCCGTTTTCCAAATCAAAAGAAATTGACCTTGAACAAACTCCTTGTGTTCTGTAATTATATTTCATTTTTGTTTTCCTCACTTTTTTCGGATTCTATGAGTAAATTTAGCGCCTCTTCCAAAGCATCAAGTGGTGATTGACCCGATGCTTTCTTTACTGTGATATACGGCTTCGGTCCTGTTGAAACAAGAATTCTGCCGTGCATACCCTTAACTAAAAGTGCAACCTTACTCATATCAATTTTTTCAACATAAAGCAATAAGCTGTTGTTATTCTGACCGATTTCATAAATACCTGATTGCGCTGCCGTATTACGCAAAAGTGCAACCTTAACAAGACCTTCAACGCTTGGTGGCGGGTCACCAAAACGGTCAATAAGCTCATCAATAACATCGCTTGCATCATCATCGCTTTTAATATCTGCAATTCGTTTGTAAATAGAAAGACGATGTGGCAGGCTTTCAATATAATTTTCAGGAATGTGGGCATCAATACGTATGTCAATAAGACACTCTTTAGATGGATTCTGCGGCACTTCGCCTTTTTCCTCTGTTACTGCCTCAGAAAGTAGCTTCATATACATATCGTAGCCAACGGCTTCCATATGACCATGCTGTTCTGAGCCTAAAAGGTTACCTGCACCGCGGATTTCCAAATCTCGCATTGCAATTTTAAAGCCTGAGCCGAACTCTGTGTATTCACGAATGGCGGTAAGCCTTTTTGTTGCAATTTCTGTTAATTCCTTGCCTCTGTTGAAGGTAAGGTATGCAAAGCCTCGTCTTGCAGACCTGCCAACTCTTCCTCGTATCTGGTGAAGCTGTGCAAGGCCTAAGTTATTTGCGTTTTCTATAATGAGTGTGTTTGCATTGGGTACATCAACGCCTGTTTCTATTATGGTGGTACACACAAGTATATCTATTTCACCATCTAACAGGTTGCGCCATACATCCGAAAGCTCATCCTCACTCATTTTGCCGTGACCAATGCCTATATTCGCATCAGGTAAAAGCTCTTTTATTTTAGCTGCTGTTTTTTCAATGGTTTCAACCTTATTGTGTAGGTAATAAACCTGACCGCCTCTGCGAAGCTCTTTTTCCATAGCCTCTGCAAGAACGCCCCAATCGTGTTCTAAAACGTATGTCTGAACAGGAGAGCGGTCCATTGGCGCCTCTTCAATAACAGACATATCTCGGATACCCGACATTGCCATATTCATTGTTCGCGGAATAGGTGTGGCAGAAAGTGTAAGGCAGTCAACATCAGGATACATCTCTTTAAGACGTTCTTTCTGTCCTACGCCAAAACGTTGTTCCTCGTCGACGATTATAAGACCTAAATCCTTAAAAACAATATCTTTGGATATAAGTCTGTGAGTGCCTACAATAATATCAATAGCACCGCGTTTTAAAGCTTTTATGATTCTTGTTTGTTCTTTTGGTGAGCGGAATCTTGAAAGCATTTCAGCCTCAATTGGGAAGCCTTCAAAACGACGTCTTATGGTGTTGTAGTGCTGAAGTGCAAGGATGGTTGTAGGTACAAGAATTGCACATTGCTTACCATCGGCAATGCATTTGAAAGCCGCCCTTAAAGCAACCTCAGTTTTACCAAAGCCAACATCACCGCAAAGAAGTCTGTCCATAGGATGTGGTTTTTCCATATCCCTTTTTATTTCGTTGATTGTTCTTATCTGATCGTCTGTTTCCTCATATTCAAAACGGCGTTCAAAATCGTTTTGCATATCAATGTCAGGTGAGAAAGCATAGCCCTGCATTTTCATTCTGCGGGAATATAAAGCAATAAGCTCCTTTGCCATGCTTTTGGCAGAGGTTTTAACCCTTTGCTTGAGCTTTTCCCAATCCTTGCCGCCAAGAGTGGAAAGCTTAAGGGTTTTTGTATCGTCTTTCGGACCAATATATTTTGAAACTAAATCAAGCTGGGTAACAGGCACATAAAGTGCCCCGCCCTTAGCATATGTGATTTTTATGAAATCCTTTGTTACACCTGAAACATCAAGCTTCTGTATGCCTTCAAAAATTCCTATTCCGTGTACGGAGTGAACAACATAATCTCCTTTTGAAAGCTCTTCAAGGCTCTGGATTGCGTCTGCCGCCTTGTAGTTTTTACGGCGTTTTTTCAGTCCAACACTACTGTGACCGCCTCTGCCGTAAGATATTATAGTGAATTTTTCGTTAGGATATCTGAAACCGCCTGAAAGTCCGCCGGAGAGTACAGTAACTGTGTTTTGTGGGAAATCTGCAGGTAAAACAGGGAAGAATATTGCCTTAATATCCTCTGTTTCAAGCGCTTCCGCAAGAGAGGCTGCGGCTTTTTCTGTGCCTGCAAGTATAATGCACTTTTCTTTGTTTCTCAGAGCAGGTCGTAAATCATCAAGTAAAACCTCTAAGGAGCCGTTCCAGACAGGTGTTTGCTGCACGTTAAAGGTGGTAAGACTTTTAACGGGAGTGTCAAAGGTGCCCCTTGGGAATGTATCTATATAAAATGCTTTTTTACTTTCGTAAATGTTCAAAAGACGGGGGAATGACAGGGTAAAGGTATCAAGACCATTTGCTAAAACTCCGTTTTCAAATTGCGCTTTGATTTCCTGGTTAAAAAGCTTTGCGGAGTTTTCTGCTTTGTCCTTTACCATTGCGCTTTCTACAACAAAAAGCAGGTCATTTTCACAGTAATCAAAAATTGATGCAGGGGAGCTGTAGGCTAAAGAAAGGTATTTATCAACCGAGGAAAGGTTAACACCCGCTTCAAGAAGCTCTAAATCATTATTGAGGTTTTCCTTTGCTTTCCTTGAGCCCTTGCCTGATACAATTTTTATAAAATCGGAAATTCTGTTTTTTAAATCGTCTGCATCATTAAAAATTATTTCCGTGGCAGGTGTGATTTCGCAGAAATCAAGGGTATCTGTTCTTCTTTGTGATGATGGGTCAAATGTTGAAATATTATCAACATTATCGCCCCATAGCTCAATTCGTACAGGCTCTGTAGCATCAGGTGGGAAAAAGTCAATAATACCGCCTCTGACAGCATACTGACCTGCACCCTCAACGTTATCTGTACGCTTGAAGCCTGCGGCAGATAATGTTTCTGTAAGTTCCTTTGGTGATATTTCTGTGTCTGAATCGATTTTTAAGGTTCTTTTTTTCAGCTCCTCAGGTGGAATTGTTAATTGAAGGGCTGCTTCAACAGAGCAAGCAATAACAGAATATTCACCACTTAAAATATTACACAGTGTCTGTAACCTTATATGCTCATATTCGCGTGACTGACCTTGTGAGGAGTTAAAGGAATAATCCCTTGCAGGGTAGAAAAAGGCTTTTTTGCCTTTGCATGCAAATTCGTTAATATCATTTGAGAATTTTCGGGCAGAAGCTTCATCGGGTAAAACGACAATAGCTCTGCGAGAAAGATCCTCGCAGAGTGAATGTACAAGGTGTGCTTTAGGTGCAGATGGTAAGCCGATTATACCTGATGGCGCAACATCGTTTTTGATGTAGTCTAAAACATCACCGTATTCTGTGCAGTTTTTAAGAAGCTTTGAGTAGCAGGACATAAGTACCTCAACTGTTATATTTTGACATTGCAGCCTCTGTGTCACCATTGACCATAAGCTCAAGTGCCTTTAAACCGTTATCCATAGCATCACGCATTAACGGAATATCCTTTTTAGGGAAGTTTGCAAGAACCCAATCGGCTAAATCGTAGTCGGGATGTGGCTTCTGACCAACACCTAACTTGATACGAGGAAATTCCTCTGTGCCTAAGTGGGCAATAATGCTTTTAATTCCGTTGTGTCCACCGGCGCTACCTTTTCTTTTAATGCGGAGCTTACCGGGCTCGAGAGATATATCATCGAAAACTACAATTATTTTATCTGACGGAATTTTATAAAAGGCGGCACATTCCTTGATGGCAACACCGCTGTTGTTCATCATAGTCTGTGGCTTCATAACAAGCACCTTTTTACCTGCGATTTTAGTGTCACCGATAAGGGCGTGAAATTTAAGCTTTTTTGCCTTGAAGCCGTATTCGTTTTCCATATTTTCAATGAACAAAAAGCCTGCATTGTGCCTTGTTGTTTCGTATTTTGCACCGGGGTTGCCAAGACCTACAACAAGATAATCGTAGGTGGAACTACCGGAAGTTTCTTTCTTGAATTTGTTGAACATATTTTCTCCATCCGGGGTAAATGTATTTATTTTGTGTGCTGACGCTTGTAGGGTTTTTTGATTGTTACCCAGTCTTTTTTTACGGCCTGCCTTGAACGGGCAACTGCAAGTGAATTATCAGGAACATCCTCTGTAATAGTGGAGCCTGCCGCCGTGAATGAATTTTCACCAACAGTAACAGGTGCAACAAGGTTCGTGTTACAGCCGATAAATGCGCCATCCTTAACAACTGTTCTTGATTTGTTTCTGCCATCGTAGTTAACAGTTACACAGCCACAACCGAAGTTGACATCCTTACCTACGTCTGAGTCACCAACATAAAGAAGGTGGGGGAGCTTACTGCCCTCATCAACAACAGAGTTTTTAACCTCTACAAAGTTACCGATATGAACTTTATCAGCAATTGTGGTGTTTGGCCTAATGTGTACAAAAGGCCCTGCTGTAACACCATCTCCGATTTTTGCATCAAAGGATTGGGTGTTGTTAAGCTTTGTGTTGTTGCCAACAACTGTATCTACAATATATGAATTCGGGCCGATAACACAACCTGCACCAATTTTTGTGTTACCTAAAAGAATTGTACCGGGCATAATTAATGTGCCTTTTTCAATAGAAACAGATGGCTCGATAATTATTCCGTCAAAGCAAGGTATTTCAACACCCTGCACAATAAGTGTGTTTATTATCTGTAAGCGTTGGTCATTATTGATCATATTAATCACCTTTCAGAAATGGAGTGATTATGTAAAATCATTATTAGATTATTACATAAACATTATAATATCACAAAAATTGTTGCTTTTCAACAACAGCTTTTATTGTTGAAGTTTGTTACGCAAAAGTATCGCATATTTCTCAAAATTGTGTTGATTTATTCTCGGTAGCATTATATAATTAACTTATATATTTGCGAGGTGAGTACATGTCAACAAACTTCAAAAGAAATATTATTTTTGTTGTAACCATAATGGTAACAGTTATGGCATGTATTATTTTGCCTTTGCTTTCGTATATTAATCCTGCTGTTCTCAATAATGTCAAAATTATAGGTGCAAATACAGATGTGAGAAATTTCGATATTACAGATGGCAACAGCGTTTCCCTTGCGGGGGAATGGGAGTTTTATTGGAATAAGCATCTTGTAAGTGAGAATATAACGGAAAGAAATCCTGATTTATATGTAAATGTGCCATCCTCATGGACGGGCTACGAAATAAATGGTAAGAAGCTCCCTAATGGCGGTATAGCAAGCTACAGAGTGCTTGTGGAAAATATAAATACTAAATATCCTGTGGTGGTAAGTGTTTTTAATCTACCGGGTAAATGCAACGTTTTTCTTGATGGTGACTTTATTTTCTCTAACCGCTCTGTACCGTATAATAACGGTAAGAGTATTGCTGAGCCCTACGCAAATCCTCTTGTGGTTGATTCATCAAAGAAATATCATGAGGTGGTTGTTGAGGTGGAATGTGATTATTCCAGCGGTCTCACAGCCATACCTGTTTTATCTGATTATAACAGCTACCTTAATGAATTTATGAGCTCAATTGCTCTGCGATTTATCCTTATAGGCATTGTTGCATTCTTTGCAATAGGTGCGTTGGCAATTGCTATTGTGCGTAAGGATATTTCAGATCAACTGTGGCTTTTCCTTCTGTGTGTTGTGTTTATTTTCAGAATGCTCATATCTAACGAGGGTTATACATTATCTCACGGCCTTTTTGGTGATATCAACTATGAAATAATGACATCACTGATTTTTGTTTCTACATACATTATCAAGCTTTGTATGCTTATGCACCTTGTGAATGTGCTTGGTCTGAAAATAAGCCATATTACACTTTCCATCATAGCAGCTGTATTTCTTGTGTGCGCCTTCGTGCCGTATTTCACATACGACTACATTTACATAGCGAAGGCATATATGTGGATTCAATCTGTAGCATATGCGTTTGATGTGTATATGATATATAAGCTGTCAGGTGGAGTTGTAAAGAAAAAGAAATTTGCAACACTTTACCTTGTTTTCTACTGCATAACAGCGGCGGCGCTTATTATAGATAACCTGTATCTTTGCGGATATATATCTGATTCCGTATCCTTTGTTATGCCCTTTGCCTGCTTCTTGTTTATAACACTTATGCTGTTTGTGCACATTGCAGATACACTTAGCGATTACCGCAAGGCGCAAAAAGCGGCAGAGCTTGAAAAGGAATTGGCAGAAATTAATATGACACTTATGCTTAGCCAGATTCAGCCACATTTCCTGTACAATGCATTAAATACTATTAAATATCTTACAAAAAAAGACCCGCAGAAAGCGGAAAGTGCAATAGTTAAATTTTCAGGCTATCTCAGAACAAATATGGATTCACTTACTCAGAAGGAGCCTATTCCTTTTGAAAAAGAGCTTGAGCATGTTAAAAACTATATAAGCATTGAGCAGATCCGTTTTGGTGACAGATTGAAAATTGAGTACGAGATAGAGAATGTTGATTTCTCTATTCCGCCACTTACAATTCAACCTATTGTGGAAAATGCTATAAAGCATGGTGTTAATCAAAAGCCTGAGGGCGGTACCGTTAAAATAAAAACCTATGAAACAGGAAGCTACAACATAGTTTGTGTTGAAGATGATGGTGTAGGGTTTGATGTTAACGAAAAGAAAAACGATGGTCGATCCCATGTGGGTGTGACAAATATAAAAAAACGTTTGGAGGTTATGCTTAATGCATATATTGAAATCCAAAGTGAAATAAATGTAGGAACTAAAGTAACAATAAAAATACCTAAAGAGGAGAATGAGCAATGAGAATAATGGCAGTTGATGATGAGATTTTTGCTCTTGAAGATTTTGAGGATACCTGTCGTGAGTTAGGAATAAAGGATGAAATAGTTAAATTCAATAATCCGCTTGATGCCTTAAGCTATGTTGCAAAAAACAAGGTGGATATTGCTTTTCTTGATATTGAAATGCCTGTTATAAAGGGCATTGAGTTAGCCAAAAGAATAAAAGCGCTTTCTCAGAATACAAGAATTATTTTTACCACAGGCTACGGCAACTATGCCCTTGAGGCATTCACAGTTGATGCGGTTGATTATGTTATGAAGCCTTACGAGCCAGGAATGATAAAAAAAGCATATGATAAAGCACTTCTTATTAAGGATGCGGTAGCTGAAAGCCACGTATTTGTAAAAACCTTTGGGTATTTTGATGTTTTTGTGGATGGCAAGTCCGTTAATTTCTCAAGTGCAAAGTCTAAGGAGCTTTTAGCTCTTCTTGTTGACAGAAATGGTGGTATTGTGAACACAGAGCAGGCAATTTCTGTTTTGTGGGAAGGCAGAAAATACGATGAAACAGTTCAATCCCTTTTCAGAAAGGTTCTGCGCTCCTTAAGAGCATCCCTTGAAGAGGCAGGCATTTCAGATATACTTGTTGATAACCGCAATCAACGAAGTGTTGATAAATCAAAGTTCGTATGCGATTACTACGAACTGCTTGAAAACGGCAAAAACGAGAATACCAAGTATTTCGGTCAGTATATGGAGCAATACCCTTGGGCAAAAAGCACGCAAATGCAAATTAATGAGATGTATAAATAATGTTGCAAATATAAAAGAGCAGGAACTTTTCAGTTCTTGCTCTTCTTTTTTGTGCTGATTAACATCAGTAATTTTATTATGCAATATATCAGAATTGTTCCCGTTAAAATTCCGCCAAGGTCTACCATAAGGTCAGATATCTGAAAGGCTCGTCCGTCTACGAAAATCTGGTGAATTTCGTCTGTCCAGGCGTATAGCCACGAAAGTGTTATGGATAAAAAGGGCTTGAGCTCTTTTTTGAATGCATAGAAGCAGTTAAGTGTAAGAAAGCCCAAGGCAGCAAACTCTGAAAAGTGTCCAAGGGTTCTTACAATTGCTTCGGGAACATCATCACCAAAAATCAAAGACAAGAAATTAGTTACAAGACCGCTTGTGTTTGAAGATTCTGAGCCGTTCTGGTGAGATAACACGAATATGGTAACCATAACACTGATAAGCAGAATCAGGGAAATTACTTTGTAAATTTTACTTCCTGCTGTTTTCATGTTACTTTTCTGCTCCTGCGTGGAAATACAGCATTTTTCCGCCATCCGCAAGATAAATACCGGTGTAGTTTTTGTTGAGGTACAAAATTTTGCCTGAGTAGAAAATAGGCATAAATACATTCTCGTTTACTATTGTTTCCTCTGCAGTGCGGTATGTAACAAAGTTTTCCTTTGCAATATTGGTTAAGCTGTTGTTTATATCTGTAAGCTCTTTGTTCCGGTAGTTAAAGGGAGCATCTGCAAAGGCGTTGATAACACCTGATGCAGTTTTTGTGGTAGCGTTGACGGGTAATATGGCAACATCAAAGTTCCCTTCTTGGGCAATCTTTTGTGCGTCAGTTAATTTAAAGGTTGATAATGTAACAGATACCTTGCTGCCGAATACAGCCTCCCAATCGCTGATAATTCTCTTTGCGCTATTCTCCATTTCTTCAGGTACGGCAAATGTGACAATATATGCACCTATATCGTATTGGTTCTGAAGACTGTCCACTATCTCAACAGCTTGCGTTTTATTTACCTTATATGTTAACGGCTCAGTAGCAAAATCAGCATATCTTGTATCACCTATTGTGAAGTTTTTAGGAATAATTGATGTAGCCTTGCTTGTTGCAATTTGGGGGAGCGGAATGCTTTCGTAATCAATTGCGTTAAAGAGAGCAAATCTTAAATCCTTAACAGATCCTATTTTTGATTTGCAGTTAAAAGCAATTCCCCATGTCATTTCTGTGGATATAAATGATGGTTCGTTTTTGATGAGGTCAGATTTGCTTTCTGTAATGTAAACATTGTAGCTTTCGTCTGTAAAGCGTTCCTTTAAAAATTCTTCTGTACCTGTTGTGTAAAGAAGAACTTTTTTGTTTTGAACCTGAATGTTGCCGTTGTAATCAGGGTTTCGTTCAATAATTATTTCAGCAGGTGTATGTTCTTTTATATAGTAAGGGCCATTTGTCAACAATGTGCCGGTAGTGGTTGCATAAATGCTGTCCAGCTTTTCGTAGAAGGTGCGGCTACAAGGGAATACAGGTAAAGCGGCAAGCTTATATAAAAAGTCGGGGTCTGCTTGGGTAAGAGTAATTTCCAATGTGGTATCGTCAATCGCTTTTGCTTCTTTTACACAGGCAAGGGATACAGAATCCGATTCCTTGAATATTTCTATACCATATACATAGTCATCTGCTGTAATTAATGGATTGAATTCGGTTAAGCCCAAAGTTTCCAGGGTTGCCTGAGTCTGTTCTGAAATATGCCATTGTGCAGTTGGATTGAGCTTGAAGGTGTATGTGAGCGCATCTTTGTCTGTTGTGTACGCAGTAGCACCTGCAAGGTTTATTTTACCTTTTTCATCAAATCTGAGAAGACCTTCAAAGCAATTGTCTGAAAGGATTTTTTCAGCATCTGTTTTTGCGTGTAAGGGATTAAAGGTGTTTACTGATTCAAGTACACCCATTGTGAAAACGGCGCTGTTTTCCAAGAGAGAACAAGAGCAAAGAGAGAAAATTATTGTAATGCATAGCAGAGCACATAAAACTTTTTTCATATAGACCTCCGGTTATTTGTAGCTTTTACAAGTATTTTTTAAAACACATTCTGCACATTTTGGGCGTCTTGCTATGCAAATTGCTCTGCCGTGTAAAATGATTCTGTGACAAAAATCGTTGCTTTCCTCAGGCGGAAGCAGTTTCCTTAATTGGAATTCAACCTTTTGCGGGTCTTTAGAATCTGTGAGACCTAAAAGGTTGGTGATTCTTATAACATGTGTATCTGCCACAACGGCAGGTTTTTTAAATACATCACCTATAATAAGGTTGGCGGTTTTTCTGCCCACTCCCGGTAGCTTTGTTAACTCCTCTATGGTATCGGGCAGGAGGCCTTTGTGTATATCTCTTACAGCCTTTGCCATACCCACTAAGTCTTTTGCCTTTGCGCGGTAAAAGCCACAGGAGTGGATAAGGGTTTCTACATCCTCTATGGGAGCCTCTGCAAGCTCGTTTTCTGTAGGATATTTTTCAAAGAGTGCGGGGGTAACAAGGTTAACTCTTGCATCGGTGCATTGTGCAGACAGGCGCGTTGCAACTAAAAGCTGAAAAGGTGACTCAGCATTAAGCTGGCAGACAGCCTCGGGATATTCATTTTTTAATAATCTGCATACTTCCAATGCTCTTTCTTTTTTAGTCAAGCTTTGCACCCCCATCACAATGTATTAAATAGATATTATCATTTATGACAAAATATTGCAACTATCTACATTGACAAAATAAAAGTAAATTGTTAATATGTGTTTATAAACTGGAAAAGAGGTTTGTATATGGATAAGAAAATACAAGAAATAATTAACCTTATTAAAGAAAAAGACATCAAGATGATCGACTTCAAAATGGTTGACATCAATGGTCAGTATCGTCACGTAACAATTCCTGCTTGCAGCTTTGATGAAAGTGTTATGGAAAAGGGTATTGGCTTTGACGCTTCAAACTACGGCTATGCTGTGGTTGAAAAGAGTGATATGGTTTTTATTCCCGACCCTGACACAGCAATGATCGACCCATTCTGCGAGATACCTACTCTTACAATCAGCGGTAATGCTATGATTATTGATTCTCCCGAGAACAGACCTCTTGCACAGTACCCGAGAAACATTGTTCTTGCCGCAGAGAAATATATGAGAGACAGCGGTATTGCAGATAAAATGCTTATTCTTCCTGAATTCGAATTCTATCTTTTCGATTATGTGGGCTGGGATGTTTCTCCTAACAACATTTCTGTAACACTTGATACAAAGCAGTCTTACTGGAACAGTGATTGCGAAGGTCACGGTGTAATTGTTCCGAAGCAGAAGGCTTACCACATTGCAAAGCCTTACGATGCTTCTTATGAATGCCGTAGTGAAATGTGCCTTCTTATGGAAGAAGCAGGCATTAAGGTTAAATACCATCATCCTGAGGTTGCCGCATCAGGTCAGTTTGAAATTGAGCCACAGCTTGGCGAAATGTCAAAAATGGCAGATGCAACAATGATGATTAAATATATCATCAAGAACACAGCTGCAAAATATGGCTTGAGCGCAACACTTATGCCAAAGCCTGTTTATGGTGAAGCAGGTAGCGGTATGCACGTGCATATGCAGCTCTTCAAGGATGGCGAGCCTATTTTCTCTGATGATAACGGCTATTCACATCTTAGTGAAACAGCACACTATTTTATCGGTGGTCTTCTTAAGCATATTTCTTCACTTTGTGCTATTACAAACCCAAGCACAAACTCCTTCAAGAGACTTATTCCCGGCTTTGAGGCTCCTGTAACAGTTGGTTATGCAACATCAAACAGAAGTGCGGTTATCCGTATTCCTGCATATGCAAAACAGCCTGAGGAAAGACGCTTTGAGCTCCGTAACCCTGATGCTACATGTAACCCATACTTCTGCTATGCGGCACTTCTTATGGCGGGTCTTGATGGTATCAAAAATAAAATTGACCCAAGAACAAACGGTTGGGGTCCATACGACTTTAATCTTTACAACCTTCCTGAGGAAGAAAAGGCAAAGCTTAAAGGTCTTCCGACAAGCCTTGATGAAGCACTTGATGAGCTTGAAAAGGATAACGATTACTTAACAGCAGGCGGAGTATTCCCAAAAGAGCTTATTGCAAACTTTATTAAAACAAAGAGAGCAGAGCTTGCAGAAATTGCAAAAATCCCTCACCCTGTTGAGTTTGAAAAATATTATAACCTTTAATTATGAAAATTGCCCGACTGACAAATTCGTCAGTCGGGCGTTTTTTGCTTTTAGCAGAATTTAATTGTAAGAATCTTTTTGCCTGTGATTTCGAAATCTACGAAGCCGTCTGCGTTAATTGTAAGTGTCTTATCGTCAAGCTCTTCAAGTGTAACAAGTTTAACCTGGTTCCAGGCTTTGCCTGAGTATGCAGGAAGCTCGAATTCAGCCTGCTGTCTTTCAACAGGTGACTGTGGCTTTTCGATGGGAGCAATACCACCATTAAGACGGATTGAGTTTTTAATTGTCTTATCTGATGGGTTGAAAAGTCTTACAATGTAGCCTGTGCCGTCTTCACTTCTCTTAACAGCGCTTACATTAAGATTTTCTTCTTTAAGCTCAAGGAAGGAGTGTGTTGTAGGATTCTTACCATGATCTGTAGGTGCTAACTGACCTGCTGTAAGGTAAAGGTTGAATCTCTCTGATTCCTGCCATACATTTGCATCTTCCCAGTTGCCCTTATGAGGCATAAATGCGTAACGGAATGTGTTCTTGCCGATGCACTGTGAGCCCTTATCCCAGTCGCTGTAGTTCTGCATATCCTTTGTAACACAGATTCTGAGTGGGTATGCACGGATAAGTGAAAGGAACAATGTGTTTGTTTCATCATCGGCAGCTTCGTAAGCCTTAAGACCTGTGTTAAGAAGTGCAACACCATTCTTGCCGTCTGAAAGGTCTACGAAAGAGTTCATTGGATGCTCTGTCATAGGTGGCTCATCATAAAGTGAGTAGTCAGGAGCGGCAATTGGTCTTGAAACAACATCAAACTGACCCTGTGAGTCTGCGTGAGTTGCCTTGATGTTTGTCGGGAAGCCAACCTGTAAGTAGTGGTCCTCGCAACGGTTGTTGATTGTTGTTTCAATTTCAACAAACTTTGCACCCTTACGAAGAGTAACAAGGCTTTCAATATCAATTGGGAGCTTGTGTTCACTTCTTGTTTTTTCGTCAAATGCTCTCTTTTCGGGAAGCTCCCAACGCATTGTGATTTTGTAGGTTGTTTCGAGTTCACCCTGGCGTAAGAGTGTAACATTTGCTTGCTCACCAAGTGTTGTGAATGTTTCGTCAAATTCAGGAGCAACGTGCTGCCACGGGTTACCGATTTCACCGCTATCCTTGAAGTAGCCAAGGTTTGTATATTCCTTGCCTGTTTCTTTTTCGATAACATTGAATGTACCGTTGTGGTTGAAGGAAACCTTTAAGAATTCATTTTCCATAACATTTGTTGTTTTAACAAGTGTAACAGGAGTTGTAGCACGCACATTGTAAAGAGGCTGAATCTTAAGTGTTTTATAACCCATACCGGGGATGTTTGAAACCTCAGCGGCAATGTAATACTGCTCTGTGTGGAGGACGTTTGCTGTATCGTTAGGATTCTGAATAATCTGAGCGTTAGCCTTGTTTGAAGAAAGAATCTGATATTTGATAACAGAGCCGTCATCATCAAGAATCCGGAAGCTGTCTGCTTTCCATTCTGCAGGGATTTCAACTCTGAGGTTAACTGTTTCAGTTCTCTTGAATGGAGCAGGGTTGAAGATTACAACTGCTGCATCATCACGGCTGAAGCCCTTAAGATTAATGTCACCTGCAAGGTCCATAAATGCACGCTCAAATACGCACATTGAAAGCTCGCGTGACTGTCTGTATCTTGACATAACATCTTCATAAACAACATCACGTCCGCAAGCGCCGATACTATCGTGGCCATGGTTCTGAAGAAGGTAATTATATGAAAGGTCAATAAAGCCCTGTGGATAAGGTGCGCCTGAAAGAGAAGCAAATACAGCCATTGGCTCTGCGTAGTTGATAAGTCTTCTTTCAGTATCAAAGTTTTCCTGCTTAACATATGTTCTTGCAGAAAGAATCCAACCGCAAAGCTCACTAACGCTACCCTTTGTATATGGGTCTCTCATTTCACCCTTAAGAACAGGTGAGCTTGGGTCAAAGTTATCGATAATGCCTTGCTCCATCTCGCGAAGTGTGCTGTGGAAAACATCTGCATCAGGAAGTGAATCGTTAAGGTCCTTAACAAGGTCAACCTCACGGATGTCAGGACAAGAGGAGTCATGACCGATTGACCAGAAACGATGGTTTGTTGACCAGTCCTTATCCTGCTCAACCATAGCCTGCTCTGCACGAGCCTTAACATTTTCTTTGTGATATTCAAAGAATGGATGTGTGTACTGGTAGTCTAACTTCCAGTCGCGGTCAATAAGCTTGAACACGCCGTTGTTATCGTTCCACTTCATATCACGATTGTTTTCGTCTGTCTGATTGAAGTAAACAGGACGCTGAACAATGTACCAGATATTGTAACGAGGTCTTTTTGCAAGACGGGAAGCGTAAATGCGTGTTCCGTCCGGGCTTTCCCAGAAAAATTCTGACTTTGGAGCCTTGTACTCATTGATACCACGATAGAACGATGCAAAATTAATGCCGAAGCCTGCATAAATTTGAGGAAGCTGAGAAATCTGACCCCAACCGAAAGGTGAGTAGCCTGTTTTGCTGATACCGCCCATTTCTTTACCGATTTTGTGGCCAAGAAGAAGGTTACGGATAAGTGCTTCGCTACCTACTGTGAATTCATCAGGTAAGCAGAACCAAGGACCAACAGCAATTCTGCCTTCCTTTATGTATTTCTGTAATTTTTCCTTTTTCTCAGGGTATGCCTCAAGGTAATCCTGAATGGGCATTGTCTGTGAGTCAAGGTGGAAATGCTTGTAGTCGGGATTCTTATCAAGAATGTCTAAAAGCATATCAATCATATAACCTAACATATACTGGGTTCTTCTTGCAGAGAAACGCCATTCTCTATCCCAGTGGGTGTTAGATATAAAATGACATTGGATTCTGTCTTTGTTGTCCATAGTGTATATCTCCTTTAATAAAATTAGCCTTTAATAATTTTCATTATTTCTTCAAAATTCTGGCAGTAGTGTGTACAAACAGCCTTTGTACCGCTTGACTCAATATTACCGCCTGCAATACCGATTGTTGAATAGCCTGCAAGACGAACAGAGCAAGCACCTGCACCGCTGTCTTCAATACCGACAACGCGGTTTCTGTCTGCAAAAGCCTCTCCAAGACCAACAATTGAGGTTTCGCTGTAAAGCCAAGGGTGTGGCTTTGGTGAAAGCTCACCAAGAGTACCTACGCTACCTTTTCTGAGTGGGAAGCCTGCAGAAATAATTGCATCGTAGAAATCCTTAGGGTCACCCATACCGAGAGTTTTAAATGCAGAAAGAATTTCGGGCCAAGCCTTTTCGTAAAGACCGGAAGTGACAAGACCGATTTTTATACCCATATCTTTTAATTCAAGTAGGAAGTCCTTAACACCTTCTGTTGGGGTGAAGGCGCCGTCCTTACCTCTGCCTGCCATGATTTCTTCCATTTCTCTGTGAGTGTGCTCAAAGTAGAAGTTACGAGCTTTTTCAAGTGATTCACCGGGGCAATATTTGTCTATACAATACTGAAGATGTTCAGAAACAGAATGACCTGAAACAAATGGAAGGTCTGCGTCCTCAAGTTGGAATTTAGGGTTGCCGAGCATACTTGCTGTGCTCATTTCAATAATCCAAACCCAAAAATCTTCACTGCGTACTGTTGTACCATCAAGGTCCATAAGCACAGCATTTAAAGGATACTCTGTTTTAACAGGGTGAACAGGATAGTATACAGGGTAAGCAATTGCAGATTTTACACAAGCAAGTGAATGGGTGCCGAAGCTGATAAATTCAACCTTGTTATCGCCTGTAGCAACAACAAATTCAACTCCGTTTTTGCCTGCGACAAATTTGCCGTCCTCTGTAGCGGGGAGAAGGTGGAAACCGCTGTCTGCACCAACCTCACCCAAATCGGGGATATAAAGTGTTTTGTCAAGAAGCATAATAAAGAAAGTCCTTTCTTTTACATAGTTATACCTATATTAACACAATGCAATCGTTAAGTAAATTGGTTTTTGAATTTTATTTACTTGTTTTTTATGTTTTTACTTGCTTAAGTTTATTGTATATGCTAAAATATCATCCATATTGTTATTTCTTCTAAAGGAGATTTTGATATGGAAAAGAAATTAGTTTTTGGCGCTATCGGTCTTATGTTCGGTAATGCACATCTTGAAGGAGCTCTTGCTTACGGGGCAGAGGTTGCCGCTATTTGCGATTTGAACGAGGAAACTCACAGAAAATCAGGCGAAAAATACAATATTCCTGAAGAAAAGTGGACAACTGACTACCACGATCTTCTTAACAATCCTGAAATAAATATGGTTTCAATTGCTATTCCCGATCAGCTTCACAGACAGGTTGCCTGCGAATTTCTTGCAGCAGGTAAGCATGTGCTTTGCGAAAAGCCTCTTGCACTTACAAGAGAAGATGTTGAAGCTATGGTTCAGGCTACAGAAAAATCAAATGCAAAATTTATGGTTGGTCAGATTTGCCGTTTCACACCTGCTTTTGCAAAGGCTAAAGAGATTATCGATTCAGGTATGATCGGTGAGCTTTATTTCGTTGAATCAGAGTACGCTCATGACTATATGAATATTGTTAAAAATGCAGACGGCTCAAAGCATTGGCGTGCAGATCCTCAGCGTCATGGTCTTATTGGTGGCGGTTGCCATGCAGTTGATCTTCTCCGTTGGCTTGCAGGAGACCCTATCGAGGTTTTTGCATACGGCACACATAAGCTTCTTCCTACAGTTCCTTATGATGATGCAACATGTGCTCTTATGAAGTTTGATGATGAGCTTATGGGTAAGGTTTTTGTTTCTACAGGCTGTAAGAGAGATTACACAATGCGTACATGCATCTACGGCACAAAGGGAACAATTATCTGCGATAATACATCACCTACAATGCAGCTTTTCGTTGTTGATGAAAAGGACGAAGCACCTGAAAAGCCTGAGATTATCGAAATTGATGTAAACAATCACAACTATGTTAAGGAATTCCAGGTGTTTGCTGATACAATTCTTGCTGACAAGGAAATGGAAACAAGCGTTTACGAGGGTGCCAAAACAGTTGAGGTTTGCCTTGCAATTATTGAATCTGCAAAAACAGAAGAAAAGGTTAAGCCAAACTACAACTTTAATTAACAATTAAAAATACAAAATTCAAAATTAAGGGTCTGCGATGCAATTATAAGTGCAAAGCGCAAAGTGTTAGTCGCCAGTCACCAGTTGCCAGCTGCCAGAGCTTCGCATACACCTAATTTACTAATTAACTAAAGTTATGCGATAGCTTATACCTCTCTGGCGAAGAGGGCAAGGAACACGACTGCGCCCGGTGGGCGATACAAGGAGTGTGAGTTGGCGCAGTGGTCAAAATTGTGCGAAGTGAATAACGAGCAAACAATTTTGGGTACCACAAGAGGGCTGGGACCGCGCCGAAGCTTGTCTTTGGCGTGGTGGAGAGTTCTAGTGCCGAAGGCACGTATAATAAAATCTTTTACCTTGTTTTTCATCCCTGTTTCAACTTGTTAAAATAGAGATGGGGACCATTCTTTGACTAATTAAATATTTAAGGGAAGTATATTTCGCGTGAATATACTTCCCTTTTTCTTTTATTTAATCGGAATGGTGGTGGGGCGTTCTCTAACTGTTATTCATCAGTTAGAGAGAACAATAATGCGATATAAATCCTGACGGATTTGCGATATATCTTTCGATGCGATATACCTTCGGTGCGATATGTGTCTAGCGACACGAGAAATGGTGGTGGGTAGTTCTTTTTCGGTTCTTCTTCGGTTGGATAGAACATTTTTCCTTTTATATCTTGCAATTTATATGTGTGTAATGATATACTGTTATAGAATATAATCGGTGATTGCGGTTCAATCTGTAACACCGTTAATAAGAAAGGACGATGGATTTTGGCTGAAATCAAGAATATGGACGCTGTAGCAGCTCTTGACGCTATGGATGCCCACGTTGACGATTGGCGCGACGCCACTAAAGGCAAACAAAGAGGTATCTTTAAGTTTGATGACGTTGCTGCTCTTAAAATCAAAAATCTTAAAAAGAGAATCTACACCGATATCGAATCAATTCCTGCATGGAAAATGAAGGAATGCATTTACAAGGGTGTAGGTGACTATGAATATCTTTACGATGAGTGGAAGGATTTGAATGTTGGCGACCGTTGGGGTAACAATGGTTGGTCTGCATTCTTTAAAAACTCTTTCGATATGCCCGAACGTTTCAAAGGCAAAAAGGTAACACTTAACGTATACTTTGGCGGTGACTCACTTCTTTCACTTAATGGTGAGCCTTATCAGGGTCTTGACCCATTCAGAAACTCAGTTCTTCTTACAGATTGTGCAAAGGGTGATGAGCACTACGATGTAGACATTGAATCATACTACGTATGGCACTCAAACGAGTCTACAGTTAAAACACTTTCTTGCTCATTCATCGGTGTTGTTGACCCTGAAATTGAAGAAATTTACTGGGATTTCAAGGCTATTTTCAATGCACTCTTTATGCCTGTTCACGATACAGGTCTTTTAGAGCTTATCAGAGCAACCCTTAAGGAAGCATTTACATATGTAAACTTTGATCTTGATGGCGAGGAGTTCAAAGCAGGTCTTCGTCAGGCACAGGCAATCCTCAAAGAGAAGGTTTACAACAACCCTTCATACAAATCAGAGGGTACACTTGCACTTGTAGGTAACTCTCACCTTGATATTGTATTTATGTGGGCATACAAAGAGTATGTTCGTAAATTGGGTAGAACTCATGCAACAATGCTTCGTCTTATGGAACAGTATGACGATTTCATTTTCTCACAGAGTACAGCTCCAACATATATTGAGATGGAGAAAAACTATCCTAACATCTACAAACAGGTTAAGGAAAGAATCAAAGAGGGCAGATGGGAATACATCGGCGCTATGTGGGTTGAGCCTGACTGTAACCTCGTTTCAGGTGAAAGCTTTGTTCGTCAGCTTCTTCACGGTGTTCGCTTTGCAGAAAAAGAATTCGGCATTACACCTAAAACATGTTGGGTACCTGACGTATTCGGTAACGGTTATGCAATGCCACAGATTCTTAAAAAAGCTGGCGTAGAGTATTTCGTAACTCACAAAATGGGTATTTGGAACGATACAAACCCATGGCAGTATAATACATTCTGGTGGGAAGGTCCTGACGGATCAAAGATTTTCTCAATCGTTCCTCCTACACACTTCATCGGTACTGTTGAAGCAGACTCTCTTAAGATGAACTGGAAGAAATATACCGATAAAGAAACAATCGGTGAGTCAATGTACTGCTACGGCTGGGGTGACGGCGGCGGCGGTGTAGACACCGAAATGCTTGAATATGTTAAGAGATACAAAAACTTCCCCGGTCTTCCTAAGACACAGACTTCAAAAATCGAAGATTCTCTTGCACGTATGAAGGCTAACGCTACAGATGATAATATTCCTACATGGAAGGATGAGCTTTACCTTGAAGAGCACCGCGGTGTTCACACAACAAAGGCTATGCTCAAAAAGCTCAACAGATATTCAGAAAACCTTTATCGTCAGGCAGAAATGTTTGCAAGTATTGCAATGCAGTATGGTTATGAATATCCTCTTGAAAAGCTTAACGAAGGCTGGAAGATGATTCTTACAAACCAGTTCCACGATTCGCTTCCGGGCTCACATATCACAGAGGTGTTCGGTGACCTTTGCGCTATTTATGACGATATTATTGCAATCGGTGAGGCAGTTCGTTCAGAGGCTCTCAATGTTATTGCGGGTAATGCTGATGGTAGCGAAAAATACGGTAAGCCATTTGCACTCTTCAACTCTCTTGGCACAGTTGCAAACCAGAAGGTAGAGCTTCCATTCAAGAATGTTGAAATTTACGATGCAGACGGCAACAAGGTTCCTTCACAGGCTTATACAAAGCTTGATGGTACAAAGGTGCTTGTATTTATGGCAAAGGATATTCCTGCTGTTGGTTATAAGGTATACTATGCTAAGGATGCAGAAATCTCTGAGGCAAGCGCAGTTGCAAGCTTCGGCAATGTTGTTGAAAACGGCAACTTCATTATTAAGCTTGATGAAAGAGCTGAGCTCGTTTCTATCTTTGATAAGAAGAACAACAGAGAAGTTCTTTCAGGCAAGGGTAATGTATTCCGTCTTTATGAAGACCTTCCGGGTAAATATGACGCATGGGATATCGTTGCAACATATGTTGACCGTCAGTTTGATACAGACCCTGGCAAGGTTACAGGTATCTACGAGGGTGATGTATTTACTGTTGTTTCAATCGAAAAGAAGGTAAATAAATCTCTCGTTAAGCAGAATATCATTATTTACAAAGAGCTTGACAGAATCGACTTTGATACATTCATTAATTGGAATGAACAGGAGAAGCTTCTTAAGGTTGGCTTTGATGTTGATGTTAAGGCACAGAAGTTTACCCGTGATATTGCTTATGCTACAATCGAAAGCTCTAACTACCGTCATAATCCATATGATAAGGCTAAGTTCGAGGTTTCAGCACATAACTTTATTGATATGTCAGAAGAAAGCTATGGTGTTTCAATTCTTAATGATTGTAAGTATGGTTACGAGGTTGACGAGCAGAGAATGATAGTTACTCTTCTCAAGGCTCCCATGAATCCAGACCCGAAATCAGACCGTGGCGACCATTACTTCACATATTCTATCTATCCTCACGCAGGTAGTTGGAAGGCTGCAGACACACTTCAGATGGGTCTTGAAATGAACAACCCTGCTGTTGCTGTTGAGATCAATGCGGATGCCAAGGGTGACCTTGAAAAATCCTTTATTAAGGTTGACGGCAAAAACATTACTCTTGAAGCAGTTAAGAAGTGCGAGGATGAAGATGCTTATATCATCCGTTTTGTTGAAAAAGCAGGTGCTCGTACAGATGTTACTGCAGAGCTCTTTGCAGATATTGCAGAGGTTACAGAGTGCGACCTTCTTGAAAGAAACGATGTTAAGGTTGATATTGCTTCAGGCAACAAGCTTAGCTTCAAGATTAATCCTTTTGAGATTAAGTGCTATAAGGTAAAAATCGCAAAATAAAATTTGAATTATACATAAAAACTGCCTGAAGGGGTGTGTGAATCATTAATTTACACTCCCCAAAAACGGCAGTTTTTTGTCTTTTACAACCACAAAATTAACCATATATGGAAAAATTTATTTTTTCTATTGAAATAATTGAAAAATGCGTGTATAATGATGAAGAATGAAAATGGGTAGTAGTATAGTTGCGCCCAGTTATCTAAATCAAATTTCTTCGGAGGTAGTTATGAAAAAGATAGCAAAAAGATCACTCGCTATGTTACTTGCACTTATCACACTTTTCAGCTGTGTTGGTGTTAGTGCAAGCGCAGCAACAACAGGCTACGAAGCAACTCGTATCACCTGTACAATGAATGGTAATGCAAAAACACGCCGTGGCTTCACATGGTACACTAAAAAGTCTTGCGATACAGCAATCCAGGTTGTTACAAAGGCAGAGTACAATGCAAACGGCTTCAGCAAAGCAAAAACAATTAAGGGTGAAACCTTCGAGTGGCAGGGTTACTATGGTCATAAGGTTGTTGTTAAGAACCTTAAGGCAGGTACTACATACAAATACCGTGTAGGCACTGCAGACAAAAAGCAGTGGAGTAGTGTTGGTACTTTTGTTACTGATAATGGTGACAATAAGTTCTCATTCATTGCTATTGCAGACGTTCAGGCAAGTAGCCTTGAAAACTTCAAAGAGGCTGCAACAGTTATGAACAAAGCAATGAGCAAGGTTCCTAATGCAGAGTTCGTTGTTAACCTTGGTGACTTTGTTAATGATTGTACAAATGAAGAGTGGAATTGGTACGGCCAGGCATTCAAAAAGGCTAATACAAACCTTACACTTGTTCCTGTAGCAGGTAACCACGAGGGTAACATTACAAACAAGCTTAATGTTGGCTGGTTTGCAAATATGTTTAACCTTAATCCTGGTGAGGGTGAGCTTAACAACGTAAATGGTGTTTATTACTCATTCGATTACGGTGATGTTCACTTTACAGTTCTTAACTCAAATGATATGTATCCAATGACAGAGGCACAGAGAAACTGGGTGTATAATGACCTTACAAAGACAAAGGCTCAGTGGAAGGTTCTTCTTCTCCATCGTGCTGCATACTCAGCAGGTAAGAACATTAATAAGCCTGATACTCTCGTTATGAGAAAAACTATCATCGAAATTGTTGACGATACAGGTGTTGACCTTGTTCTTTCAGGTCATGACCATATGTACTTCAGAACACATCCTGTTAAAGATGATAAGGTATGTAAAGATACCCTCTATGTAACAGAGAAATATAAGGGTGTTGACACAACATTCGCGGTAAATCCTGAAGGCGCTGTTTATGCTCTTCCTTCAACTGCAGGTACAAAGAGATATGCTGTTAACGATGGCACTCTTAAGGATATTATGGATGCTGCAGATAAGTGCTTCACAACAAGGTCAGAAAAGACTAAAGCAGGTAAAGAAACTAATCCTAATGCTGGCGGATGCTTTGCACAGGTTGATGTTGATGGCGACAGACTTATCTACAAAGCATATGTAGTTAATGACGATACTAAGGAAGTTAAGTTGGTTGACAAGTTTGCTATTAAGAAGAATGTTGCAGATAAGGATATTGCTGATACAAAGCTTCCTACAGATATCATCGGTTCTCTTGATGGTTCAGTTGCAAACCTTCTTACAGAGCTTGCAGGTGTTATCGTTACATATATCGGTAAGCTTCTTCCACAGTTTGTAGTTGGTTTATTCAAATAATTAAAATCGAAAGCTCTTTGAGGGTTACCTCAAGGAGCTTTTTCTTTTTTGTCATTTTTACTAAATAAAGCTGGATTTTTTTGTTAACTGTAGGGCTGTTGTTTGTTCGTGTTTTCTATTGAAATATATGGGGAATGGTTTATAATTATAGTGCATATTTGTGTATGCAAAGGAGGCTTATTTATATGGATAAAATAATTAAAATTGGTATCATCGGTTGTGGTGGTATTGCTAATGGTAAGCATATGCCCGCACTTAAGAAAGTTCCGGATGTAGAAATGGTTGCTTTCTGCGATATCGTTAAAGAAAGAGCAGAGAAATCTGCAGAAAAATTCGGTGTTGAGGGTGCAAAAGTTTATGAGGATTACAAGGAGCTTTTAAAAGACGAAAGCATAGATGTTGTTCACGTTTGCACACCTAACCGTTCACACAGCTTTATTACAATTGATTCTCTTGAAGCAGGCAAGCATGTAATGTGCGAAAAACCAATGGCAAAAACATATAAGGAAGCTGTTGCTATGTGCGAGGCAGCAGAAAGAACAGGCAAAAAGCTTACAATCGGTTATCAGAATAGGCAGACAGCTGAAAACCTTTATGTTAAAAAGTGTGCCGAAAATGGTGATTTTGGTGAAATTTACTATGGTAAAGCACTTGCTATTCGTCGCAGAGCAGTTCCTACATGGGGCGTTTTCCTTAATGAATATGAGCAGGGCGGCGGTCCTCTTATTGATATCGGTACTCACGCTCTTGATATGACTCTTTGGGTTATGAATAACTATGAGCCTGAAATGGTTGTAGGTCAGACCTTCAGAAAGCTTGCAGACCAGGAAAATCAGGGTAATGCATGGGGAAATTGGGATCCCAAGGAATTTACTGTTGAGGATTCTGCATTCGGTTTCATTAAAATGAAAAACGGCGCTGTTATCAACCTTGAATCAAGCTGGGCTCTTAATATTGCTGAGCCAAACGAAGCTTGCTATATGATTTGTGGCGACAAAGGCGGTGCAGATACACTTAATGATGAAGCACGTGTTAATTACATAAAAAATAACAGACAATGTATCGAAAAGCCAAATCTTAATGCAGGTGGAGCAGCTTTCTTTGAGGGTCAGAAGAGTGGGTCTCCGGCAGAAATGGAAGCCTCAAGCTGGATTCATGCAATCAGAACAGACACAGACCCGGTTGTTTTACCACGTCAGGCACTTTGTGTAACAAGGATTCTTGAAGCAATATATGAATCAGCAAAGAGTGGCGCACCGGTATATTTTAAAGATTGAGGTATAGTATTATGAAATTTGCAGTACAGTTATATTCAGTTCGCGACCATATTAAAGATGGTAATGATATGTTGGAGGTTCTCGGTAAGGTTAAAGACATCGGATTTGATGGCGTTGAGTTCGCAGGATATTTTGGTTTATCTGCCGAAGCTCTTCGTGACAGATGTAATGAATTAGGTCTTGAGGTTGTAGGCTCTCATTTGGGACTTGATGATTTTCTTCCTGAAAAATTAGATGAAACTCTTGCTTATGGTAAAACTTTGGGTGCAAAATACCTTGGTGTAGGTGGTGCACCTCACTCCACATATGAAGAAGCCAAAAACACAGGTGAGGTTCTTGGGGCAGCATCAGTTAAGGCTAAGGAAATGGGTATGGATACATACTATCATAACCACACAGAAGAATTTACAGATTTAAAAGATGGTAAAAATGCAATGGATATTATTTCAGGTGAAGGTTGCGGACTTGAGCTTGATACATATTGGAGCTTCTGTGCAGGCATTGATAATACAGAATACCTTAAGGAAAACAAGGATAAAATCCTTCTTGTTCATCTTAAAGATGGTGTTGACCACAAGCCTACGGCACTTGGCGAAGGTGAAAATGACCTTATGAATGTTAAGGCAGGCGTAAATGCTATTGGTCTTGAATGGGTTGTTCTTGAAAATGATGACCCTGTACCAACAGGCCTTGAGGATATTACAAGAAGCTATAAATGGCTTAAAGAAAATTTTTAAAGGATAGGTAAAGTTTTATGAAATTGGGCGTACTTACAAACTTACTTGGAAGTGTTTCACTTGAGGAAGCGCTTAAATATTTCCAGAGCTTAGGTCTTGAAATGGTAGAAATCGGTTGTGGTGGCTATCCCGGTAAAGACCACGCAGACCCTGATGTATTGCTTAACGATGAAAAAGCACTTGAGAATTTCAAGGCATTATTGAAAAAATATAATGTAGAAATCAGTGCATTAAGCTGTCACGGAAACCCTGTTCACCCTAATAAGGAGATTGCAGAACAATTTAATAGTGATATGCGAAAAGCAGTTCTTCTTGCTGAAAAATTAGGAGTTCACCAGATTAACACATTCTCAGGCTGTCCCGGTGATTGCGAAACAGCAAAATATCCTAACTGGGTAACTTGCCCATGGCCAAACGATTTTGGTGAAATACTCGATTATCAGTGGAACGATGTTCTTATTCCTTACTGGAAAGAATTTGTTAAATTCTCCACAGCTCATGGTGTAGATAAAATTGCTCTTGAGCTTCATCCCGGCTTCTGCGTTTACAATACAGAAAGCCTTCTCAAGCTCCGTAATGCTGTTGGTAAGGAGATTGGTGCAAACCTTGACCTTTCACACCTTATCTGGCAGGGTATGGACCCGATTGCCGTTATCCGTGCATTAGGTAAAGAAGATGCAATTTTCCATTTTCACGCAAAGGATACAAAAATTGATGCCATCAACACAGCAGTTAATGGTGTGCTTGATACAAAATCATATGCAGATGAAATCAATCGTTCATGGATTTTCCGTTCAGTTGGCTTCGGCAATGGTGAAAGCTACTGGCGCGATGTAATCAGCAACCTTCGTATGGTTGGCTACGATTACGCAATTTCCATCGAACATGAGGATTCTCTTATGAGTCAGAACGAAGGTCTTGAAAAAGCAATTGCACTCCTTAAGAATTGCATAATAAAGGAAGGCCTCACAGCAGCCTGGTGGATATGAAAATTGTGAGCTTTTGCGCATAACTTGTTTATCCTCACTCGCAGTATCTTAATACAGCATCGTTCGTCAAAACTGCATTCTGCAAAAAAACAGCATATTTCTGGAATTATGTTTAACAAAATACTTGCATTTTACATTTATTAATGGTAAAATGGTAAAAAATAGTGTTGAAAGGATGCTAACACCTATGAAAAAAAGAATTTTCTCTTTGCTTTTAAGCGTATGTCTTATAGCAACAATGTTTGTTTTTGCTACAAATGCTGCTGATATTGTTGAAGTTGAACAGTCTCTTCCTACCATCGTTAAGTTTTGTCCTGGTACAGTAATTGGTCCTGATACAGAAAAGGTTTTACCAACACCTGTTACATACGGCTCAGTTTATTCAAAGGGTTGGGAAATTCAGTTAGAGGGTACTGATGACTGGGTTCCATACCATGGTGAAGAGCTTGATGCTTCATACGATGGTGCTAAAATCAGATATTATGCTGTTCCATATTCAAATAACCAGGCAGATTACAGGTATTCAAACGAATGCGAATTAATAGTTAAGCACAATCCACAGGGTGCATATATGTCAAGTGGTACAGAGCACTGGCGTCTTTGTGCAGATTGTGGTCAGAAGGATGGCGAAGCAATGCACACATTCTTTGGTGAGTTTGATATGGAAAACGAAGCAAACGATACGATTTGTAAAGTTTGCGGCGCTAAGAGAACTTCTCAGTGGACTGGTTTGTTCGGCTTCTTCCAGTGGCTTCTCAAAACAGTAATGGGATTATTCCTTTAAGATTTAAAAGGGCTTGTTATAAGCCCTTTTATTTTTTGCTTTTTCCTTAATTTGTGGTATGTATTTTCTTGACATTAGTTAAATATTAGTTTATAGTTATTTGTAGAAAAATATTATTAAAGGAGTGAACAGTATAATGGATTCCGGCAGTAGTGGTCATGGGCGAAGTAGCATAAAAACACATACAGCGATAGTAACAGTATCCTTATACTGTTACACTAATCTTTTTGATTAAATTATAGGTAGGAGTGCCTTTGGGCATTCGTGCTTATATTGTCGCTGAGTCAATTTGACTCAGTTTTTTTATTTGCTGATCGTCCTCGATTTTGCTGAATAAGTGTGCTTACACTATCAAAAAAGGAGGAGAGGTTAATGACAAAAGAAGTCTTCGAAAGACTTTTATCAGAAAAACAATATAAAGCCATTAAAAGTATATTCGATACTATGAATCCGGTAGATACAGCCGTATTGCTTCCTGAGTTTGAAGATAAGGAGCTTGTGCTTCTTTTCAGGCTTATACCAAAAGAAAATGCATCAATGGTATTTACTTATCTTGAACCTGAGGAACAGCAAGTGCTTTTAGAAGCTTTTACTGACCGAGAATTACAATTCATTATGGACGATATGTTCATTGATGATACTGTTGACGTTATTGAAGAGATGCCTGCCAACGTTGTTAAGAGAATGCTTGCAGCGGCAGGTGACAAGAGAGATGCTATAAACACTATTCTTAACTACCCTGAGGATAGCGCAGGAAGTATTATGACTCTTGAATATATTGGCTTGCACCCATCAATGACAATAGGCGACTCACTAAAAAAGATTAAATCAATGGGTGAGGATTCTGTAACGGTTAACATTTGTTATGTTATAGAAAAACACAAGCTTTTAGGTACCATTTCTGCAATGGACCTTCTTACCTGTGATGATGATGAGAAAATCACAGATGTTATGGATGAAAATCTTATAACAGTTAACACTCTTACCGATAAGGAAGAGGTTGCTCAACTTTTCGATAAATACGATGTTCTTACAATTCCTGTTCTTGATAAAGAGAACTGTATGGTTGGTATTGTTACTGTTGACGATGCTATTGATGTTATTCAGGAAGAGGTAGAGGAAGACTTCCAAAAAATGGCAGCTATTGCCCCAACTGATAAGCCTTATCTGAAAACCTCAGTTGCAGAGCTGTGGAAAAACCGAATTCCGTGGTTAATTCTTCTTATGCTTTCTGCAACCTTTACAGGTATGATTATTTCATCCTTTGAGGATGCATTATCTCGTCTTGTTGTTCTTACGGCATATATTCCCATGCTTATGGGTACAGGCGGTAACTCAGGTAGCCAGGCGTCTGTTACAGTTATCCGTGGTCTTTCCTTAGGTGAGGTTGAGGTTAAGGATATTTTCAGGGTTTTCTGGAAAGAGGTACGCGTTTCTGTTTTATGCGGTATTTCTCTTGCAGTTGCCTGCTTTGTAAAAATCATTCTTATTGATGGTATGCTTCTTAACACTCAGGGTGTGAACTCAACTGTTGCTCTTGTAGTTGCACTTACACTTTGTGCAACAGTTATATGTGCTAAAATCATCGGTTGCCTTTTACCTATTGGCGCAAAAGTATTAAAGCTTGACCCTGCAGTTATGGCAAGCCCGTTTATTACAACTATTGTTGACGCAGTTTCACTTTTAGTTTACTTTGGAATTGCAAAGTCATTTATATCAACTATCTGAAAGAGGTAATCTCGAATGCAGTTAAAATTCAAAAAAGGTAAATTCAGAATAATGCAGGTTAGCGACCCACAGGATTTACAGTTTATAAGACCTACAATGGTGCGTATGCTCAACAAAGCATACGATACATATAACCCTGATTTGATTGTGCTTACAGGTGACAATATCTTAGGTAACCATTTGTGCGATGCAAGAATCGGTACAAGACTCGCTATTAAAGATAAAGAAGGCGAGCGCGAGGCTATGCGTGTGGCTATAGATAAGCTTATTACACACATTGAAGCCCGTAGAATTCCTTTTGCAATGATTTACGGAAACCATGATGACCGCAATAGCTTTACAAAAGAAGAACAGGCGGATATGTACAGAGCATACCGCTGTAATGTTGGCCTTGATGATAAGGAAAGTCCTGATTGTGCCACATATAATATACCTATTTATTCAGAAAATGGTGAAGAGGTTAAGTTCAATTTATGGATGCTTGACTCTGCGTGGCACGATAAAGAGCAAGATAAATGCTTTGAAATGGTAAAGCCCGAGGCTGTTGAATGGTATAAAAAGAGATGTGCTGAATTAAAGGCCGCTAATGGTGGCGAAAATGTACCTTCACTTATGTTCCAACATATTCCTATGCTTGAAATTCTTGAGCTTGTTGAGGAGTGCGACAAATCCTGTAAAGGTGCTGTTGAAGGTCCCGATGGCAAGTATTTTAAGCTTAAAGCAGGTGTAGAGGGCTCAATGGGTGAGTATCCATGTACGGTAAGCCATAAAAACGGGCAGATGGAAGCAATAAAGGAATGTGGCGATGTTAAGGCTGTTGTATTCGGTCACGACCACACAAATTGCTTTATTGGTGATGTTGATGGTGTTAGGTTTATACAGACCTCTTGTGCATCATTCCGTTGCTACGGTAACCGTTCAAGAGGTGTAAGAATTTTTGATATAAATGAAGATGGCTCATACGAAACAACCTTCTATACATACGAAGATATCTGCGGAAAGTCATTAATTAATGAGCTTTGCTATATCTGGGATGCTGATGGTATGTGGAAAGCAAAAACAGCCCTTATTGCAGGGGGAGTAGCAGCCCTCGGTACAGCTGTAGGGTTGGGAATTCTTTCAAAAAAGCAAAAAACTAATTAATGTGGAGGCGTACTATGAACGGAGTTAATGTTATTTCCCATAGAGGTGCAAACAGAGTTGCACCACAAAATACAATAGCGGCTTTTGAGAAATCAGTTGAAATTGGTTGCGATGGCTTCGAAACAGATATACACCTTACAAAGGATGGTATACCCGTTGTGTGCCATAACTTTACTATTGATGAAACATCAACAGGTAAGGGCGCAATTAAAAATATGACCTATGAAGAGCTTCGTCAGTACGATTTTGGTAAATACAAGGGTCCTGAGTTTGAAGGAACAAAAATACCTACACTTGATGAATTCCTTGAAGTCAGCAAAAAGCTTGGCGACAAAATGAAGGTTCTTAATATAGAAATCAAAAGTGAAAAATTTGGTGAAGCAGGCACAGAGCTTGCAGAGAAAACCATTGCTGTTGTGAAAAATCATAATCTTTTTGATAAATTGCTTATTTCAAGCTTTGACCCTGCAGTGCTTGTTGTTTGCAAAAAGGTTGATAAGAATTGCAAAACAGGCATTCTTTACAGCCCGGATAACCTTATTTCATTGAAGATAGCTCCGAGACCTGTTAGCTTTTGCCGTGAAATTGGTGCAGATGCTCTCCATCCGTTCTTTATGTATGTGAACAGATTATATGTGGAAAGAGCACACAGGGCAGGAATACAGGTAAACCCATGGACGGTTAATAAAGAATCTACAGCGAAGCATCTCATTAAATTAGGTGTTGATGGACTTATTACAGATGAGCCCGGTCTTATGAATGAGATTCTTTCTTCAAAGTAAATAGTTTTTTCAGACAATAATTAAACCCCTAACGATATAACTCGTTAGGGGTTTGTTGTGTGTTAGCTTTTGTAGCTTAAAGATTACATATCACTGAAGCCTGCGCCACCGAAATATCTGAACAATAAGTCACTGAGAAGCTGGAATAAATCAGCAAGAAGTGGCATAAAGTCGAGGTATGCTGCATTTTCTTCTTCCTCAACGTTTCCGTCTTCTGAGTAATTAAGAACAGCATCACGAGCAGAACCGAATCTGATAGAAGCAGCCGATACTTCATCTAAATCGATAACTGTGTTATCAAGCATCTTTGTAGCTTGTTCAATTGACTCATCAAGCTCTTTAAGTATAGCCTCATCCTTGATATGTGATTTATCGTATTCCTGCATTTCAACAATCTGATTCATAAGCTTCTTTGTGGTACGAGCATTGTTGAACTGAGGGAACACATCTGGATAAGAATGCACGTTTTTGAAGTTGCTGTTCATGAGGATTGAGCATGCAAGCTTCATAAATACATCGTTAGATGCTGAGCTTTCATGTGACTGATTGTAGAAGTAGAATGTTGTTTCAGGAAGAAGGCCGGCACCTGCATCGATAAGATTATAAGGGTCGATATGGTTATGACCGCGCTTACCACAACTTACAGGAACATAATCAGCAGGAAGCTCAACGTTGTTGTTTACACCATAAGCGCCCATTGATGTTGAATCAAGCTGAATGATACCGTCTGCCGGTAAGTCATCCCAAGAATCTACAAGGTGGTAGAGCGGTACATTGTAGTCAACAATGTCGTAAATCTGAACACCATCAGCCTGAGCCTTAAGTATGTTCTTATCTGAATTAAGCTGTGCCTTGTAGAACCAGTTTGTCTGCTTAACAATTTTCTTTGTAGCATCATCGCTAAGGTACTTAGCACGAGCGCCCTTGTAGTTTTCTGTTGGACAAAGGCCCCAAAGACATGTTGAGAAACGAGCATAGTCTCTGATGAATACATCAAATACAGTATCAAGAAGGTTGTTAAGGTCTGCATTAGGGAAGAAACGGAGAACCACATTAATTGCATAGCTGATCATATCGCCCTCACCAAGAAGAGCAGGGATCATATCGCGATAAATTTCGTAATCTTCATCGATAAGACCATATTCCATAATTTCACCAACAAGTGTTGAACCGTTAAGTGCAGGAACTGCAAATACGATTTTGTTGAAATCTTCGGATAATGATCTGTTCTTGTCTGCATAAATCTGCATTACAGCATTGAAGATTGAACCACCCTGGCTGATAGGAACGATATTTACTTTATCGTAGCCGGAATCCTTCTTTACGAACTGAACGAAGTCGCAAAGTCTGTTAGCTGTGCTGATCATGTTATCAAGTGATGGGTATGAGAAAACATAAAGCTTATCTCCACCTGCATGGTTTATGTAGTATTCCATTGGGAAATGGTCAAGGATTGTTTCCTTATCGTGTTCTGAAAGCTTATCGAAAGATGAGTTGTAAGCTGTTGCACGGATATCGTTGATGAACTGACCATTTTCGTCAAGCTGCTGCTTGCCTAACAAGGTTTCTGCGAGAATATCAGCAACGGCATTAGCTGCCATCTGCTCCTTATCCTCTTGATTGATAAGTAATTTGGAAATAGGAATAAGTGCCTCTGCGAGAGCTACACCAACAATTTCCTCTGTGGTGTCAAGGAAAAATGGCATTTCATAAGGCTCACCCTTGTAGTTGAGAGCTTCCTTACCATTTTCATCGTAATATTTTGTTTCACTCTGGAAAAGACCGGGAACGATGATTGTAGGAATAACATCCTTGTCAACAGGTACATATGGTTTTTTTCCACCAACAAGTACCGCACTTGCGCTGGTAGCAAAACTACTTGAAAGTAACATTACAACAAGTAATAATGCAATAATTTTTCTGCATTTTTTCATAACAAAAGTCCTTTCTTATTGTTATTGTATTTACACAGCATATATTATAACAATAAATGTTAATTTTGTAAATAATTTGTTAACGGCGAAAACACCAAAAATAATAGCAAATATATGTATAATATATATAATAAAGAATGCAGGCTTGCATACCTGCATTCTGTGAGAAATTTAATTAAAGATAATCACGGATATCAATTGTAAGCTTTTCTTCAAGGTTTATTAATCTTTTGCAGATATCCTTGGCTTTTTCACTTGCCGCCTCGTATTGGTTAAGGTATTTGTTGAGGGACTTTACACCCATATTACAGCCGTCTGTAATAAGGTCAGCTACAGTTTCGTCTGATTTTTTAAAGGCAATTTTCATACCTGTTTTCATTGTTGCCATACCCTTTGCAATAGGGTTTGGGTCCTTGCCCTCATCCTGATAATTTTCAAGAAGAGTGTTAATTTCCTTGCCTAACTCAATATGCTCGTTACGGCAGTTTGTAAGGTATTGACGTAGACTGTCACTCTTAACATCATCCATAACATCGTCAATGCTTGCAATACCCATTTTTACACCTGCATCACATTCTCTTAAAAGTCGTATTGTATCTTGTTCTATCATAATATCACCTTTCCATCTTCTTTTTATTACAGTTTGCCCAATTTTTCGAAAAATATTTTATTGAATTAATTTTATATTATTTTTCTTGACGGGCATAAATAATGGTGATATAATCACACAGTAATCAATGAACCGCAACTCGTTTTATGAGCTTAAATAAAATTTCACTTCTTCACTTTTCACTATTACTTATTACTTCAATTCGGGGGCGTAGCTCAGCTGGGAGAGCGCTTGAATGGCATTCAAGAGGTCATCGGTTCGATCCCGACCGTCTCCACCAAAAATCGACGAATTTCGACAAGAAGTTCGTCGATTTTACTTTTTACCTATTCACTATTCACTTTTCACTAACCTTCGGGTCGATTTTTGGAAGGGAAGAGGTAAGAAGTAAGAGTGAATAAGTGATGGTGGGACACCCGCTCCCGATTGTAATACTCTGAAAAATATGATATAATAAGTTTATCAACAAGACTTGGAGGAAATGGAAGGTAGTTTCTTATGTTATTTACGAAAAAAGAAAAAATCAAAGCTTATTTGACAACGAAACAAGTTCGTACTACTTTTGATGATATATTACAAAATTGGATAGATAAACAATTTGAAGCAAAACTCTTTGCTGTGGGATTAACCAAGATTGATGTACATATTGATTGGTTTGAAGATTATAAATGCGTGTCTGTGCAGGCTCGTAAAGGTAAGTATTTTGTAGAGTTACAAGTTCATCCCAATGAATTTACTGTAGCATATGACGATGACGAAGCAGATGACGACACGGAATATCGTTTGATTAGTTTGGAATATTTTTACAATACTGTGGAGCAGATTATTGTTGCTTTGTAATTCGCACAACACATCGCTTGAATTTTAGTTTGTTGAAGTACATAAATTAACTATGGTTCTAAAATGAGACGTACTGCCAGAAAAAACCACTTCTTCGGAAGTGGTTTTTTCAATGAAATAAATCCTTGTGGACTTGTGAAATATCCTTCGGATATGAAATAGCTAACGCTATGAAATACGCTGCGGCGTATGAAGGATTTATTTTATTTCATATTTTGGCTTAAGACAAAATATTTCATAATCGTAAGATTATTTCATATTGCGTAGCAATATTTCATTTTTGTCCCATCCACATCTCTGCCGTGATTTATAAAAATTTACCAAAAACTTTCGTTTTGAGTTGCAATCCTCAAAAACGTGTGTTACAATAAGCTTGTTCGAACAAATGTTCGTGTGGCTATAAGGAACAAAGACATAGTAAACTGATTAATACACGAAAGGATGATATATTGATAACACCACCTGATAAAAATTTAAAAGGTAATAGTAAAAACTGGCGTAATCATGAATCAAAATGGTTGTTAACAACCTGTGATGTATGTAAAGATGTTCATGGTAAAATATATGAACTTGACATTAAGAAAACAGAATATATAAAACACCCATTTTGCCACTGTAAAGCTCCAACTATGCGTATTAAAAGTGCTGGCACTGCCACTCAAAAAGGTACTGATGGTGCCGATTTCTACTTAAAATACCTAAAAAAGTTACCTGATTATTATTTAACTAAATTTCAAGCCAAAAAACAAGGTTGGCAAACAAATTTCAAATATTTATCAGATGCCGTTCCTAATAAAATGATAGGTGGCGATATTTTCAAAAACGATAGAGATAAATTACCCACAAAGACTGGACGAATATGGAAAGAAGCCGATTTAGATTATACTCAAGGGAAACGTAATGCAAAACGAATTTTGTGGAGTAATGATGGTTTAATATTCGTTTCGTATGACCATTATCAAACATTTTATGAAATAACTGAAGCGAAAGGATGATGATATGAATACTAAAACACAAAAATATATAATAGATTTCAAAGATGTAAAAGGTATATATGATATGTTCGAAATCATTTCAACAGCTATGGATTTCCCCGATTATTTCGGCAACAATTGGGATGCTTTTTGGGATTGCATGACTGATATAATATGCATCAATCTTGAAATTGAAATTCTAAATTTAGATGCATTAGATTCTGATCTTCGTGAAGATAAAGAAAAACTCATTTACCTTTTGAAAGAATTAAAACACTTGGATAATGACGAATGGTGTGATATTACAATTATAAAAATTCAAGACGGAGAAGATATTTATTATATCAACTGATTGTTTTAGGGGACGTTTACCCGTCAATTCGGGAGAGCGCTTGAATGGCATTCAAGAGGTCAAGAGTTCGATCCCGACCGTCTCCACCAAACAACAGAGAAACGATTTTTTCGTTTTTCTGTTGTTTTTTGTAATGAAAGAGTAGGGAGCGAACCGATAGTCCATCTCGTGCGGTTCGCCTTGGCGGAGCACGAGGGACATAAAATTGGGGTAATTTGCGAAGCAAATGCGAGGGGCTTGTCCCTCGATCCCGACCGTCTCCACCAAAAAATCTCGTTCGAAAGAACGAGATTTTTTATCCATTGCGAAAGCAATGGTATATCATCAACGATAGCATTGCTATCGTTGTATTTCATCAGTCCGTCAGGACTGTATATCATCACGCGTCAGCGTGAATCAAAAGCTTTCGCAACGATGATATACAACGGTTAGCACCGTTGATGATATGCAATTCCTGCGAAATTGATGATATACACGGCTTCGCCGTGATTTTTTCACCACAGTACATTGAACAATTGTTTTTTTCCCCGCTTTCAGAGAGTGTGTGTTTGGTTTATGGGGTTATTGTGGGCTGTTGAAATAATGTTTTGGTTATGATATTATTAATATATTGGTGGTGTTTCATTATGACATTGTCAGAAGTAAAAGAATTGTTGATTGAAAATAATATTGCCTTTGAAGAGCTTGGATTTGAAAATGAGAAGGAATTTTTGCAGCATATAGCAATATTTCCTTGTACTAAAAACGCGAGGTCTTATAAAATTATTTCTCTTGTTATAAAAAGCAATAACGGTAAGAAAAATATTGAACTGCAGTTTAGTGAGCGTAATAATGTTTTTTATTTTAATGATTTGTGGTTCGGTGAGTTTGATTATGAGATGTTTAACTATAATGAGAAAATGCTAGCCGAGGATTTGATGCGCAACATTACAGAAATTATAAAAGGCAATTGTATTGTGATTATATTGCATGATATGAAAAATCGACGCTGGGGTGCTGATGCACTGTTTGATTTAAGTAGCGGTGATGAAATCGAATTTCAAAGGGCAATGAAAAGGATTGAAAAACCCAAAAGTTTTCTTGCAAAACTGATAAAATCAAAAAAACAGTATGAAATTTATGATTGGAACACATATCAGTGTATTGTTAAGTGAATTGCTAAAGCCTATATGCGTAAAAATCTCCGCGTAGCCAGCACTACGGGGAACATTTTTGTGTTTACGCCACCTTATCAATACCCACCATAAACTTTTTTAAACTGGGGTGCGTTTCTACTTGTGTTGGTAGTGCGCATGAATGGCATTCAAGAGGTCAACCCCTCAATCTCAACCGTCTCTACGAAAAAGTCCGAGGTTTTATAACCTCAGACTTTTTTACTTCGTTACGCACTAACACTCTATGATATTTGTAATTTATTGAAAAAGAAACAGGCCTATGATATAATTCATTAAACAGAATTGAATTTGCAGAGTGAAAATACATTTGAAATTGATGCCGGATAAAGGAGCGCAATATGACAGCAAGGTTTGAATTACATACGGATGTTTTAGTTCTCGGAAGCGGGCCTTCAGGATTTGCCGCAGCATATACGGCTGCCCGAAACGGTGCAAAGGTCATTATCGTTGAACAAAGCGGCGACATAGGCGGAATTTCAACATCCGGTCTTATGAGCCATTGGACAGGAAGCTGCGACAGTCCGTTGTTTAATGAGATATTAAAGCGAAGTGCCGAAAAAAACGAAGGCGAATTTGAAAATAAAATAACCAACATAATTGATCCGGAAAAGCTGAAAACACTCTATCTTGAAATGCTTGATGAGGTCGGATGTCGCGTTATGCTTTATACCTTTGCAGAGGACGCAATTTGCGACGGAGACAAAATACTCGGTGCAACCGTTGTAAACAAATCAGGAAAAACCGATATTTATGCCGGAATCACCATAGATGCAACAGGTGACGGCGATATTGCCGCCCGAGCAGGCGCTGAATATGTTCTGGGTCGTGAAAGCGATAATAAAATGCAGCCTGCAACCCTTATGTTTAAGGTGGGCGGTGTGGATTACGACCAAGCTGTATTTTTAGGCTCGTTTGAATCTACTTATGAAACACCGAACGGTGAGCTTCAGGCGCTTGCGAAGCAGCATATCCCTTATCCCGCAGGGCACATACTCACTTACAAAACAACTCTACCCGGAATTGTTACCTGCAATATGACAAACGCCATTGAAATTGACGGAACCTGTGAAGAGGATTTAACTAATGCAACGCTTACCTGTCGCAGACAGATGGATGATATTGTCAAATACTTAAGGGAGTTTGTTCCCGGATACGAAAATTGTTTTGTTATCAGTTCGGCATCTCTTATCGGTATTCGTGAAACAAGACATTTCAAGGGTAAATACACTTTAACTGAGCAGGACATTCTTGACGCCAGGGTGTTTGATGATTATGTTGTAAAAGATGCCTATTTCAATTTTGATGTGCATAACATTACTGGTGCAGGTCTTGATAAAACAGGTGTACAGAAGCATTTCTCTCAAAAGAACGGCTACACAATTCCTTACCGTTGTCTGCTTCCTGAGATCAAAGAAAATCTTTTGCTTTGCGGCAGAAATATTTCGGGAACACATATGGCACATTCGAATTTCAGAGTTATGCCGATATGTGTTGGAATTGGTGAGGCAGCAGGTGCAGCGGCTGCTGTTTCAGTCCTACATAACTGCAAACTGAATGATGTTGCGGCAGAGCAAATCAGAGAAATTATAGGGATATAAGTACCGTTTAAAAAAGGTATTAAAGAAAGATAAACTCGAATTTGTGAAGCTACCAGTTGCCAGTCTTCAGCTACCAGCATTGGAACGACAGCTTTATTCTTCTTAATTTGTTTAAACCAAACTAAAAGTATTTAGAATGATTCAATTTCTGTTTCGAAAACTGGCATCTGGTGACTAGCGACTTTTTTGTGCAAATTCCAATTTATCGAACAATGCAGAACCGAGTAGAGCATTAAACTCTACCCGGTTTTATTTATTCTAGTTGAACGTGTGGATTGAACGCGGGGTGCTTTTTCATAATGTATTAACGGAAAATATTATATTAAAACCTAATAAATCCCTATTTTACACTCCCTAATGCAGATTTTTTTGTGAATAAAGTAAGTGATTTTTTGCGCACTTTATCAGTTAATTCCTCCACACTATTTCACCATTTATAATAGTAGCCTTAACATGGGAATTTATTTCTAACGGATTACCGTCAATAATAACAATATCAGCATCCTTGCCTTCCTTGAGGCTGCCTAATCTGTCATCGACTCTGCATATTTGTGCCGCATCAATGGTAATTGCCCGTAGTGCTGCTTTTTCGCCTAAACCTTCTTTTGCGGCAATGCCTGCACATAAAGGCAGATATTGTATTCTTGAAACGGGATGGTCGGTGGTTATTGCAACCTTAACTCCCGCTTTCTGCAGAACACCCGCTGTTTTGAAATCTGACAAGCTTACCTCATCCTTGTTGCGTGATGCAAGTGAGGGCCCTACAATGGCAGGGTAACCGCTTTCGGCAATTTCTTGCGCAATCAGATGCCCCTCTGTACAGTGGTCAATTGTAAGCTCAAGGTCAAATTCTTTTGCAATTCTTATTGCGGTGAATATATCGTCAGTACGATGGGCGTGAGCCTTAAGTGGAATTTTCTTTTCGAAAAGCTCTTTGTAGCACTCCAAAGTGAAATCTATGTTGCCTGACTGCTCCTGTGAAAAATATTGTTTTGCACAGAACAACTCTTCACGGATGAGCGAAGCAATTCCCATACGGCTTGAGGGCATATTACCGTTAATACCATAGCAATTCATAGGGTTTTCACCAAAAGCAATTTTAATTGCCGCTGGGGCAAGCACTATCATATCGTCAACACATCTGCCGTAGGTTTTTATGAATGCAAATTGTCCGCCAACAGCATTGGCACTTCCGGGGCCTACCATAACACCTGTGATTCCAGATGCAATAGCATTATGGAAAGCGCTGTCCATAGGGTTTATACTGTCTATTCCCCTTATGGCGGGAGTGATGGGGTTTGTGTTCTCGTTGCTGGTATCATTTTGTGAGGAAATTCTCTCCTCTGCAATTCCTATATGACTATGTGCATCAATGAATCCGGGGTAAACATTCAAGTTTTCAGCATTAAATGTTTCTGCTCCTGCCGGTGGAGTAATCTGTTTTTTTATTTGTATGATTTTCCCTTTGTCTGTTAAAATGTCAGCTTGTAATGGTTCATCATTTTCCATTGTGTGTAAAAGACCATTTTTAATTAAAAGCATATTTTTCTCCTTTAAGTCTTTTTTCTTATGTGTATAGTTTACCGCAAACGAGGCAAACTATCCTTACAAAGCATTCAGGAGGTGAGAATATGAACAACCAGAACAACAGAAACAACCAGAATAACCAAAACAATCAGAACAACCAGAATAATCAGAATAACCAGAATAACCAGAACAACAGAAACAACCAGAACAACAAAAACAATCAGAACAACAAGGATAATCAGAATAGATAAATAATCAGATTTTCGATTTTTCTATTGGTATTTGTTTATGGTACCTGTTGAATGAATTGTGTTAAACTCCAAGTAGATGTATAGTCTGCCTGGAGTTTATTGTTTTAACTTGAAAAATTTATAATTATATCTTCCCTTTCACCACGGAAAAACCTTTCGCATAGAATATGGTGGGAGGTGAAATTTATGTCAACATCATGCAGAGCTTGCAGACCCGGTTGCACATTTGTTGCTGTGATAATAAGCCTTATTGTAGGTATTGTCACGGCATTTCTCAGAATAACAGGTACTATTATGCTTGCACCTACACTTTTGTGGGCATTTATTGCTGTTGCTGTACTGTTCCTTGCTGTAACTCTTCTTTCGGGAACACTTTTCCGTGAAGGTTGTTGTGAAGGCTTGTGTACTATAATTACGGCACTGCTTACAGGTGTTGTGGGTACAATATTGCTCTCTATAGTTTTTCTTAACATTGAGTTTGCAATAGCAAGTGTAATTGGTGCAATTCTTACAGGTGCGCTATTGTTTTTCTTTTTCCTCACAATAACATCTGTAGCTTGCCTTGTGCGTTGTTTTTATAATTGTAACGATTAAAAAAATATATGCATTTTTTATGTGTAGATACAAAAACCGGGCAGAGTATTAAACTCTGTCCGGTCATCTTTTTATTGTTCTGAAATAGAGGAGAACATCTGCTCAAGCTCTTCGTAGTGGGTGTAATCATTTGCTTGAGTAATAAGATTCTTAGCATCTGTATATGGCTTTGTTATTCTTGCGTAAACTGATGCCGTTTTGAGATAAGCGCCTAATTCACGTCTTGTTTTTATGCTTTCAATGAAGCTGTGTGTCTCTCTGTTTATAATTTCTTCCTTGACCTTGTCGTCAGGTGCCTTAATGTTTTCTATGCCGTGTTTTCTCATAAGAGCCGCAGACTCTTTCTTTACACGGGCATTTTTAATTGCATCGGAGCGGATTTCTTTTTCGGATGGTGTTTTGCAAGGCAATGACTTTGCTGCCTTAAGCTCTGCTGCAGCATTTTCGTAAAAGTATGTAAGCCCTTTTGCGTAATCCTCATTTGCCTTAGCAAGCCTTAACTTACCTGCCTCTGTTGAGAATTTGTTAAGGTCTTGCATAATTATGTCTGCTCTCTCGATAGCAAGGTTTGTTTCTTTAATCTGTTTTCTTACGGATTTTACAGTCTTTTTATCTATAGGCTGTTTTTCCTTGCCGTAAAGCTCTTTTGCCCGGTGAATTATTTCCATTGCCTCTGAAAGCTCTTCCTTTTCAAGAACACCTAAGGAGTGGTTTTCAAACATAGCGCGTATTTTAAGTACGTCAACATATGCCTTGTGCTTGTTCTCTGTTAAATCGTAGAAGCAGAATGGAATAAGGTTTAATAATGCACCTACGGCTGAGCATAAAATAAGTACCTCAAAAAGATTGTTTCTTGTTACATCGTCATAAAGAACATTATAGTCATCAAGTAAGCCCATTTTTTCATAAATTGCAGGGTAAACCATACCTGTAAAGAATCCGATGAATGTACCTATCATTCCGAGAGGGCCGAAAAGACCATCAACTCTTACCCCTGTTTTCCATTGGTGGTAATCCCTCATATCAGCGCTGATGTTGTGCTGAACAATGTTCCAGAAGGTGTTGATAAAGGTGTTAATATACCAGAGAACACAAACAAGAATAATGTTTTTGTATGCAAAATAAAGAATCAACAAAATAACTATGTTAATTGAGTTTGCTGTAATAAGAAGGTTTCTTTTACCCATAAATTTAATGGCAAATGGTGCAAGGAGCATCGACCATAAAGCGGCATTACCAATAACAGTATTGGCAACACCTAACATTTCCTGGTGTGCACCGTTGTTGCCGTAAACAAATGACCAACCGAGAATAACACCATAGCCTGATTCAAGGAAAACTACCCACGCAGCCGCCTGAATAATCCAATAATATTTGTTTTTCGCAACCTCGCGGATTGCATCAAGCATTCTTACGGCTTCCGGCTTTTTTTTAGGAAGAATAAGCCTTTCTTTTACCTTTGCAAAGAAAATTGTTCCTATAATAAGACCGATAATTGTAAAAATAGGATATATAACTCTGTAGGTCCATATGTTATTAAGACCCCAGGTGATACCTGCAATAAACGGCACCGCAAAGCCTGTGATTGTCGGAGCTAATGAATAAATGACCTGAGAGATACTCATTACATTTGCTCTTTCCTGAGCATTTGGGGTTATGATTTGCTGGAAATACATATAGCTTTCATTATAAAAGCACAGAAAAATATTCATGAGCATATACATAAACCAAACAACAACAGCCTTGGTTATGTATTCCATACTTTCGTATGGTAACCACACAAAAACAGTTGTGATAATAACTATAGGAAGACCTGTTTTTCTTATAAACGGAAGGAATTTTCCGCCTTTAAGATGGTGGTTATCGTAATACCAGCTTCGGAAAATACCAATAGGAATACCAACAAGGTTTGCAACAGTGAGCATTACATATAAATCCATCGGCTTTAAACCGATGCTTGCACCTACAAGGAAATTGGATGCATCAAGACCGATTGCAGATGCAAGAAGAATAGTCCAATAAACACCAAAACCTGCACCGCTGAGGCTTGCTACCTCTTTATAGGGAATGTAGTTACCTTTTGCGGGCTCATGCCAGTATTTTTTTACTGTGTGAGTGGCGTTTTTGGCTTTTGCAACAATATTTGTTTTAGCTTTGCCGTCCATGAAATTTAACCCTCCGGATAATATATCAATTAAATATTATGTGTTTTGTGAATAATATTTTCACCACATATTGGCATTATAGCATATAAATCAAATCTATTCCAGCATAAAATAATTATTAAAAAATCGAACAAAAAATTTTTTGTGTACTTTGAGTTTTTTGGCATTTTGCTATAATCAAATAAAACAATTTCAAAAGGAAAAATTATGAGCAGGCTTCCGAGGATTTTGTATAGTTTATAAAGTCAAACTATTGGTAGGTTTTTTGCAATTGCCGAAATCAAAGGTAATAACTAACCCAAAAAACCTGGAATAAAGGAGAATAATGCAATTTATTTTAAATCATATAACTGTTTGCTTGAAAATGGCTTATAAGTGTGATATTTTAGTTGTATAAACCGAAAGGAGTGCTTTGTTATGGAGAAAGATAAAAGCAAAAAATTAAAGAAAGGGTTACTCATATTCGTTTGTGCTGTATTGATTTTCGGTCTTGTCGTAACAATAGTGAATTTCTTGTTTTTCAAGAAGCTTATAAAGCAGGGTAGCGGATACAATAAGGTTGAATTTGAAGAACAGCTTGTTCCTCAAAAGGACGAAAACGGATATTGGTATTTTACAACTGATAGGGATTTTAAGGTAATGCACCTTACAGATATTCACATTGGTGGTGGCTGGATGAGTGCCGGCAAGGATGCAAAGGCGATTAATGCAGTTGCAACTATGGTAACAAGAGAAAAGCCTGACCTTGTTGTTGCAACAGGTGATATTGCTTACCCTGTGTTTTTTCAGGCGGGTACTTTTAATAACTACAGTGGCGCAAAGGCTTTTGCAAACCTTATGGAAAGTCTTGGAGTTTATTGGACAGTTACTTTCGGTAACCACGACGCCGAAGCATATTCATATTTTGACAGAGATGCGGTAGCGGATTTCTATCTGGATCCTGATTACAAATATTGTCTGTATCAGGCAGGTCCTGAAGATGTTGACGGTAATGGTAACCATATTATTGAGGTAAAAAATTCAAAGGGCATAATTACTCAGGCTATGGTTATGATTGACTCCCAGGCTTATGTGGATGATACAATTATCACAAGTATAAAGGGTACATACGATAATATCCACCATAATCAAGTTGAATGGTACGAAGCAGAAATCAAAAGAATGAATGCTGAGAATAAAGCTGTTATAAAATCAATTCAAGGTGATGCGAACGGCGGTCTGTATAAGGATTTCGGTACAGTTAAAACACAGGCATTCTTCCATATTCCGTTGGTAGAATTTGGTGATGCATGGGCTGAGTTTACAGAAAATAATTTCAAGGATACAGAAAATGTCAAGTACATTGACGGTATAATCGGTGAAGGTGGCAGAAGAGTTTTCAGTGGTTTCGGTGAGGATCAGCTTTTTGAAAAAATACTTGAGCTTAATTCAACAAAAGCGGTACACAATGGTCACGACCACCTTAACTGTGCAACAGTTGAATACAAGGGTATTCAATTCAGTTACGGCTACAGCATAGATTACCTTGCATACATAGGTATCTCAAAGGAAGGCTCACAAAGAGGCTGTTCAATGATAACCTGCAAGCCTGACTCGACATTCTCAATTGATAAATATAATTATTATTCAGACAGATACGAGCTCGAGGGCTTTGAACGCGAAGATGTTACAATGCAGCTTGAGGATGTTACGTACCAGACAATTGAGGAATAAATTGTAAATGCAAACAATATAAATCACAGTCACCGATAACCGGTGACTGTGATTTATTGTTTTAATAATTTTTCTTAATTGTGTTGCCGATAGCTCCAAGTAAGGAGCCCTTCTCTGTTACGGGTAGGTCACAGCTATAGTGCCATATCATAACACCGCCATAGCCGTTATTTATGGCATATTCTGTTTTAGCCTCAATAACATCTGTGGTGTTGAACCAAAAATCCTTATCCGTTTCAGGGCAATGATACCAGCCATTTTCGTCGATTTTCTCGTAGCAGGTATTGTAGCCGTACCAGTATGTATCCATATCAGACGGGCGTGCGTAAAAGGGCAGACCTATATTTATTTTTTCTTGTGGTATAGCTTTTAGTTTTTGGTTTTGTAAACGGGATATTGTGTCTTCAAAGGTGGCATGCCTGCCTTCGCCATCAACAAAATCGTAGGTCATAAACTCAAAGGTATCAATAGCTTCTATTGCAGATTTTTTAAATCCCATATTCCAGTCACTTACTGCAACACCAAGTGTGTAGCTGCCAAGCTTTTCATCAAGTGAAACTATGAATTTATTGTAATACCGCCAAGCCTTACGGGATAGGGGATATTCATAATCGAAATGCACACCGTCAAGCTCGTATTTTTCAAGGAGTGCAATAATATTGTCTTCTAAAACTCCGCTTTCAAAGGCTTTATTGTGTTGGTCGCTCTGCGCCTCCATTTGCTCTTCCCACACAGTTGAATCTGTAACACCCACGGGACCTATAAGATTAATGGAAATGTGTATATTGTTTTTTCCTTTTGCATTGCGTAGGTTTTCCAACACAGTTTCAAGTCTGTCTACATCACACACCACATTACCCTCGCTATCAAAGGTAGCACATTCAAAAATAATAGCGTGAGTAATTACATCAAAATCCTGGGGATGAAGGCTATCCTTTTCCTGTGCATATTCACCGCGTATGTATGTTGTTACTTTAAAATTATTCACTTTTTGCATCTTTTCTTCTTTGTTTCCCGCACAACCCGAAAAGCAAGTGATCATAGTTGTGAGAGCAATAAAAAGTGCAATACTTCTTCTGTGAAAAATATACATAGTGCCATTCTCCTTTTGTGAGTAGTACCATAAAACGTATGCTTTTTGTGATTTGAAAAATCAGTCGGCAAAACGCCATTTCTGTTGCATAATAACATCCGGCGGATCCTCCTGCTCTCTTGCGTAGAAAACAGTAAGCAGGGTGCCGTCGTCTAATTCTGTTGTTGCAGGGTAACCTATATCATCGGAGCAATAGTTTTCGTAAAGTGTTTTTTCATCACTCCAGGTTTCACCGCCGTCTTTACTGAAAATCATACGGATTCCGTAAGGGTATAGTCTGTGGGAATAAGCAGAAATCAATGTTCCTGAGGAATGCAGGAATAAATGAGCAGGTGCACCGCTGTCATTTTTAATTATTTGTATAGGCTTAGACCAGTTTTTTCCGTTATCATATGAAACTGTCTGGTAAAGAGTGAAAATACTTTCATCATCATTTTGTGTACGAAGGTGACAAACAATTTTACCGTCAGGTAACTGTATTGCATTAGGCTCATAAAAATTAAGCCCGTCGTAATCTTTATCTTCAAGAGGGATTCTGCCGATTAATGTGGTTTCACCTGTAGCAGGCTCTAAAATTCGTGCTTCTATATTATTTCTTACTCCTAAAACTCTGCCAACCCATAAGATACGACCATCGTTAAGCACGGTAGGGCCATGGGGTGAGGAGACAGGTGATTTGTACATCTCACTAAAGGTTTCACCACCATCAAAGCTTACCTTGAAGGTAACACCGAGAGCGGCAGCTTCGTCCTCAGGTGAAACGGAGTTGATATAATCAAAGCATTCCTGTGTCTGTGGCATATTTTCTCTTTGGAATTCTGTTGTGTTATTAAATGATGTAACAATAATGCCGTTATCAGAAAATGCGGTAAGTCCAACATCCCTGTCATCTAAAACAGTATCAATTATAGCGCGTGGATTTGTGTAGGTTTCACCTTCATCATCGCTGAAAGCAACAACAGCTTTACCGAATGGGCAGATATGCTCTACGCGGTAGCCTGATGCACCAACCATAATTCTTCCGTCCTGTAATTTTATAACAGTAGGCCAACCAAAATAATTGTGGCTTGTTTGTGTGTTATTCATTATTACTTTTAACGGACCAACTAAGTTTATATCCAAATTAAACCACCTCTTTATAGTTGTGCTTGCTTTTTAAAATCTTCAAGTTGTCTGATTAATCTTCTTCCTATGAGTTCTGCAAGCTTCAAACCTGTCTGCACTTCCTCTTCGCTTTCTAATGAGTCGAAGAAATGCTCTGTTTCAAAGGTGAAATCGCCTGAATAGTCAATATCAGCAAGCGCTTTCATTATTTCAGTCCAGTTTAATTCGCTTAAGCCGGGGAGTGTGTGCATATCGTCAAGGTAATCGTTATCGTGAATGTGCAGCGCCTGAAGCCTGTTTCCTAAAACCCTTATGCTGTTCTGAGGTTCGCGCCCTGCAATACTCGTGTGGCCCACATCAAGGCAGGCAACAAACATTTCGCTGTTCATTTCGTCAACATAGTATGCGTGCTCAAATGGATTACTGCATACACTGCCTGTTCTTATACCACGCTTTTTATCGTAGTACCACATATTTTCGCAGGCAAGCTTTATGCCGTATTTTTCTGCAAAGGGAAGCAGAGCTTTAAAGTATTTTATGTTTTTTTCAAAGCAAACAGCCTCATTGCCGATGTAGTTGTCTGTATCAAGAGGATGAACAATCATTGTTTTTATACCCATAATACTTGCAATTTCAAGGGCTCGTATATTCCTTTGTACAAGCAGATTATATGCGGTGGTTGCATCAGGGTGATTAACACCCGTAAGCCCGTGTGCCTGGTTGAAAATAATATTGTTTTTTTCTGCGCATTTGCAAAGAGTGTCAATATAAGCCTTGTAATTTGGCGTAGTTAATAGGGATGACGCATTATTAAGGCTGAGCATATTGAAATCAATGGCATCGAAGCCGGCTTTCCCTAACATTTCAATTGCTTTTATATCTCCGAATTTTGAAACACAGTCGGTTGTTTGTGATAAAATCATCTGAACACTCCCTTTGGGGTCTTAGGTATATTAATATATTACCATTTTCATAGCGTTTGTCAAATTATGCTGATATAAAAGTCGAAAAGCTTCGTTGACGAGCAACGAAGCTTTTCTTAGGGGTAAATATGGAAATAAGGAGATAGGAATGAAAATTGCAATCAACAAGGGGAAGTTCGTTTCCCTTTGTTGATTGCAGTATAATACACAAAAATAAACTTGGTATGAAAATAATGTGAACAAATTGTTATATTTTAAATTACAGATATTTTGCATTGAAGCTCTGGCGCAATTCTATTGAGCCATCTTCTTTTACTGTGGTAATGGTGTAACCCTGTGGCCAATCCTTTTCAGGCCATTTAAAACGGTAGTTATCATAGTCGTACATATTGTAGCAACCATAACCACCACATTGGTTGTAAACGAGAAGAATACCATCATATTTAGCCGCCCAGTAGTTTACATGGTCGTGACCTGAGAAAATCGCTTGTGAACCGGCGCGCTTCATAGCCTCGAAAAGACCGCTGTTGTATTTACAGCAACCAACATTTTCAAACTGATCTCCGTAGAGTATTTCTGCTTTGCCTGATGGTGCAAAGGTGTTTTTCTCGATTTCGTTGAAAACTTCGCAATACTCAGGAATCGGAATATGCATATAAAGCATAGAATTTACCTTGCCGTATTCCTTTTTGAGATCTGCAATTTCTTTTTCGTACCAGGCAATCTGTGTTGGCTTTATGTAGTCATAGGCGTGTAAATCCGCAACCTCTTTAGGTATATTATCGTTAGTGATATGTGGCTCGCAGGTATCTCTGCCTGAATCGAAGAGCACAAGGCTCTGACGAAGCTCTGTTTCACTATTCATAATATTTATAAGGTAGTTACCAAAGCCGAAAAGCTCAGGGTCACCAAATTTTGAAAGGCAATGTGGTGCATCGCAAAAACCTTTGAAAATGAAATATTTGAAATATTCTTTTTCTTCTCTTGCTTCGTGGTTTCCGAAGGCGTATGCCCAATACACACCCAAATCTTCCATAAACTGTGCAAACTGTATTGTGTCGATATGTTGGAATTTTGTGAGAAGCACATCACCGGTGAATATTATAAGGTCAGGCTTTTCATCGCGTACCTGGTTTGCAAACATCTGTAAGGTTTTGTCAACATCCTCGGGTACATCATAAAGATGCATATCGGTACCTGTCATAATTTTAAAATCGCTGTTATCATAGGTACCGTCATCATTGAATTTTGCAATATATGTAGCATTGTCTGTTTCTTTTATGATTTTTACCTTAGAGCCAACATATGGGTGGTCAACAGATTTAAGGAAAACATTTTTTGCAAGCTTTCCCTTTGATAAATCATAAAAAGGCTTTTCAACATTAAGCCAGAATTTTATTGCATTTGTTTGCAGAAAAGTGCGTATGGGTTTCATAAAATACCTTCTTTTTTATACATTTGAGGTAATATTAGCATAAAATATCAGTTATTTCAACAATCTCAAGCATTTCTCTGTGTGATTTTTAAAAAGAAAAACTGAAAATGCTGTTCATTGTGTAGTGTTAATATGTTGTTTATAATTTTTATTTTTAGTGTATAAAAATCAGCCCGATTTTTTGGTGATTTTTACATTTACTTTTAAGTCGTTTTCATTGACAGAAAGTGGCTTTTTGTGTTATATTTATAGTGTGAATTTTTATGATGGGATAAGAAGTGGCCCATTGCAGAAATGATGTTAACTTTTTATTTAAAAAGTTCAAAAAATGTTAATATTTGAAAGGAAGATATATTTATGAAAAAAGTTGTATCTCTCATGTTAAGCTTAGTCATATTTCTTTCGGTTTTCTCTGTTTTAGGTGTTACCGTAAGTGCCGCTAAGCCAAGTGACGTTATGTATGTTAAGTCCACAAACTTCAGTGGCGGAAAAGTAACATACAACGTTTACCTCAAAAAGAACATTAACCTCATAGGAACAATTGTTAAAGTTGTTTATGACCCTGCTGTTCTTAAACCTGTTAAGGGTGGCGCTCACTCATCAGCAGCCTCTGTTAACGGCTTATTTGTTGCAGATAAGGTTAAAAATTCAAAGAACGCTTATTCAATGGCTTTTGTTTCTATGGACACCTACAAGGTAGGTAGTTCAGATAAAGCTTTTATGACAGTTACATTTGAGCGCATTAGCAAGAGCTATCCAAAAACGAGCGTCAAATTCTATTGTGTTGAGTTTAATACAGCAGACACAAAGAAGAAAATAGAGAAGAACGATAAAAATCCACCATTGATTACAAGCTTCTCAACATCAACACTTAATAAAACTACATATGTTGGTGTAAGCTGTGTTGAAAAGGGTCTTAAGCTTCAATGGAAAGCAACTCCGGGTGCAACAGGTTACTATATCTACAAGCACGATGGCAAGGATTTTGTTCGTATTAAAACTGTTTCTTCAAAGACATTGGCTTATACAGATACAACCGTTAAGGCAAATACATCAGGTAAATATGCTGTTCGTTCATACAACTCAGCAGGTATTGATTCAGGCTATAATGGTAGCGTAAGCGGATACTATATAAAGAGCCCTGGTAAGGTAGCTTTATCTGCTCAACCTACAGGTATTAAAGTGGGTTGGACAAAGGTTACCGGTGCTACCGGCTACAGAATTTACAGAAGAGTGATTAACTCTGACGGTACTCGCTCAGCATGGACATATCTTAAGGATGTCAAGTCGGTAAACACGTTAACATATATCGATAAGAGCAATCTTAAGAGCGGAACATACTATGAATATACAGTACGTTCATATAATGCAAAGGGGATAAGCGCTGTTTACAAATATGCATCACTCAGATATTTCCCTGCACCCAAGGTTACAGTTTCGGGAGTTACAGGCGGAGTTAAAATCAGCTGGAATACAATCAGCGGTGCGAAAAAGTATAATGTTTATCGTAAATACAGCGGCGAAACAAAATGGACACTCATTAAAACAGTTTCTTCATCAGTAAAAACTTATACAGATAAAACAGCTATTTCAGGAAAAACCATTAACTATATGGTTAAGGCTGTAGGTAGCAATGGTAGCAGCTCATACATTGCAAAGAAGATTTCTTATGTAGCAGTTCCTCATCTTACATCTATTACAAATGTAGTTGGTGGTATTCAGATTAAGTGGAACGGTATTTCTAAGGCTTCAGGTTACAGAGTGTACAGAAGAGCAGCCGGCGAAAAATCATGGACATATCTTAAAACAGTAACTTCAACATCATATACAGATAAAAATGTTAAGAGTGGCACATATTATAAGTACACAGTACGTGCCGTTGTTAATAAGGTTTATAGTGCTTATGAAGACGGCTTATTAATAAAGTATGTTGCAGTACCTAAGCTTACATCAATTTCTAATGTAAGTAGCGGTATAAACATTAAGTGGAAGGCTGTTACAGGTGCTACGGAGTACAGAGTGTACAGACGCGGTGCCGGTGAGAAAACATGGACATACCTTACTACTGTTAAAACTACACAGTATACAGATAAGAAAGTATCCAAAGGTAATTATTACAGATACACTGTAAGAGCTGTGGGCAGTTATTACAGCGGTACAGATCATAACGGTCTTGTAATAAAACGATAACCCATGCGGTGGTATGCCGCAATTAGAATTACTAAAACCCACAGAATCAATCAGGAGGAATTCAGTTTGAAAAAATTAACTTCGCTGTTGCTTGCGGTTTTGATATTAATATCAGCATTCAGTGCTGCTATAATTCCTGTAAGCGCCGCATTTACAGTAAGCAACAACCTTACAGTAACAAATAGTAGTTACAAAAATGACGAAATCACATACACAATAAAGCTAAAAAAAGGCGTTACAAAACTAACAGGTGCCATAATTAAAGCTGTGTACGATCCTGAAGTAGTGAAAGTTGTTTCATGCTCAGGTAACAGCAAAGGTGTTCCGGGTGTGTATGCTCTTGGTCAGGATGCAAGTAATGCAGGAAAATATTCAATGGCATACATTAATGCCAGCGGTTATACAATCGGTGCAGATACTACATTCTTTACAATTAAGTTTAAAACAATTTCTGCATCAAGACCAAAAACAACAATCAGATTTGCTTGTGTAGAGTTTCTTACAGAAGATGGCTCAAGCAACGATTTACAGAAGCCATCATCATCACAAACTATCCGTTCACATACATTCTTCACATTAGTAAGACCTACAACAACTGTTGACTCTGTTGTTTCTTCAGGCAAGTATGCTATTAAAGTGCAGTGGAACGCGAGCACAGGTGCTACAGGTTATGATGTTTATAAGAAAAAAGCAGGTGCTTCATCATGGTCACTTTTAAAGGGTGATTTAACAGGTACATCATACACAGACTACAACATCACAAAGGGTGTAGAGTATTGCTATGTTGTAGCTGCAAAGAATAGCTACGGAACAACTCACAGAAGTGATTTAACAGGTGTTGCCGGAATGAATTTCGGAACAATTGAAAAGATTTCTGCAGCTCCTATATCAAATGGTATCAGAGTTAAATGGAGTGCACTTAATGGTGCAGAATCATATTCTGTTTTGAGAAAGCTTAAAACAGATACATCTTGGAAGGTTATTGCTAAAAATGTAAAAACAACTCAGTATGATGATAAATCAGCCGCAAGCGGTGTATATTACAACTACACTGTAAAAGCTTATAAAGGAAAATATTCAGCAGATACATCAGCTACAAATCCTACAGCTTGCTATATTGCCGCACCAAAGGCTACAGTAACAAATACAACTTCCGGTGTTAAGGTTGGTATTACTGCAGTAGGCGGAGCAACAAAATATGTTCTTAAGAGAGAAACAGTGGGAGGTTCAACTGTAACTCTTGCAACTATTGCCTCCTCCTCGTTTAAGTCAGGTCAATATACATACCTTGACAAAACTGCAAAAGCAAAAGCCAAGTATGTATACAGTGTTTATGCAACAAAGGATTCTATTAAGAGTTCAACAAGAAAATGCAGTGAGCTTACAAGAATTGCTACACCGAGAATTACTGCAAGAAAAAATGTGAATGAAGGTATTTCAGTTAAATGGGATGCAGTCAGTGGAGCAACAAAGTATTGTATATACAGAAAGGTTGCGGGTGCAAGCGCTTTCTCTTACTACAAAACAGTAAAAAATACAAGCTTCGTAGACACAAGTGTAACAAATGGTAAAACATATAGTTACAGTATTGCTGCAATGAATTCCACAGGTAGCGGTGCTTACCATTCTGAAGGTGTTACAATAAAACGTATTAATACTCCTACAGGTGTTAGCGCAACTTCGCATGCAAAGGGCGTTCAGGTTAAGTGGAATGCTGTTTCAGGTGCAGAAAAATACTCAGTTTATCGCAAGCCTGCAACAGGTAGTGGTTCATATAAGCTTGTTGGTACAACAACAAAAACAAGCTTTGTTGATACAAAAGCTTCAGCAAATACACAGTACAGATATTCTGTTCGTGCAAATATTGGCTCGTATCAGAGTTATCTTGGTGCAAGTTCTGTCGGTATGAGGTTTGGTACAATTTCAACACTTAAGGCTACATACCTGGATGCTGGCGTAAAGCTTACATGGAACAAGCTTTCAAATGCTAAGGGTTATAAGATTTACAGAAAGACTGCCAACGACTCAAAATACACAAAGATTGCTACAGTAACCTCAGGTAATATCTTTAGAGATACATCAATTCCAAGCGGTGTTGTTTGTTACTATAAGGTTGAGGCATACAATGGCTCATGTGTTGCTCCTATGACAGCTTCTGTTCTTAAGGTTAAATTCCTTGCAAAGCCTACAATTTCTGTGAAGAGCACAGGTGTAAATAAGGTAACAGTTAAGATTTCATCTGTATACGGTGCAGATAAATATGTTCTTCAGAGAGCAACAGTTAAGAATAACAAGGTATCAGATTATAAGACAATTGCAAAAATAGCAAAGGGCAAAACATCATATGTTGATACAACAGTTAAAGCAGGTGTTACATATAAGTACAAAGTAAAAGCTGTATCAGGTAACTTCTCAAGCGCATATTCTGCAGCAACAATAAAAAAGGTAGCTCCACCTAAGCTTACATCTTGCTTCAATGAGGTGAGTGGTGTTCAGCTTAAATGGTCCAAGGTTTCAGGTGCTACAAGCTATGTCGTTTATCGTAAAGCACCATCAAGTTCAACCTGGACTAAGCTTAAAACTGTATCAAAAACAGAGTATATTGATACAACAGCTGCAGCAAACAAGGTTTACCAGTATACAGTTGAAGCTAAAATTTCAACGGGTGTTACAGGCTATAACTCAACAAAAGAATGTCGCTTTATTGCAACACCTGAGCTTGAAAGCGTAGAGAATGCTGTTGGTGGCGTTCAGGTAATGTGGAAGAAGGTTTCAGGTGCTACAAGCTACAGAATTTATCGCCGTAGCGCAGGCTCTGATTCATGGACTTACCTTGGCTCTGTTTCCTCAAGTAAGAGAGTTTTTGTAGATAAGAGCGGTTCTAAAAAGCCGGTCAGCGGTAATTACTACAGATATACCGTAAGAGCTTCTTATGAAGGTAAAGACAGCAAGGGTAAGGCATACACAATTTATAGTGGCTTTGATACAGATGGTCTTTATATCAAATATGTTGCAGCACCAAAGCTTACAGGTGTCGAAAATCAGACAAGAGGTATTAACGTTACATGGAAAGCTGTAAATGGTGGAGGTAAAACCTTCTACAGAGTATACAGATGTAAGGATGGTTCAGATAAGTGGTCATATCTTGGTGCAACAGAAAAAACATCTTACATGGACACAGGTGTTCTTTTCTCAAAAGGAACAACCTTCAGATACACTGTAATTGCCGTTGCGGGTAACGATGCTGATAATGGTTGGTTCAGTGCATTTGATAAAAAAGGTCTTGCAATCAAGCGTCAATAATAGTGTGAATTTATTTCACAAAAGCATATAGCACATAGTGGTTATTGCACAAGTTTAAAATCCCTCGTGCATACGCACGAGGGATTTTGAAATATAAAAATAAAACCTCAACTTAGGAGAAGTTTATGTTTAAAAAGGCTTTTTCAATTATTCTATGCATGGTGGCATGCGTTACTTGTTTCAGTGTGGCTTCATTAAAAACAGAAGCGGCATACGATGCAAGAAATCTGTTTACTGTTACAAGTAAAACAGTTAAAGACGATTTGATTAATTATACTATTAATATTCCTGCTCAGCAGGAGGGTTTTGCAGGTGCTATTATTTTAGTTGACTACGACAGCACTGTATTAAAGCCCGTAAACTGTGGCCCTGCCAAAACAATTAATTCAAAGGGCAAGGCTGTTCAGAATTTTGAAGGAACTTTTTTGTATGGTGTTTCAAAGGATAATAAAAATGTTTATTCAATAGCCTATATGAACAGTGTTGCTGTTTCTACAGGTACTAAAGCAAAACCGTTTTTTAATGTGACATTTAAGGTTATTAATGGTAAACGACCCAAAACAAATGTTAAGTTTTCTTGTAAAGAATATATGTCTGTTGCCGACCCGGAAAAGAATATTACTTCGCAGGATGGTGTACAGGCATTTAAAACCTATAAAAATGTTATCACTCTTGAATCTCCGGAGTTAAGTAAAATTACACCTATTAAGAACGGATTTTCTGTAGCATGGTCATCAGTAACAGGTGCTAAGGGTTATGTTGTTTATCGTAGTACAAGTGATGGTGGAAGAGTGGCAATTGGTAAAACAACAGGTCTTAACAGCACAAGCTACAAGGATACTGAAAGTCTTAAAAGCGGTGTAAAGTATACATATACAATTACAGCTATTAATGATTCAGGCGAAAGCTCAATAGGCACATCAAGCCTTTCTGCGAAGTATGTGGCAAAGCCTACTGTAACAGCTGTTAAAAATGCTGTTGGTGGTGTAAGTGTTACATGGAAAAAAACTTCGGGTGCTAAAGAATATAATGTTATGCGCCGTGCATCAGGTGAAACAAAGTGGAAAAAAATTGCTGTAGTTTCCGCAAGTAAGGATGCTTATTATAAGGATACAAGCGTTTCTGATAGCATTCAGTATGAATACGATGTTAACTCGGTAGCAGAATCATTTGTAAGTCCAACTGTATCCACAGGTAAAAAGGTGGTGTATATAAAAGCACCTCAGGTAAAATCTGTTGCTAATGCAGCAAATGGTGTGAAAGTAAGCTGGTCTTCACACTCAAAGGCAACAAAATATATTATCTATAAAAAGACTGTCGGTAAGGATAGTAGCTTACAGAAATATAAAGAAACAACAAAAACAAGCTTTGTTGACACACAGGTTACAAGCGGAAAAACATATACATATTCTGTAAAAACTGTTACCGCAAAAGGCAGTAGCGCTTACAACACAACAGGTCATTCAATTACCCGTGTTCCAAGCACAACAGTTACAGGGCTAAGACTTAACAAGTTATCTGTCAGAGTAACATGGAAATCCGTTAAGGGCATTGATGGGTATGCGGTTTATCGCAGAAAAGCATCGGCAACAGCATGGACTAAGATTGCAACAGTAAAAAATGATGTAACCTATTATGATGACAGAGGTATCACAAGTGGTGTGAAATATGTTTATGCCGTTACACCGATAAATGATAATTCAGAAGGTGCAAAGGTAGCATCTAAGAGCATATATTTCATTAAAGCGCCCACAAGTGTTACAGCTAAGAGTGTGCGTAACGGAATTGTACTTAATTGGGACAAATGTGGTGGCGCAACATCTTACCGCATTTATCGTTCAACAGGTAACAGTTCTAAAACTCATATAGCCACAGTTAAAGATGGCTCAAAGGTAACTTATACTGATACAAAAGCCAAAAACGAAACCAAGTACACATATACCATTGTAGCTGTTAGCAAGGCTGGTAATAGTAAGTCAAGTGCAGCCGTAAGCATATACAGGTGGAATCAGGAAATCCGAACAAAGGTAGCGCTTGCAAAAGGCGGTATTAAGGTTACATGGGAAAAGAGTAGCAGAGCAACCGGATATATGGTATACAGATCAGTTAATGGCGGGAAATGGACAGAGGTTGCAAAAGTAACTAAAAATCAGTACCTCGATAAAAATGTTTCAAGCAACAAATCCTATTCATATGCAGTTGGTATGATAGTCAAGGGTAGTGTAGGTGTACTTTATAAGCCACAAAAGCCACAGATTGTATACATTGCTCCGGTAAATAAGATAACAACTGTAAACAGCTCCACTTACACAACTGTTTCATGGAAGGCTGTTGCAGGTGCAACAAAATACTATATTTATAAAGCAGATTCTCAAGGTGGAGAGCTTAAGCATATAGGAACAACAAACAAAGATACATTGAGGTTTGTAGATAAAAAGGTGTCAGGCGGTAAGGTTGCATACTATTCAGTGCGCTGTAATAACGGCAAGCTTACAAGTACACATACAATAACACCTAAAAGAAATGTGTTCCTTGAAATACCACAAGTAAAAAGCATTGAAAACACCTATACAGGCCAGAAAATTTCATGGAATAAGGTCAAGGGTGCAAATGGTTATAAGCTGTATTACAAAATATATGGCGAAAAAGAATATAAGTATATAAAAACAGTCGATGCTAAAACACTCAGTTACACAAATAAGAATGTAACAAATGGTAAGGTTATGTGCTATTGTATTAAGGCGGTTAATTCAGAAAGTATTAGCTCATATACCGCAAAATGCTATACATATGCAACCCCACCAAAGGTAACGGTTTCTAACTCAAAAAGCGGAGTTTTACTTGAGTGGAAGGCAAATAAGTCAGCCGCAGGCTATTGGATATACAGAAAAGCTGAAGGTGCTAAAAACTGGACAAGAATTGCTTGTGTAACGAAAAATTACTATACAGATAAAACTGCTAAAAGCGGTAACAGATATTTTTACACAGTAAAAACCTACACAGGTAAGGTGCTTTCCGGTTGTAATAATGATGGTTGGAGAATATACCATCTTTCTGCACCTGTTCTTACCTCTGTTTCTAACGGATATGGCGGAGTTGTCTGTTCCTGGAAAGCCGTGCCCGGTGCAAAGAACTATGAGGTTTATCGCAAATCAGGTAACTATAAGGCATGGACTCGTATAGGAACAACATCATCAACCGGCTATAAGGATTCCAGTGTGAAGAATTTGGGTACGTATTCTTACGTTGTAAAGGCAGTAAGGGGCAGTACATCATCCGCCTATACAGCTACTGCAAAGAGTGTGAAATATATTCAGGCTCCTGTAGCAACCATATCTAACTCAACATCGGGTATTTACTTGCAATGGGGTAAGGTAAGCGGAGTCTCAAGCTATTACATTTACAGAAAAGAAGGCGATGCTAAGAACTGGACAAAAATCGATACAGTTACTCAAACTGCCTACCTTGATACAAATGTAAAGGCGGGTGTAGCGTATAAGTATATGGTTAAGGCTTATGCTTCGAAATCACTTTCAGGTGGTAACGAAAGTGGTCTGAAATCTGTTTTCCTTAACACACCGAACATGGAATCTGTTGTAAGTAATCCGGGCGGAGTACAGATTAAATGGGGTAAGGTACCATGTGCAACTTCCTATGCTATTTTCAGAAGAGCTCCCGGAGATAGAGCATGGACCTTAATAGGAACAGTGTCCGGTGGCGACAGCGTTTCTTATATCGACAGAACAGCACAAGCAGGTGTAACATATACCTACACTGTAAGAGCATGTAATGGTGATTATAGAAGCTGGTTCCAGGCCGGCTTAAGCTGTAAGGTTAATTATTAAACGAAAAGACCTCTCGCAGAATTTCCTGCGAGAGGTCTCAGTTGTTTATTTAAAATATTCAAATATGCTTTCTATCGTGTTATCCTTAACTTCTATATAACAATTTTCAGGGATTCGCATATTCTCAAGGTAATGGGCATCTGAGTCTGAAATGATTTTTAATTCTTTCAGATAAGGATGCTTTTGTTTTAAGTCTTCTTCCTTTGAAGAATCAAAGATTTCCGCACAGCTAAAGCCAAAGCTTCCATCAATCATACCTAAGTTGGATAAAATGCTGAATGAGGAGCGGTCTATATGGGCAGGGTAGCAAATGCCCCCAAACTCCTTTAATGTATCAACAACCTTTGCACAGCTTATACTGCTTGCGGTTATAAGAAGCTTTTCTTCTGTACCTGTTATCTCATCATTTTCGTTCATTTTTGTTTGTTCACCAAAAACAGATGGCTTATTTTTTACGGGTGGGAGAGTTGAATACACATATTCTGAGAATTTATTGGCTTTTTCTATATCGGGGAAGAGGCACACAATATGAACCTCTTCTGAGGTGCATAATTCCATTCCGGGAATTACGGTTAAACCGATTTCTTTACCTGCCTTTATAACAGCCTCACAATTGCCTGTTGTGTTGTGGTCAGTAAGGGCAATTGCATGGTAACCCATTATTTTAGACATATTCACAATGTTTTGCGGAGTCATATCCTTATCTCCGCAAGGACTTAAACAGGAGTGAATATGAAAATCGTACGCAATTCTCATAACAGCTTTGAAATTTCAGAAGCAAGGGTGTATGAATTTTTTTCTGTTGTCATAATCACTACACCTTGTTCAGCTGCGCGTCTTTTTGCATCCTCATCTAATGCAGCATTTTCTGTAAGGATAATGCAGGAAATATCCGCAAGCACAGCAACACCGATAGAATTCACATTGCCCATAACAGTAAGCCAAATATTGCCGGGCTCAGCGCGGGACATAACCCAGCTTAAAAGGTCACCGCAATAGCAACCATCAATCTCTTTTTCGTGTGCTACGTCCTCGCCGCACAAGTAGGTCAGGTTTAATGCTTCATTAAGTTCTTTAACTGTCATAAAATCAATCCTCTTTTTTCTCTCTGAAGGGTGCAGGTATAATATTATTTAATGCATTTGAGCCGTCAATATCGAGAAGCTCTTCTCGTGCTCTGAAAACGCAATCATGCTCACTCGCAAAGCCTCTTACAACATCCTCTGCAAGGGCTTTACAGCTTGGTGCACCACATGTACCGCAGTCAAGACCCGGTAAGGTTTCCAAAAGTGCTTTCATTCTACCCATTCTTTCCATAGCGTCTGTGAGATTATCTGCTAATTTCATAACATCATCGCATGGTTCAATAGGTGTTTTACAAAACAAATGATCAGGCACTTCTTTTTGGGAAAGATGGTTACAGGCGATAGGACTGTATTTTCTGAGCTTAAGTAATCTTGTTTTAGCGATGAACGGGTTTTCTGCTGTAAGGCTACCGCCTACGCAACCGCCCTGGCAAGCATTTAATTCTATGAAATCTATGCTGTCAAGAGCGCCTCTTTCAACCTGCTCGAGAATCTTCATACAATTTTCAATGCCATCAGCAGCTAAAGCATTATCGTTGAGTGTGCCTGAGGCTTCACCACCGCTCGTTGCCCAACCGATTCCGATTACACCTGATTCGTGCATAGCCATAAGGTCATCATTTTCATCCATATGCTCCATAGCTTTAAGAAGAACAGGGTAAATATCCCTGATAGAAATAGCGCCATCAATATTTGATTTATCAACACCTATAGGTTGCTTGAAGGATGTTATTTTTGCAGGACATGGGGTGATGAAGAAAATACCGATTTCTTCGGGCTTTAAGCCTGTTTTCTGTACAGCCTTTTCGCGTGCAATCCTGCCTGCCTCTTCAACAGGTGCATTTATAAGAAGTATGTTTTCAATAAGCTCAGGGAAGCACACCCTTATAAGTCTTACAATAGCAGGGCAAGCCGATGAAATAACAGGCTTTATAGGGTTTTGTGTTTCCATGAAAATTCTTGTTGCCTGTGAAATAATTTCTGCAGCCTTTGATACCTCGAAAACTGAATCAAAACCCAATTTCGGTAAGGCGTTAAGAATTATATTAACATCATCAAGATTATTGAATTGCCCGTACAAAGCAGGTGCGGGGAGTGCTACAGTGTATTTGTAATTTTTAATTTGGTCTAAAGAATCGCTGTTTGCAATTTTTGCATGGTGAGGGCAAACCCTTATACATTCACCACAGTCAATGCAACGCTCTTTAACTATTATAGCTTTTCCTGCACGTACTCTGATTGCCTGAGTAGGACAACGCTTGATGCAGTTTGTGCAGCCCCGGCATTTATCCTTGTCGAGGGAAACGGAATGGAAGTATGTATCCATAAAAACTCCTTTCCAACCACAGCCTGATTGCTGTGTATTAATATTCCGCTTTTATTGTGGGAAGACCTTGAGTCTGATTGTGGTGCCTTTGCCAACCTCTGATTCAATAGTCATTTCGTCTGTGTATTTTTTTATGTTTGGAAGCCCCATACCTGCGCCAAAACCCAGCTGACGCACATTTTCGGGTGCTGTTGAGTAGCCCTCTTGCATAGCGAGGGAAATATCAGGTATACCCGGACCTTGGTCTGAAAGAACAATTGAGATACATTCAGGTGTTACCTCAACGTCGATTTCACCGCCACCGCCGTGAATAACCATATTAATTTCGCCCTCGTAAACAGCTATAGCAACATTTCGTGTGAGTGTCGCGCTGAAGCCGATTTCCTTAAGGGCTTTTTTTATTTTACCGGAGGCTTCACCGGCACAAGTGAAATCTGTACCGCTTACCTCGTAATGTAATCTTATTGGCTCCATTATATTCCGCTTCCTCCTTTAAGTCCGTTTTTATAAAGCAGACCGCAAGAGGTAAACATTTCCAAAGGTGTTCCGAGAAGAACAATATCTCTCTCGATTGCAAGGTCAATCATATCCATATCAGGACGTTTGCCACGAACAAAAACAATACATTTCATATCCATCATTTCTGCAGTTCTCACAACCTGAGGATTAACAAGACCCGAAAGAAGAACAGCCTGTTCCTTAACGTACGCTAACACGTCACTCATCATATCACTACCACAGGCGGTAAATACTTCGTTATCAAGGAATTCTTCTCCGCAAATGAGCTCGGCATTAAGAATGTTTTTAATTTCACTTATTTTCATATAAAAGACCTCCGTGAAGAGTTTATGTACCATATAATTTTATCATACCAGAACAAAAAATGCTATATGTAACAGTTTAATTAATACCGTAATTATATGACATTTTAAAGTATATTATATAGAAAAAATACAGCATGTTTTGTGCAATACAGAAAAATGTTAAAAAAATATCAAAAACAAAGAAAAAGTCTATTTTTTCTATAGACAAGAGAGGAAAAATTGTGCTATAATCTGTAGTATATGTGTTATATAATAATGTAATATGTATATTTATGTGGTTTAGTGCCAAAAAAGTAAATGTTTTTGCAGAAATTTGCAAAATAACATATTTTGAATGGAGGAAATCTGAATGCTCAAGAAAATCAGTACAATACCTTTCAAAGGTACTCCTGAGCAGAAAGCAAAGCTTGACGCTGTTATTGCTGAATGCAATGGCGACAAGAGCCAGCTTATGCACGTTATGCAGGAGGCACAGGGTATTTACGGCTATCTCCCTCGCGAAGTGCAGGTTATGATTGCGGAGGGTATGGATGTACCGCTTGAAAAAGTTTACGGAGTTGCAACCTTCTATGCACAGTTCTCACTTTCACCAAAGGGTGAATACGACATCTCCGTATGTCTTGGAACAGCTTGCTACGTTAAGGGCTCACAGCAGCTTACCGACAAAATTTCCGAAATACTCGGAATTGAACCCGGTGAATGCACAGCAGATGGTAAGTTCTCACTTGAAGAATGCCGTTGTATCGGTGCTTGTGGTCTTGCTCCTGTTTTCACTATTAATGGTGAAGTTTACGGTAAGATTACAGCAGACGATGTGCCGGGTATTCTTGCAAAATATATGGATTAATAAGCGTTATGCGCGAACTATCACTTAATATTCTCGATATTGCCCAGAACTCCATTGCCGCAGGAGCTACACTTACAGAAATAGTTGTCAAAGAAGACACGACTAAAAAGGAGCTTCTCATAGGTATCTATGATAACGGCAAGGGGATGACACCCGAGCAGGTCAGGAATGTTCAGGACCCGTTCTTTACAACCCGTACCACAAGGAAGGTGGGTATGGGAATACCGCTTTTCAAAATGGCGGCAGAGCAAACAGGCGGAAGCCTTAACATAACCTCTCAGGTTGGTGTAGGAACAAGAGTAGAGGCTGTTTTTAAAACAGACAGTATAGACTTTACTCCGTTGGGTGATATGGAAGCTACAATTTCAACAATTGTTTCCATGAACGAGAATATAGATTTCATCTACATCCGTTCCGTTGATGACAGGGAATTCAAATTCTCTTCAGCAGATATCAAAGCAATCCTTGACGGTGTGCCTCTTTCGGAGCCATCGGTAATAATGTGGATTGAAGGACATATCAAAGAGCAAACGGAAGAATTATTTAATATTTAACGAAAGGACTAACTAATATGAAATCAATTGAAGAGTTACTTGCTATAAAAGAAAAAGCACAGGCTCAGATTGCTGCGCGTGATGCAGACGGCAACGACGGAATAAGAGTTGTTGTTGGTATGGCAACTTGCGGTATTGCTGCAGGTGCACGTCCTGTTCTTAAAGCTATTACAGAAGAGCTTGAAAAAAGAAATGTAAAAAATGTAAGTGTTACTCAGACCGGTTGTATCGGTATGTGCCAGTATGAGCCAATTATTGAGGTTTATGCTCCCGGTAAGGAAAAAGTAACATATGTTCAGATGACAGCAGAAAAAGCAGTTAAGGTTGTAGCAAATCACCTTGTTAACGGTGAGGTTGTTAAAGAATATACTGTTGGCGCTATTACCGATTAAGGAGGAAAGTTAAATGTATCGTTCTCATGTACTTGTCTGCGGCGGTACCGGTTGTACCTCCAGCCACAGCGGCGAGATTATTGATGCTTTAAACGCAAAGATTACAGAGTTAGGTCTCGAAGAAGAAATCCAGGTTGTCAGAACAGGTTGCTTCGGTCTTTGTGCTTTAGGCCCAATTATGATCGTTTATCCTGAAGGCTGTTTCTACAGCGAGGTTAAGGTTGAAGATGTTCCTGAAATTGTTGAAGAACATCTTCTCAAAGGTAGAATTGTTAAGAGACTTCTTTACTCTGAGACTGTTCAGCAGGATGAAATTAAGCCATTAAGCGAAACAAACTTCTATAAGAAGCAGCATCGAGTTGCCCTTCGTAACTGTGGTGTTATTGACCCGGAAAATATCGAAGAATATATCGCATATGATGGTTACAGAGCTCTTGCTAAAGCATTAACAGAAATGACTCCTGAAGAAGTTATTCAGACTGTTATTGATTCAGGCTTGCGTGGTAGAGGTGGCGGTGGCTTCCCTACAGGCCGTAAGTGGAGCTTCACAGCAGCTAATAAGGCAGACCAGAAATATGTTGTATGTAATGCCGACGAAGGTGACCCGGGTGCTTTCATGGACCGTTCAGTTCTTGAAGGTGACCCACACTGTATCGTAGAAGCAATGGCAATTTGCGGTTACGCAACAGGCGCAACAGAGGGTTATGTATATGTTCGTGCTGAGTACCCAATCGCTGTTGAGCGTTTACAGAAGGCTATCGACGATGCTCGTGCAGTTGGCCTTCTTGGTAAAAATATCTTCGGCTCAGGCTTTGACTTTGATTTATTTATCCGTCTTGGTGCAGGTGCTTTCGTTTGTGGTGAAGAAACTGCTCTTATGACATCTATTGAGGGTAACCGTGGTGAGCCACGTCCTCGTCCACCATATCCTGCAGTTAAGGGTCTTTTCGGCAAACCAACTACAGAGAATAACGTTGAAACATTTGCAAACATTCCACAGATTATTCTCCATGGTGCAGAGTTCTTCAACACAATGGGTACAGAAACAAGCAAGGGTACAAAGGTATTTGCTCTTGGTGGTAAAATCAATAACACAGGTCTTGTTGAAGTTCCAATGGGTACAACTCTCCGTGAAATCATCGAAGATATCGGTGGCGGTATTCCAAATGGTAAGAAATTTAAGGCAGCACAGACAGGTGGTCCTTCAGGCGGATGCCTTCCTGCAGACCTTCTTGACATTAAGATTGACTATGATAACCTTGTAGCCAAAGGCGCTATGATGGGTTCAGGCGGTCTTATTGTTATGGACGAAGACGACTGTATGGTTGATATTGCTAAATTCTTCCTTAAGTTTACTGTTGACGAGTCTTGTGGTAAATGTACACCTTGCCGTGTAGGTACAAGAAGACTTCTTGAAATCCTTGAAAAGATTACAAGCGGTAAGGGCACAATGGAAGACCTTGACAGAATGGAAAGCCTTTGCAACTACATCAAAGAAAACTCTCTTTGTGGTCTTGGTCAGACAGCTCCAAACCCTGTTCTTTCTACATACCAGCGCTTTAAGGATGAATACATTGCTCACGTTGTTGACAAGAAATGTCCTGCAGGTGTATGTAAAGACCTTGTTACATTCTCAATCGATAAGGATAAATGTATCGGTTGCGGTATTTGTGCAAAGAATTGTCCTGTTGATGCAATCACAAGAACAGACTACATCGCTCCCGGTCACAAGCTTGCATCCTTCTCTATTGATACAGATAAGTGTGTTAAGTGTGGCGTTTGCGTTGGCAACTGTAAGTTTAAAGCAGTAGTTAAATAAGGAGGAACTAAATCATGGTAAA
>JAZSCV010000073.1:0-8795 GCA_045530855.1 Acutalibacteraceae bacterium
AACGGTGGGATATTCTTCGTTGCGTAGCAACGATTTCACCGAAGGTGAAACCCTCACTTAAATCGTACCGAAGGTACGACCTTTGTTATATAGTTATATACAACAATAAATTTGTTACAACTTTTTGCCTTACGGCAAAACGGCACCTTCGGTATCGAGAATATCCCACCATTTCGCCCGAGCCTGAATGTGAAAATTAATATATCACCCGTAATATACTTAAACTAAAACAACAGTACCATTGTGAAATGGTCCCCCCTTTTTCGAAAAAGGGATAAGCTTCGCAACTGTCCAACCGAATAAAAAGAACTACCCACCGCCATTCCGCCCAAACTTTTTCAAGCAAAAATAAAGTTTCCCGTGATAAACATACGGGAAACAACAGTTGTTTTAAAGAATGGTCCCCCTACCTATGCCTTCGGCACAGGAATGATAAGCTATCGCATAACTTTAGTTTTTCAATAAATTTAATTCTTGCGAAGCCCTGGCATCTTTATAATTACAACGCAGTTCTGAAACTTTGAATTTTGAATTTTGTATTTTGAATTTTCCATTTTCCGCGAAGCTGTATATAGATACTGCGAAGGTGGCAAACCAAATCATTTATAAAATTTTATTGAGAAGTAATAATTTTGGAGATTTTGATGAAGAACGCCGTTTTAACACCCGAAGCTGTATATAGATACTGCGAGGGTGGAAGAAACAAGTTCTTCGCAAAATATCGGAAATTATTCGCAAAATATCGGAAATTATTTTCCTACACAGAAGTTTTTGAACACTTCATTTACTATGGTTTCCGTTGCTTTTTCACCTGTAAGAACGGATAAGTTTTCTACGGCACAGTCAATGCAGACATTAACGGCATCGGGGGTAATTCCCATTGCAATTCCGTCAAGAGCTTCTATTATGCTTTCAACCGCTTTCTTAACGCAAACACGCTGGCGCTCTGTTGTAATAAGGGGTGCAGATGGGTCAAAGCCTGCTGTACCGATTACTTTTTCTATTGCTTGGGTAAGGCTTTCCATACCCTTGTTTTCTTTTGCAGAAATTTCTACAATTGGTTTTTGGGTGATTGCAGAAAGCTCCTTAATATCAAGGAGAATATTACCATCTGTTTTGTTAACAACAACTACACAGTTTTTGTTTTCGCACATAGAAAGAAGCTCTTTATCATCGTCGGTAAGCTGGTTTTGTGCATCTAAAACCATAAGCACAAGGCTTGCTCTGTCAAACCTTTCCCTTGCTCTTGTTACACCGATTTTTTCAATTTCATCATCTGTATCTGCTCGTATACCTGCAGTATCTGCAAGGCGCAGGGTAACATTACCTACCCTGACAGTTTCTTCAAGCACATCTCGTGTTGTGCCTGCAACAGAGGTAACAATTGCCCTTTCGCTACCTGAAAGTGCATTAAGAAGTGTAGATTTGCCTACGTTAGGTCTGCCCACAATGGCAGTATCCACACCATCAAGCACCGCTTTACCTGCATCAAAGCCTGAAAGGAGCTTTTCAAGGCTTTCTTTTACTTGTGTAAGCGTTTCATTCATCTGACTGTCGGAGAGTTCTTCGATCTCATCATCGGGATAATCTACCCATGCTGCCATAAATGCGGCTGTAACTGCAAGACGCTCACGGCAAGCATAAATCTCTCTTGTTAACGCGCCATCAAGGGCATTAAGTGTTGCCGCGCGGGCTTCCTCACCTGATGCAGATATAAGCGACATTACAGCTTCTGCCTCGTTAAGGTCCATTTTGCCGTTCAAAAAGGCTCTTTTTGTGAATTCACCTGCTTCGGCTGGCTGTGCACCTGCCTCAAAAACTGCCCTGAGAACTCTTTGCATAATGTAAAGTCCGCCGTGGCAGCTTAATTCTACAACATCCTCACCGGTGTAGCTTTTGGGCGCCCTGAAAACAAGGGCTACCGCATCATCAATAGGTGTTTCACCGTCATATACTTTGCCATACAAGGCAGAATAGCCGGGAAGTGCAGAAAGCTTCTTCCCCGACAAAGCAGAAAAAACGCTGTCCCCGATGGTCAGCGCATTTTCACCTGATATTCTTACTGTTCCTAAACCTGCCGCCGCCTGTGCGGTAGCAATTGCTGCAATAGTAGACATATTATTTCTTTCCTGTAGAACCGAAGCCACCCTGACCGCGGTCTGTTTCATCTAATTCTTCAACCTCAATAATTTCCGGTAATTCCACAGGCTTTATAACCATTTGTGCAATTCTTTCGAAAGGTTGAATTGTATATGGCTCATCTGTAAGTTTAACGATACCTACGCATACTTCACCACGATAGTCACTATCTATAACACCAACGGAGTTAAGAAGAGCAAGACCATGTTTGATTGCAAGACCACTTCTTGAATGAATAAATGCTGCGTAACGGGGGTCATCAAGTCCGATTGCAATTCCTGTTGGAATCAATGCCTTATCACCCTTATTTAAAGTAACAGGCTCGTCAATACAAGCATATAAATCGAAACCTGCGCTACCGGGAGTTGCTCTTGTAGGCAATTTCGCGTTTTCTTTTAACTTTTTAATCTTTAAAATATCCATAATATTACCAAAGCTTACCTGTTGTATTTTTTTCTTCTGCATCGTTTATAGCTTTTGCTCTTTCAAGCTCACGCTTATAAAAGTCGCGTTCGCTTTTTGCCTGAGCTGCATCCTCAAGATACTCCTTAAGCTGTGAACGCAATGTATCTGCACTACCGCTGTTTTTCTGGGCATCGTCTGCATACTGAAGTGCAACAAGCACCGCCGCCTGAGTTGTGGAAACTCGTGAGGCTTTAGTAATACTTGTAATTTTAACATCAAGCTCGCGTGCAAGGTTCTGCATATATTCTGCGCTTTCGTCTGAAACAATGCGGTATTCTTCCCCTGCAATTATAAGCTTGTGAACTTTTTTCTCCATGAGGACCATCCTTTTCTTATTATCAACAACTGAAATTATTTATCAGATAAAATTATACATTGTTTTACCTTTTTTTACAACCACTACATATTGTAAAAATTCATTTACTGTACACAATTTATCTGTTGATATTTAAAGTAATAATTGATATAATCTTTTTAAATCTTACTTAAAATTTTACATAGTTATCCATTTGAAAGGAAAAGTTATGGAAAATCAACCATTTAATAACTTCACAAATCCCAATACAGACTATCAGAACACAAATGGTGCAGATGTTAACACACAAAATACATCTCAGAATGAGCCTGTGTTAAATAACACTTCTCCACAGGCAAATTTTTACCCTGACGGAGCAAATTCTGCCCGGGAAAATCAGTATGCACAAACACATACTGCACCATACTACACAGCACCTGCTGTACCTTATAACCAAACCGTTACACAAAATACACAGCAGTCACCATCTGCAATTTACAACAATAACTGTAACGGAACAGCGCCACAATACCACTATGGAGCACCAATGAACACAATTAACTTTAACAACGCTTATTATCAGGAGCATCAGCAAAAGCTTCTTTTAAAAAGGCAGGCTGAAAAGAAAATAAGAAGCATATCTACAATTTCAGCTTCCTCACTTATAGCTTTCTTGGTTGTTGCAGTTATGTTTTCTCTTGTGCTTGATATTCCCGCTGTCACACTTTTCCGCAACAGCTCTCTCAGCGCAAGCTCCTTTATCGATATGCTTTATACGCTTATTGTTGTTGGCGGTACATTTGCTGTGTTCAAGGGCTTTTTCAAGCAACACTCAAAGCAACAAAGCTTGCAGACAGGCGGAGTTGACCCATACGAGTTCAAAACATCTCTTTCAGCTCCTAAAAACGCATTTCAGGCGGCGCTTCTTGTTTTCATCAGCTTTGGCGGATGTATGCTTGCAAACTATTTTTCTTCAATTATAACATCCTTTTTGTCAAGCTTTGGGCTTGAATCAACATACAGCTCCATTGAAAATCCTCAGAGTGTAACAGATGCTATCCTTATGTTTATTTCTGTTGCCATTGTGCCTTCATTAATTGAGGAATATGCCATGAGGGGTGTGCTCCTTTCAGGGCTCAGAAGATATGGTAATACTTTTGCAATTGTTGCATCTGCCATTTTATTCGGTGTTTTCCATGGCAATGTTTCGCAAATACCTTTTGCTTTTGTTTGCGGACTCTTCTTCGCTTACGCAGTTATTGCCACAGGCAGTATCTGGACAGGTATTATTGTTCACATTATGAATAACTCCCTTTCCTGTATATCTTCAATCCTTATACAGGTGGCAGACGAGGAAGCTGCAAACACATTCTTCTACACAGTATCAATCGGTGGTATAATTCTTGCTCTTTGCTGTGCAGTTATTTATTACTATGTATTCAAGGATGATGGTGTATTCGTATTCAAGGGTGATGCAATCGAGCTCACAACAGGTCAGAAGCTTAAAAAGTTCTTTACAAACCCAATTATGGTTATTACAATTTTAATTTATTTTGCTCAGGCTTTTACAACCCTTACAACAAAACAATAAATGCCTATGAAAAAGGAATTTATGCTTGAGGCTTTACGCCTTGCAGAGGAAGCGGCAAAACAGGGTGAAGTACCTGTGGGCGCCGTTGTAACAATAGGTAACAAAATAATAGGCAGGGGTAAAAACCAACGAGAAAACGGCAGAAACGCCCTCTACCATGCAGAAATACAGGCAATTGACGAAGCTTGCAAGCGTCTTGGCGGTTGGCGACTATGGGAATGTGATATTTACGTTACCCTTGAGCCTTGTCCTATGTGTGCAGGCGCTATTATAAATGCCCGTTTTAAAAATGTAATATTCGGAGCATACGACACTAAAAATGGTGCCTGTGGCTCTGTAACTAATCTTTTTGAAAACAAATTCAGCTATACCCCATCCTACGAGGGTGGTTTTATGCAAAAGGAATGTGCTGAGCTTCTTTCCTGCTTTTTTGAAAATCTGCGAAGGAAAAAGGAAGGCATCGGCAAAGCACTTAAGGAGGAAAAAGAAATGGAAAAAATTGACAGCTTTACGGTTGACCATACAAAATTAATGAGAGGTATGTATATCTCAAGAATAGATAGTAATGTTATCACATATGATATAAGAACTCGCCGTCCAAATATTGAAGAGGTTATGGAAACAGGCGCAATTCACACAGTTGAACACCTTTTTGCGACATTTGTAAGAAACAGTAAATTTAAAGATAATATTATTTACTTTGGCCCTATGGGTTGCAGAACAGGCTTTTACTTCCTCACAACAGGTATGACTCACGCGGAAGCCTTAAAGCTTACACAGGAAGCTTTCGAATTTATTGAAAACTTTGATGGTGAGGTTCCGGGTGTAAGCGCCGTTGAATGCGGTAACTACCGCGACCACGATTTGGAGGGCGCAAAAAAAGAAGCCGCTGACCAGAAAAATGTTCTCAAAAACTGGACAACAGCGGATATGATATATTAATAACGGTTAGCAAAAAGGGGCTGTAAAAAACGCAAGTTTTTTCAGCCCCTTTGACATATAATTTATTGAAGAATGGTCCTCCTCGTATTTCAACGAATTGAAACAGGAGTGATAATAAACAAGGTAAAAAATTTTATTATGCGTGCCTGACGGCACCAGAACTCTCCACCACGCCAAAGGCGAGCTTCGGCGCGGTCTCATCCTCTTGTGGTACCTTTAATTTTGAATAATTTCAAACTCACTCAAAGAAACAGCTAATTGCTATTTGCTAACCACTCTTTAGCGAAGCCTTTACAATCGCAACGCAGTTCCGAAATTTTGAATTTTGTATTTTGAATTTTTAATTTCCTGCGAAGCTCAGGTAGCTGGCAGCTGGCGACCGGCATCTAAAAAGACACCCTCGCGGGTGTCTTTCTCTTACTTATTCGATATATTTTTCTGCCTGAAGTGTGAACATCTGTGCATACTTTCCTTCAAGTGCCATAAGCTCCTCGTGGCTACCGCTTTCTATGATTTTTCCATTTTCCATCATAAAAATCCTATCCGCATTACGGGTAGTGGAAAGTCGGTGAGAAATAAATATAACAGTCTTATTTTCTGCGCCGGTCATCATAGCGTGGTTAAGCTCATATTCAGAAACCGGGTCAAGATTTGCCGAAGGCTCATCAAGGATAATATACGGACATTCCTTGTAAAACGCTCTTGCAATTGCAATTTTTTGTTGCTCACCGCCAGAAAGCATAAGCCCGTCATCATCAAATTCTCTTAAGATAACAGTTTCAAGGCCGTTTGGCAACTCTTTCTGGAAGCCTGCCTTTTTCAGTGCAGACCATACTCTTTGAGAATCATAATCCGTAGACAGTGCAACATTTTCGCCTACCGAGGCAGAAAAAATCTGAAAGTCCTGAAAAACTGCCGCAAAACGGTCTCTGTGCGAAGCAACAGTTTCTTCCCTTATATCTGCCCCGCCTATTTTAATACTGCCTGATTTCACATCATAAAGACGAAGAAGCAGGTTTGTAAGAGTAGTTTTACCCGCACCATTGTAACCAACAAGCGCAACTTTTTCGTAGGGGTTAATTTCAAAAGAAATCCCATCCAGGGAATTTTTTGGGTTACCCTCGTAAGAGAATGTAATATTTTCAACTGAAATCTTTTCAGGCTCACCACATCGTGCAATATGCGGACCATCTGTTACATCATTTTCAACCTTTAAAAACTGACGGTATTTTTCTATGATTTTTGAGTGTTCATTAAAATTTCTTACACAGCCTACTGTAAGATAGAGTATGCCTGAGCCAATTTGTACTGCACCATTAAAGGTTGCAACGAAATCACCTGCACTCATTTCTTTTGTTACAAGAGTTTTATAACCGATATAAAGAGTTAAAATAAGCATAAAGCCTATAACATTTATCGATGTGCCTTGTAAAAAGAAAAGTCCGTTTGTTTTTTTCGCATACTTTTTCTGAATATCAACAACTTCATCTGAGGCTGTATTAAAGCGCTTTTTCAAAAGAGGATAAATTCCGCTTGTGCGGAGCTCTCCCGCGTAATCCTGCAAATAAAAAATACGCGCAAAGTAATCTCCAACCCTGTGAGCCTCAGTTATTTTCTCGCGACGCTCAATCATAAGGTCACCCGTATATTTGCCCACAGGAATAAAAATAACTGTAGATACCACAACAATAAGAAGTGCTACCGGGTCAATTGTGAAAACAAGTGTACCAATAAGAATGAATGATAAAACCTCTTCAATAACACCTTTAATCATAGGAATAAGGTATCGGATACTATCTGAAGAGTTTTCCACCGCAAGAATAAAATCTGAATAATATTCAGGATTATCGTATTTTGAAAGGTCTATAGCTGCCGCTTTTTTATACAGCATAGACTGTAAGCCTATATCAAGCTTTTCTCTTTCTCTGTGAGCAAAAAGCTCAAAGAAAAGTGCGTTAAGAATATCTCCGCCCACAAGCAAAGCAATTATAAGGCAGATACCAAATATAATCCTTTGCGGATTTCCGCCTGTGCTTACTTCATCAATAACAAATTTAAGACCTATTACAGAAACAAGTCGCCCCGGTAATGTACAAAGAATATGGAAAAATATTTCTCCCAGAACAAGTCCGGGACAAAGTTTAAACATTACCCCAGTCATATACAAAAGGTTGAAAAATACACCTTTATCTGTTTTGCTTTTTTTCATACCACAGTCACACTCCCCTCTTTTTCTCTGTAGCTTGAAGCCTGGAGTGTAAACATTTCAGCATATTTGCCGTTTAATTCCATAAGCTCATTGTGTGTTCCGCTTTCTGTTACAATTCCGTCGCTGAAAACATAGATTTTATCAGAAAGCACCGCACTTGAAAGCCTGTGGGAAATATAAATAACTGTTTTCCCTTTTGTTGCAGAAATAAGATTTTCGTACATATTATATTCTGCTACAGGGTCAAGCGCTGAGGATGGTTCATCAAGAATTGCTAGGTCAAAATCCTTACAAAACATTCTTGCAGTTGCAATTTTTTGTTGCTCACCACCGGAAAGACCTAAACCTGTTTCGTCAAACTCTCTTGTAATAACCGTTTTTTCCTTTTGTGGTAAGCGACTTACAAATGTATCTGCTCCGCTGTTTTTAAGAGAAGCAAAAACCTTTTCCTGCTCTGTTTCATCTTCAACCTCTTTACAGATTACGTTCTCCGCAACGGAAACAGCAAACACCTTGTAATCCTGAAAAACAGTTGCAAGCTTCTGCCGTAGTGCTTCAATGTTATATTCCCGTAAATCTCTGCCGTTATAAAGTATCTCACCCTCGTCCGGGTCATAAAATCTTAAAAGCAGCTTTACAAACGTGGTTTTTCCTGCACCATTTTCACCAACGATAGCTGTTGTTTCACCTTTTTCAAATTTCAAATTAATATTTTTTAAGGTTGGCTCTTTTGCGTGAGGATATGTAAAGGTTACATTTTTAAATTCCAATGTTTCGAGCTCGTCAGGTAACACAGTTCCGCTGACGATTTTTGATTCATATTCAAAAAACTCTTTTAAGTTACCAAAATAAAGAGCCTCATTTTTTACAACAGAAACTGCTTCTCCCAAATCGTTGATAATATCACGGATATTGCTCATAGCTGTCATAATAACAGAAAAATCCGCAAGGGCAAGATTTCTTTTAAATGCATAGCGGTATGTAGCATACGCATATGTTACGGCAACAGGCAAAGCCTGACCGAAAAATCCGCTGACAACTTCATAAAAAGCGATTTTCCAGCCATATTTTTTTATTATTTCACGATTCTTTGCTACAGCATCAGAAAAACGCTTGTGCAGAATATTGAATACTCCTGATGTTCGTATATCCTT
>JAZSCV010000079.1:0-16978 GCA_045530855.1 Acutalibacteraceae bacterium
GTAGTAAGACTTGGGTTTCGAACCGTCTCCTCATCTATCTTTGTTGGGTTACCCAAAGGGCGAAATGCGAGCGAATCGCCCTTCGAGACTTGGTTTAACTATCTTTCTTGCGAACACAGAGAACCGTCCCCTGTGTTACCTTTTATAATTGTACACCTGGCCACCTCATTTTCTTACAATTGACAGGACAGGGGACGGTTCTGTGATTGGGGGTTCCCAACGAAACCCGACCCCTGATTTTAGATTTCAAAACGGCTAAAAACCTTGATTTTAAAGGGATTGTGGTTCAATCAGAGAACCGTCCCCTGTGTTAACTATCTTTTTCTTGCGAACACAGAGAACCGTCCCCTGTGTTACCCCAGAGAACCGTCCCCTGTGTTATCTTCTTTTTACTATTGACTTTTAATAGTTAGTCTGATTGTTCTTCCTGCTGAATATATAATTCCAAAATGATGTTATACCTACCATTAATATTTGAATTACTATAATATTTTACAACAATATAATTATCTTCCATAAGTTGAGCATCTTTAATAGATATTTTGTTATTAACCCCATATGCATCTCCAGTATCAAAGTATACGCCATTTATTGAAAAAACAACTTCAACACCATCTTCACCATCTTTAATAATATATGTAGAAATATTTTCAGGACAACCCTCTATAACTTTATATTTTTCATCTGTTAGTATTTTTTTGTTTTTTTCAATTTGAACCCAATTTAATATCAAATGAGATATTATAGCAACTAAAACAACAATTACCACAATAGTTTTTATTGTGAATTCTACAATATCTTTCATGTTTATAGATTCAATTCTCAAAAATTCGTTGATGCAGATAATACTTCCCACACCCAAACATATTATGAAAGGTAAAAAAATTACAATGTTGCTACAAGTGTGTTCTTGAGACAAAATGGAATATATTTCTATCATAACAATAATGCTCCCAATGTTGCCATAAATGCTACTTTATCATAAATGTCAGTTCTCAAACACTTAATTAAATTGGTTAGTGTAGAACCTTTAGTATACCGTACATAATAAGTCTGTGAAAATGAAATAGGTCTCTTGTAACAAATCAGGGGGCGGTTCTGTGATTGGGTGATTTCCCAACGAAAACCGACCCCTGATTTTAGATTTTAAAACGGCTAAAAACCTTGATTTTAAAGGGATTGTGGTTCAATCAGAGAACCGTCCCCTGTCCTATCTTAAAATCGGCTTCACTTATATATGTCAAAAATTTCAAATCACTTCACTTTTTTTAAAAAATTTTTTCCGATTTTTTATAATTTGTATAATTGCACAAAAACCCGGCATTATATTGTGCACAATGCCGGGTTTTTAAAATCCTAAAGTTATTTATATTTAGATCTGTTTTAACTTGCCGAGGTTTTTGAGAGCATTTGGAAGACCCTTGAAAATCATTCCCATGCCTTTAGCCATTTTATCCTCGTTAAGAATAACAAGAAGACCTTCTGCCATTGCAGGGCTGAAAATACCAAAGCTCATTGAAATAAAGTTTTTGATAGGTGTCTGAAGAGCAATTGCACCTGCCATTGACTCTGTACCCAAAAGCTTTCTGAGAAGTCTTACTAATCTGCCACCCCACTTACCGTCTTCGGAATCCTCAAGAGTGTTAAGGATTGTAAGAGGCTGGCTCTTATCTCTCTGTGATGGTGGAAGTGGTTTGCCGTAAACTGCTTCAAACTCTGCTGCAGATACATTCATAATGTTTGCACCATAGTATGACGGAGCAGTTGCCTTATAATCAGGTACAACAGCTTCAACTGTTGACTCTACATTTACTGATGCTTCAAGCTTAATATCACGGCTTGATGCACCAACAAGAATCTTAAATTCGCCGCTTTCAACGTGCCAATCGCCCAACTCAACGTTGTAGTATGCAAATGCACGTTTGTCGAGAGCAATTTCCACCTCTTTTTCTTCACCTGCTTTAAGGAATACCTTCTTAAAGCCACGAAGCTCTTTTACAGGGCGGTAAATTGTGCTTTCAACATCGTTAACATAAACCTGTGCAACCTCTGCACCATCAACACTACCTGTGTTTTTGATTTTAAAGGAAACAGTTACTGTATCTGTATCCTTAATTGAGTCTGCAGAAAGCTTAATATCGCTGTATTCAAATGTTGTATATGAAAGACCGAATCCGAATGGGAATGCAACTTCCTTGTTTGCTGTATCGTAGTATTTGTAGCCTACATATACGCCCTCTCTGTATTCAACAGAAACAGGTGTACCTGGGAAGTAGTTGTAGCTTGAGTTATCCTCAAGTGCAAGAGGATATGTTTCGCTAAGCTTACCGCTTGGGTTAACATCGCCGAAGATAACATCACAAACAGCGCTACCGCCTGCCTGACCTGTAAGGAACATATTGAGGATTGCAGGCACCTTGTTTGCCCAAGGCATACATACAGATGCACCACCTGAAAGAACAACAACTGTGTTAGGGTTAACTGAAAGCACTTCTTCAACAAGCTTGTTGTGTACCGGTGGGATATTTATATGCTTTCTGTCGTTACCCTCTGTTTCGTACTCGTCAGTAAGACCGATAAATACAACTGCAACATCTGCATTTTTAGCGTTCTGCTTTGCTTCTTCAATAAGAGCATCCTTCTGCTTTTTAGCTTTAAGCTCATATCCTGCAGAGAATGTGAAGTCAAGACCCATTTCATTGAATGTGCTGTATGCAGAATCAAGCTTGATTGGGTTAATGAGTGATGAGCCTGCACCCTGGTAACGAGGTGTACGAGCCATTTCACCGATAAGAGCAATTTTTGCATTCTTCTTAAGAGGAAGAATGTTGCCCTCGTTTTTCATAAGCACCATACATTGTGATGCAATTTCACGAGCAAGCTTGTGGTGAGCATCGCTGTCGTATGTATAATCTCCACGTACAGCTTCTGCACGCTTAACCATATCAATAAGCTTATCTACCGCATTATCGAGAACACCTTCATCAAGTGTACCATTCTTAACAGCTTCAACAATAAGGCGTGTGCCTTCACCTGATGATGTAGGCATTTCAAGCTCCTGACCTGCAAGAAGTCCGGGAACTCTTTCATTTTCTGCGCCCCAGTCTGTTACAACAATACCCTTGAAGCCCCAGTCCTTACGAAGAACATCTGTAAGGAGCCATTTGTTTTCTGCAGCATATGTACCGTTAACTCTGTTATAAGAGTTCATAACTGTCCATGGCTGAGCCTTTTTAACTGCTATTTCAAAAGGAAGAAGATATGTTTCGCGAAGAGTTCTTTCATCGGCAACTGTGTTTACAGTCATTCTGCGTGTTTCCTGGTTGTTTGCCGCAAAATGCTTAAGTGATGTACCAACGCCTTTAGACTGAACACCATTGATAAATGATGCAGCCATTTCACCTGCAAGAAGACCATCTTCTGAAAAATACTCAAAGTTTCTGCCACAAAGTGGTGAACGCTTAATATTTGTACCGGGGCCCAAAAGAACAGAAACCTTTTCTTTTAATGCCTCTTCACCGAGAGCAACACCCATTCTGTACATAAGCTCAGGATCCCAGGAGCAAGCTGTTGCAGATGCTGTCGGGAAACAGATTGCAGGAACACCTTTAAGAAGATTTGTTTCACCCTTTGGTGTATCCTCCGGATTACCTTTTTTACGGATACCGTGAGGACCGTCGTTAAGATTAATAGCGCTAATGCCCAATCTTTCAATTGGTTGAGACTCCCAATAGCTGAGGCCGTCGCAAAGACTTGCCTTTTCTTCAAGAGTCATTTGTTTAATAAGGTCAGCGTGTTTCATATCTTACCTCCACATAAAAATTCAAATTCTACCGATTATTATGATACCATACAAAAAAATCCATTTCAAGAGTTTTAGGGTTTTATATACTATTTTTTGTGTCTTATTCCCCAGTTTTTTATTGATTTTGCAAAAATGCTATGATAATATTACCTTATAAATTATACCCAAGGGGGATTTCTATGCTTTACAAGAAAAATACCACTCCATCCCTTTCGGAGGAGTTATTCAAAAATCCGACCTCAGAATATCGTGGTACACCATTCTGGGCTTGGAACAATCTTCTCACAAAAGAAGAGCTTTGCCGTCAGATTGATGTTTTTAAGGAAATGGGGCTTGGTGGCTTCCATATGCACGTAAGAACAGGTCTTAAAAACACATATCTTGACGATGCATATATGGAGCTTGTTAAAAACTGTGTAGATAAGGCAAAGGCTGAAAATATGCTTGCCTGGCTTTATGACGAGGACAGATGGCCATCAGGTGCCGCGGGCGGTTATGTTACAAAGGACGAAAGCTTCAGATCCCGTAGCCTTATTCTTACAGTTGACCTTAACGGACCTGCCTGCACCACAACAGACTCCCGTGCAGAGGCAACAAGAACAGGTAACGCAAAGCTTCTTGCAACATATGATGTTGTGCTTGATAAAAACGGCTACCTTGAAAGCTACAAAAGAATAAATGAAAACGATACTTGTCAGGGTCAGAAATGGTATGCAATTTTAGAGGTTTGTTGCGACAGCTCCTGGTACAACGACCAGGCTTATGCAGATACTCTCAACAAAAAAGCAATTGAAAAATTTATTGAAATCACCCACGAAAAATATAAAGCCAAGGTTGGCGACGAGTTTGATAATACTGTACCTGCAATATTTACAGACGAGCCACAGTTTACAAGAAAACAGGTTTTCAAAAACTCTTTTGATACAGATGATGTTGCAATGCCGTGGACAGATGCTGTACCCGAATTGTACAAAGAGGCCTATGGTGCAGATATTTTTGACACTCTTCCCGAGATTTTCTGGGATTTAAAGGACAGCGCACCATCTGTACACCGCTACCGCTACCACGATTTTATTGCAGAGCTTTTTGCTAAAAGCTTTGCAGATACTGTTGGTGGCTGGTGTGCCGAAAACGGCATTTCTCTCACAGGTCATATGATGGAAGAGCCATCACTCCACAGCCAGACCGCTGCTTTAGGTGAGGCAATGCGTTCATACCGTAGCTTCCAGCTTCCCGGTATTGACCTTCTTTGCAACAGCCACGAATTCACAACCGCAAAGCAGGCACAGTCCGCAACACACCAATACGGCTACGAGGGTGTGCTCTCAGAGCTTTATGGTGTTACAGGTTGGGATTGTAATTTCAAAACCTACAAGCACCAGGGTGACTGGCAGGCGGCTTTAGGTATTACAGTAAGAGTACCTCACCTTTCATGGTATGCTATGGCAGGTGAAGCAAAGCGCGACTACCCTGCATCTATTTCATACCAATCACCTTGGTACAAGGAATATAGTGTTATCGAGGACCACTTTGCAAGGGTTAATACTGCACTTACACGCGGTAAGCCAATTGTTAAGGTTGGTGTTATTCATCCTGTTGAAAGCTTCTGGCTCCATTGGGGACCTAATGATAAATCTGCTATTTTCCGCGATGGTCTTGATGAAAAATTCTTATCACTTACAGAATGGCTTCTTACAGGCAGCATAGATTTCGACTTTATTTGTGAATCACAGCTTCCTTCACAATGCGAGAAAGGCTCTGCGCCACTTAAGGTTGGTGCAATGGAGTACGATACAATCGTTGTGCCCGGTTGTGAAACACTCAGAAGCTCTACACTCCGGCGCCTTGAGGAATTCAAAAAAGCAGGTGGCAGACTTGTTTTCTTAGGCGAAGCTCCAAAGCTCTGCGATGCTGTACCATCAGAAAGAGGAAAAGCCCTTTACGATATTTCCGAAAGCTTCGATTTTACCCGCTCTGCAATTATTACAGCACTTGAAAAGGACAAGGTTGTTTCCTTAAGAAAGGCTAACGGCGTGCTTGCTGACAATCTTATTTATCAGTACCGTAAGGATGCAGATTGCAACTGGCTTTTTGTATGCCACAGCAAAGAACCGTATAACAGCCACATTGACCGCGGTGAGGATATCAGAGTTACTGTTCAGGGTGAGTTTGGTGTGCTTATTTACAACACACAAACAGGTGAAATTATTCCTGCAGATTTTACTCACAGAAACGGCAATACGATTATTTCACAGCACATTTACGGCTATGACTCAGTATTATATAAATTAGTAGGCAAAAATGATGTTGCACCTCAAAAGCAGGAGCTTAGTTTCAGCGCAGATGCAACAAGCATCACAGAAACTGTTGACTACGAGCTTTCCGAGGATAACGTGCTTCTTCTTGATATGGCAGAGCACAAAATAGAAGGTGAAAAGGAATTTTCACCAAAAGAAGAAATTCTTCGTCTTGATAACATCTGCCGTGAAAAGCTCTCACTTCGTTCACGTGGTGGCGCAAGTGTTCAGCCTTGGGTATATGGTGAAAAGGAGCCTGTTTCAAAGGTTACTCTTCGTTACACCTTCCAAAGTGAAATAGACTACGAGGGTGCTCTTCTTGCACTTGAGGATGCAAGTGTTGCCGAAATCACCTTTAACGGAAAAGCAGTTGATAACACCATTGTTGGTGAATTTGTTGATATTTCAATTTTCAAGGTTCAGCTTCCAAATATTATAAAAGGTGAAAACGAGCTTATTATTACATACCCATTCGGTGAAAGCGCAAACCTTGAAAGCGTATTCATTTTAGGCAAATTCGGTGTTAACCTTTCAGGTACAAAGGCTACAATTACCGCCCTTCCCGAAAAAATCGGCTTTGGTGACATTACATCACAGGGCTTCCCATTCTATGGCGGAAACATCACATATAAAATGGATGTTGAGGTTAAAAACAATCAATTCAAGGTTGTTGCCTCTGACTTTATGGGTGCACTTGTTTGTGCAAAGCTCGACGGCAAGGAAATAGGGAAAATTGCATACCCACCATACCTTGCAAGTGCACAGAATGTTGAAAACGGCAAGCACACATTAGAGCTTACCTTGTATGGCCACCGATACAATACCTTTGGTCCTGTACACCTCGTTAACGAAAAAGAAAGCTGGCACGGACCTAATGCATGGCGTAGTACAGGCTTCAACTGGAGCTATGAGTACGTTTTAAGAAAAATTGGTTTGTTCAGAGCACCGGTAACAGAATAAATGCATAAAAAAGCCAACGAGTATTTGTGAACTCGTTGGCTTTTATTTTATTAACCTTATGCTAAAGCCTTGTTAACCATAAGCTGGTAATCATCTACATCTATAGTATCTGCAACCTGACCATTAGCGGCAAAAACCACCTCTTTTGAGGCATTTCCCTTGCCAGAAGCATATTTTGCTGTTAATGCCACGTCAAGAACATCGCATATGCCATCACCATTAAGGTCACCGCTGACAATTATTGTATATTCACCTATAATACAATCCTCTATAGTATGAGTAATTACCGAGCCTGTACCATAATAGCCTGTTTTTGCTCCCGTTTCATTTTTCATAGCAGTAAGACTCATAAGCGGATCTGTTGAAAGTCTGCTAAGAATATCGGTTGTTTGTGTTTCTTCTGTAAATATACATGCTACGTCCGGCTCAACACTTATACCATTATCATTTGATGTAACATCCACAAGAATATAGCTGATACTTCTGTTCTCTGCATAAGTATGTATCGGACTATTTTTCCAGCAAAGAACAGTACCTGTGAAGCCTGTAAAGGTTGTGCTGTTTATACTCGCTACAGATGGTGGTACAACCACATAACGGAGTGATGTGCAACCCGAAAGCATACCTGTGCTTGTTGCAGTACTGTTTTTGCCGAGAGTAAGGTACTTAAGATTCTTACAATCCTTAAATGCTGATGATAAGTATGTTTTTACACCTGCACCAAGCACAACATTTTCGATGGATTTTTGACCCTTGAATATTGTGCCCACAGATGTGACGCCATCACCCACAACAACCTTTTTAAGTGATGTGCAATCACCGATTATATTTGTGCCTAACTTAGTAACAGCATCCGGTATAATAAGCTCTTCAATAAGGGCACAGCCTCTGAAGGCATAGTCACCTATAGTTGTTACAGCTTCAGGAATTGTTATGGACTCTAACTTTTCGCAGCCGCGGAAAGCTGATGAACCAATACTTGTGACTGTATCGGGTATATCAATACTTTCAAGGCTCGAACAGTTGTAGAAAAGGCTTGCTCCCACAGCTGTAATACCATACGGTATGTTCACCTTTTTGAGATTTGTGCAACCATAAAAAACGTTGCTTCCTAACTCTGTAACAGTTGCAGGAATTTCCACCTCTGTTAAGCCCGAACAACCATAAAATGCATAGTTACCGATAGATGTGCAAGCTTCAGGAATATTAATTTCTGTAATTGCAGCGCATTTGTAAAAAACATAATCTGCAATAGCTGTTACACCTTCGGGTATATATACATTTGCCAACGAAGTACAGTTGTAGAAAATTTTTGAATCAAGGGAGGTTACACCGGCGGGAATCGTTATACTATTCAACATAGAACAATTATAGAACGCCTGTGCCCCTATACTTGTAACAGTTTCGGGCAGATATACTGTTTCAAGGCTTGAACAACCATTAAACATATATGGGCTGATTTCTGATACGCAGGAAGGAATGTTAACATTTTTAAGGCTCGAACAGTTGTAGAAAGCATAATTTCCTATTGATGTAACGCTTTCCGGTAACTGTACCGACACAAGGCCTTTCATACCCTTAAAGGCATTAGCGCCGATTGTTGTAACGCCCTCGCCTATAACAAGTGTTTTAATTACCGTATTCGAGGCAAAATCCGTCTGAACAAGCTCTGTTAAAGCAGTATTGACTTCCAGATTTTCCAGGCTCGCTATGCCGTATATTGCATTTGATATACTTCCTGCACTCTCACCAATTACAAGGTCTTTCAGGCTTGTGCAATATGCAAACACACCTTTTTCATAATTTTTAATTGTGTCTGCCATTTCAATTGCTGTAATTCCTTCACAGCCTGTAAATGCACCATTTGCAATTGTAGCGATACCTTCCTTAAGAGTAACCTTACCTGATACAGTTTCTTTTACCCTTACAAGATAATTATCTATATAAAGAAAATCATCTATCCAGTTATCAGGGTTGTTATAGTATGCTGTATTCTCAAAGGTGTTGTAATAGAAAACCACATCATCAGGAATAGTTATACTTCCTAAATTCACACAGTTTTCAAAGGCACTTGCACCAATCCGCTTTACAGAGGATGGTATTACAACGGATATAATATCTTCTCTTCCGCTGAATGCAGATGCATCAATACTTGTTACAGGGTAGCCGTTAATAACAGACGGCACAGCAAATCTTACCAATTCACCATTGTAGCCCTGAATAGTAACCTCATTATTTGATACTGTATAAATGAAATCAGAAAAACCACAGTTTTCGCAAACATTATCAACAATAACATGACCCTGAGGTATTTCTACAAGCTCAACAACGTCATCACAATATTCACATTTTTTCCACTTATATCGTTCAACAGAGGTTTCACAATCAAAGCCTTCCGAATATGTCCATTCCGCCTGGGGGATATGCCCAATGCCATTATAATGAACTTTTGCATTTTTGAACGGGTCACAGCCTGTAGCATTAATCTTTACATCAACCCATTGCACTGATGTACCACCATAGAAAATGTACTTAAGGCTATCACAGTTCAAGAATGCATTTGACCTAACTTCTTTTAATGTATCTGTAACCACAATTGTTTCAAGGCTTGTGCAACCAGAAAAAGTTCCTGCCTCAATTATTACCCTACCTGAGCCCCAGTCCACTTCCTTCAAGGCTGTACAATCTGAAAAAGACGAGCCTTCCATTACTATTACGCTATCGGGAATAACCACCTTTTCAAGTGATGTGCACCCGTTGAATGCCCCTGTACCAATGCTTAGCACACCCTCTGCAGGCTCCCAGCTTTTGAGACTTGTGCAATTCGCAAAGCTATAGTCACCTATAGTTTTAAGATTTGCAGGGAAATTAATCTCCACAAGGCTTGCGCAGTTATAAAATGCATAACTCCCAATTTCAGAAAGCACAGCAGGTAGCTTCACAGATTTAAGATTTTCGCAGTTATAAAATGCATATGCTTCTACCTTGAGCAAGGCTCTGGGAAGAGAAACAGATGTTAAGCCTGAGCAGAAAGCAAAGGCATATTGGCCTATTTCCATTACACTATTGTTAATTGAAATTGATGTCAAGCCATCATAGTCATAGAATGCGTACGCGCCTATAGCTGTAACACCAAAGGGTATAACAATATCTGTTGCAGGCTTATTATCTATATAAAAATTTTTAGCATAATATAGTGGGTTTGCAAGATAATTCCCAAAAGAAATTCCGCACCATGTATTTATACTGTCTACATACACCTCTTCGAGTGCGGTACAGTAATTAAAAGCATTTGCTTCAATAGCCTGTACACCGCCTGAAAAGCTTATAGATTTTAGTGAGGCACACCTGCTAAAGGCAGAATCTCCAATAGTGGCTTCATTTCCGTTAATCACAACTTTTTCTAAACTTGTACAGTAGGAAAAGGCGGAATCTCCAACAGCGCTTATATTTCCGCTAATTACAACCTCCGCTAAACTTGTACAGTAGGAAAAGGCAGAATCTCCAACAGCGCTTATATTTCCGCTAATTACAACCTCCGCTAAACTTGTACACTCGGAAAATGTGAAATCTTCAATAAACTCCAGGTTGGCTGACAATGCAACCTTTGACAGCATATCGCATGAATAAAAAGCGTAACTGCTAATAGTGGTTACTGTGTCAGGCAAATGTATTTCTTCAAGCTTATCACAATTGCAAAAAGCCCTTTCACTTATTAATCTTAAGCCCTCGCTTAAAGTAACAGACGAAAGGTTACTGCACCCTGAAAAGGCCTCATCATAAATACCTCCGACAGTGGACGGTACAGAAACGCTCTCCAACCTACTGTTAAGATAAAATAATTCTGAGCCAAGCGCCACTACCTTATTACCATCTATATATGATGGTATTTCAACATGTTTCTTGTTACCATTATATCGATTGAGCGTTAGTTTTTGGGTGCCCTCCGCCGTGGTAGTTACAGAATACTCATACTCCAAAACATCACAGATAGTGCAAACATTATCTTTAAATTTGTGACCTGTTTCCACAGGTATTTGTTCAAACCAATAGTTGCAGTATTCACATTTTATAACCTTGTATATGGGTTTGGTTGTATTGCAGTCAAAATCTTCAGAGTAAGTCCATTCTCCTGAGCTTACATGCTCTGTAATTCCGTAATGCACCGGCAGAGAAGCAATAGGATTACTTGAGCCTATAGTTACCTGTCCCCACTCCTCCTGAGTACCTTTAAAGAAAATATATTTAATATTCGTGCAGTTTAAATAAGCGGATTCCGCTATGTTCTTGATACTATGGGGGAATATGATCGTATCAATATTGGTAGAATTAGCAAAAGCATGCTTTTTTACAGTAACTACACCATCAGGTATTGTATAAGAGGAGTTTGCACTTCCTTGTGGGTATGAAACCAAAATCAATTTAGTTTTATTGAACAGGACACCATCAACTGCAGAAAAAACAGAGTTGTTTTCATCAACAGTAAACGATTTCAGATTATTACAGTTCAGAAAAGCAGTTTCATCAATTTCTGTTACTGTTGAGGGCAAACTAATGGTATGAATGCTATTACCTAAAAAAACATATTTACCGATTTTTGTTGTACCTTCCGGGATTTTTAAATCGCCATAAAAATCCTCGCCTGTATTTATAGTACCATAGCTCAACGGATTAGACTCAGATGACGCAAAAGAGGATTCGCACCACGCTGCAAGATCTGTAATCGTTACTTTTTCAAGGCTGCCATACGCGTAAAATGCGTTTATTCCTACATCAACTCTACAACCACCAAAGACTATTTCTTCAAGATTTTTACAATTCCAGAAAGCATAGTCCCCTATTTTTTGCAAAGTGCCCGGTAAATAAAGCCATTCAAGCGCAGAACAATAATAAAATGCATATTCACCTATGGTGGTTAATCCGTCAGGTAATGTAACCGATGTAAGGGCTTCACAAAAGTTAAAGGCACGGTTGCCTATTGTTGATAAATTTTCGGAAAATTCGATTGATTCTACATTGGAACAGGATGAAAACGCAAATTCACCTACCATTGTAACATTTTGAGGTAAATTAATAGCTTTAAGTAAGAAACAATTAGAAAAAGCATAGTCCCCTATTTTAGTTAAACTTTCAGGAAATATAAATGATGTAATTTTTGAAAATCCAAAGAACGCATAATTTTTTATTTCTGTTACGCCCTCAGGTATAACAATTTCGCTCAATGTCTGACCATTAACAACAAATTCGCAAGCAACATTTGTGCCATAAAATGGATTTGATCCACCGTTGACAAAGGTTATATTGCACCATGCCGCAACATCATTTATGTACACCTTTTCGATATTTTCACAGAGATTAAATGCGTTTGTTCCTATATGCTTTACACTTGTGGGTATAGCTACAGAAGCGATGCTCTTCCAACGGGAAAAAGCACAGTCAGATATGGAAGTTACACCCTCAGGAATTACAAGGTCTGTAACCAATGTATCGTTTATATAAATTTTAGCAGAATCGCCAAACGCTCTTGATGATTTAAATTCTATGCCACACCATGCTGCAAGGTCTTCTATGTATACTTTAAGATTAGTTCCGCCCAATGCACAATCACCAATTTTTTTCACATTAGCAGGTATATTTACAGATGAGAGTTTTGAGCAACTCCAAAAGGCATAATCTCCGATTTCCACCATCGAATCAGGAAGCTCAATTGATGTTAAGCTATAGCAATTATAAAAACCATATGCACCAATTGTTTGCAGATTTGCTGACAAGGTTACTGATTTAAGTTTTGTACAATTATAAAAAGCCTGCTGTTCTACAGTTGTTATGGTATCTGCTATAGTAACAGATACAGCAGAGCAACCGCTGAATGCAGATGCAGCTATTTTTGCAACAGGGTAACCCTCGTACTCTGCAGGTATAACAAGGTCTGTCAGGGTACCGGTATAACCTGTTACACTATAAGTTTGTGCAGTCTCGTCGAAGGTATAGGTCAATGTATATTCATCAGCAGCTAACGCAAAGACACCAAAGGGTGACTCTGTAAATGGTATGTATGTAAAAATTGAGAATGAAATTACAAAAGCTAATAATAAGCTTATTGCTCTTTTCATAACAACCCTTCTTTTATATATATTAATTGAGTAAAAAAATGTATATTCATTCTATTATATTACAATAATAGCACTTTTTCTGAAGTTTTTCAAGATACCGTAACTTCGCGGGAAATTACAAATTCAAAATACAAAATTCAAAATTGTGGAACTGCGTTGCGATTTTAATGCTTCGCAAAAGTTAAAGGAATGCGACAGCTCATCATCCCCGTGCGCAAGCATAGGGATGATAAGCTGTCGCAGCTCTTACGCTATTTGCTAATTTTCGAGATTTTGGTGAAGAACGCAGTTTTGCCACCCGAAGTTGTATAAAAATACTACAAGGGTGGCAAAGCAAATCATTTATAAAATTTTATTGAGAGGTAATAATTTTCGAGATTTTGATGTATGGCGCAGATTTAAAATTCGACGGCGTATGTGATACGCCGAGAATAAAAAATCAAGCCAGGTGCAAAATATCGGAAATTATTCGCTCATACGGAGGGTCATTTCAAGTATACGTTTCACGCACAACTCAAGGTCCGCACGGGTAAGGTCGCCTTTTTTGTAGCCTTCCATAAGGTCTTCGGGGTAGCCAACGTGCATCTTCATATCGTTACCTGCTTTAACCTCTTTAACAGGGTCATTTTTTACGCCCCAGTCGGTTGTAACCATATTTTTAAAGCCCCATTCATCACGAAGGATACCTGTAAGAAGCTCATAGCTTTCAGAGGTGTGCTGACCGTTAATAAGGTTATAGGATGACATAACTGTCCAGGGATTTGCCTCTTTTACACAAATCTCAAAGCCCTTAAGATAAATTTCTCGAAGAGCTCTTTCAGAAAGGCGGGAGTCACAGCCCATTCGGTTTGCTTCCTTGTTGTTACAAGCAAAGTGCTTCATAGAAACAGCAACCTTTTCTGACTGTATGCCTCTCATTTGTGCGGCGGCAATTTTACCTGAAACAAGTGGATCTTCTGAATAATATTCAAAGTTTCTGCCACAAAGTGGGTTTTTATGAATATTAAGGGCAGGGGCAAGCCATATACCGATATTGTTTTCTCTTATTTCAGAGCCACCGCCTGCACCAACCTCAAAAGCAAGGTCAGGGTCCCATGCACAAGCAATAAGTGTTGCACAAGGCCATGCAGTTGTAGGAATACCTGTTTCAGGGTTAAGGCGCAAGCCTGCAGGCCCGTCTGCTGTTGGAATTGGCGGAATATTAAGACGCTTCATTCCACCAAAGCAGCCTGTATTCGCAACACCTGTTGGCTCTTTACCACCTACAAAATCCATAAGCTCTTCAAGAGTAAACTGTGCAATAAAATCATCAATAGAAATGGTTTTTCCGATTTCATCAAACATAACAGGCTTTTCAGGTGCTGTTGATTCAACAGGCTCGTTAATACCGTAGAAATAGTGCTCCTCACCTGTGGGAAGGCTTTCAAATGTTCCGTCTGAAAGCATTCTTTTCTCTAACTTAAAAGGTTTACACCAATCAGAGCATTGCTCTGTTACTGTATCCTCTGAAACTGCATATTCAAAAGAAAGCTTTTCTGTATCCCTTACAGATGTACCAAGATGGAATGTATACACACCCTCTTCAAGCACATATGCAGATTTCTGAATTTTACCCAAATCGTCAAAGCTTGCCATATCGTTTATCTTGAACGAAAGGGCAAGTGTTTCACTTTCACCGGGTTGGAGAAGCTTCGTTTTCTTAAATGCGATAAGCTCTTTTGATGGCTTACCGAGCTTCCCTTGTGGTGCGCTGTAGTAAAGCTGAATAACCTCTTTACCTGCAACATCACCTGTATTTTTAACTGTGCAAACCGCTACAATCTGACCTTCACTTTCAGTACAGGCTCTGCCTGATATCTCGAAGTTTGTGTATGAAAGACCAAATCCGAATGGGTAACGAACATACTCTTTTGCACCGGGAATTGTTTCGAAATAGCGGTAGCCAACATATATATCATCGGTGTAATTAAAATACTCGTAGCTTTCATGGAAATCTTCTACACAAGGGTAATACTCATAGCCCTTTGTAATAGTATCCACCAATTTACCTGATGGGCAAACATCACCATAAAGGATGTCGGCAATCGCCGCACCGCCCTCCATACCGCCCTGCCAGGAGTAAAGAAGTGCAGGTACCTTTTCGTTTTCTGCAAAGTATTCACAATCAACAGGTCCGCCTGAGTTTATAATTACAACAACCTTTTTGAAAAGTTTGCAAGCCTTATCGAGAAGGTCTTTTTCAAGGTCTGAAAGAAGGTAGTCTCCGCCCTGATTTCTGCGGTCTACACCCTCTGCTGAAAAACGGCTGATTGTAACAATGGCAGTATCTGCCCACTGAGCCGCACTCTCAATAAGCTCATCAGGCACGAGTGCCTCTTTAACATGCATTCTTGCAAAGGTATCGTAAGTAACCTCATCGCGGTTTTTGTTACCGAGAGCCTCAATTTGTGTAAAGAAGTCGTTAGCATTAACAATATCCCACACAGCATCAATTTCTTTTTGTGACGGGATATTTTTGCCCTCAATCTCTACATAATTTTTATAGAAGTCTACAAGTGGTTGGTAGATTTCTACACCTTTCATTTTGAAGCCCTCGTAAATGTTGCGGATGTATGGGCAATGAACATCACCACTACCGCCACCACCCTTGATATACTCAATTGTAGCCTTTCCGAAAAGAGCAACCTTTTCAGTTTTGCTTAAGGGTAATGCGTTGTTTTCATTTTTTAAAAGCACCATACCTTCGCCTGCAGCCTTTCGCGAAAGTGCAATGTGCTCAGGAGATGCGGTAACTCTTCTGCCATCTTTACCCAAAGGTAAACAAGGCTGAAACCTGAAGCGTGCGTATTTATCCATCATAAAATCACCTTTTTGTGTGTTATTTGCAAAAATAAATGCAGTCAATTTTTAGAAATTGACTGCATTTATTATACATCAATGGATTCAAGACTTCAATAGGTTATTACGCTATTGTATGTCTGTAATCCGAATCAGAAAGCTTTCGCAATGATACCTGAACATCTTTTTCGATAAATACAACATATTCCTCGTTAAAATAGTAATATGTTTCAATTCCCGTTCTATTACTGATAAATGGTGGCTCACCGAAAACATCACAAAGGTTTTTATAATCCATATCGCAAGTAAGTGTATAAGCCTTTTTCAGTAATTCATCATCGGATAAATCAAGCTTCCCTACAACACCTTTGGTAATCCCGTTAATTTCTCTTTGACGGCTGTCGTAAAGGGCATCTAAAATAAGTTGCCTGTCATAAGCAGATATAATTCGTCTTGTATTTTTGCCAAGGCGCATTCTTTTTGTGCCGGGGAAGGTTACGGTAATAGAGCTACCATCCTCAGCGTAAACGTTAATATAAATAACTTCATCATGGCATGCATCAGGGTCAATACCGAGGAGTTCGTGCTGTGTATCCAGCTCATCTATTGAGGAAGATGCAAGAACATCATTAACCCGTGATATAAATAACTGTATTTTTTTCTGATCGGTAATTTTATCCGTATGCTCTGTTATTTCACCTGTTAACTCATTTGTTGTGGTGTGGGTTAAAATTTCGATATATTCTATACCCTCGCTACCGAGATTGTAGTCAACGGCACTACCGCTTGCAGTTTCAAGGATATAAACGGCAACTGTTCCGTTTACCTGTGCAGGAAAGGTTTCCTGTACCATACCATCATAGCATACAAGAACACTATCTCCCGGATTCAGAATTGTATTATTAACAAGCACAGCTTTATTTGATGTTGAAACAGAAATTTTATTTGCCGACCTGCATATAGGC
>JAZSCV010000016.1:0-10808 GCA_045530855.1 Acutalibacteraceae bacterium
GATGAAATAATGCTTATAAAAGAAATTTTACACACGACCTTTGATGATATTTTTTATAAAGAAGAGAAGTAGGCAATCTACCTACTTCTTTTTTATGATTTATGTGTTTCAATTTTTGGGTGGTTTAAAATATTAAACAAATAAATGGTACAAACACAAGTCCGGGTAAAAGGTTTGCAACCTTTATTTTTGTAACACCAATAAGGTTTAAGCCTAAAGCTGTTATCATAACTGAGCCAGCACAAATAAGCTCTGCAATGGCAAATTCGCTCAGAAAAGAGCCGAGCATAATTGAAAGTGCAACTAATAGACCTTGAAAAACCAAAACAAATGCAGAGGAAAACAAAACACCAATACCCAAAGAGGCGGCTAACATTGTGGAAGAAATAAGGTCAAGTACAGATTTTGTGTAAAGCATTTCGTTATCGCCTGAGATACCTGCATTCATTGAGCCAACAATAGTCATAGCGCCAACGCAAAACAAAAGTGATGCTGTAACAAAGCCCTGCGAAAATGAAGCATTTTGTTGATTATATGCATCATTCTTTTTATTCTTATTCTGAAGCTTATCGCCTAACTTTGAAAGCTTTCCGTCTATATCAATAAGTGTGCCAACAATTGTACCAAATACAAGGGATATTATCATAACAAGTTGGTTTTGTCCTTTTATTATTCCACTTACACCAATAGCTATTGTGCAAAGACCAATAACGGTCATAACTGCACTTGTAAGTTTTTCGGGAATCTGTTTTTTCAAAACAAGACCTACAATACTTCCGATAATTACCGTAATGGTGTTAACAATAACACCGCTAAAACTTTGTAAAATTTCCATTTTATTCTCCTTTGAAAAGACTCCAGGGATATTTATGGTAATCCGGAGTGCATTTGAAAGTCATTTCTTCCTTTGTGGTTGGGTGGTTAAATGTGATTCTGTATGAATGAAGGGCGATTTCGCAATTTGTTCTGTCCTTACTGCCGTACTTTATATCACCTGTAAGGCACAGCTTACGTGATGAAAATTGAACACGAATCTGATGTGTTCTACCGGTATGAAGAAGTACACGGACCAAAGCTTTATTATCTGTTTTATTTAAAACCTCGTATTCCAAAGACGCATCCTTAACACCCTTGCGCATTCTGTTTACAACATACGACCTGTTTTTTCGTGAGTCCTTGAAAAGCAGGTCCTTATATACGCCTGAATCTTCCTGAGGAATACCGTCGCAAACTAACATATACTCCTTTTTTAGTTCGCCATCAGCGATAGCCTTTGAAAGGACAGCTGCACTTTTGGGATTGTTTGCAAATACCATTATACCACCAACATTTCTGTCAAGGCGGTGAAGTAAATGGAGCTTTTTGCCCGTTTTTTTACTTAAAAGACCGATTATACCTTTTTCGTCAGGAGCATCTTCACTTAAAACGCCCACAGGCTTAACACAAACAGTTATGGCGGAATCCTCATATAAAATATTTAAATCTTTGTTGCTCATACTTTAACCACTTTGCAAAAAATAATATGGTTATGCTAACATATTTTGAAAAAGACTTCAATACCTTGAATAAAAAACGGGAATGGATTTCTTTGAATCCATTCCCGTTAAAATATTAAAATCAGATTTTTGAAAAGCCGTGACTATTAATGAGAGCATCAATTTTTTTCTTCTCTTTACACAATGGGCATTCGTGTGAAGGTGTGTTGAAGTAGCCATCTAAATCGTGAGGATTGAATACGGAGTTAACCTCGTATCCACCGCATGTTGTGGTTGTAGAGAATATGGAAGAAATACCCATAACATTACCACCATAATAGTTAACTGCTTCAATTGCAGCCTGTGCGGTTACGCCTGACGCAACAGAAACTGCAAGAATAAGCACATGCTTACCTTTAATCATAGGCACAATGTTATCACGGAACATCATCTGTGAGCCTGCGGTCATTTCAGGGGTAACAACATAAATTGTCTGATGAGCGTTGATATTGGAGAAAGAGTGCTTTGTAAGCTCATTTGCAAGGCAAGTACCTATAACCTCTGTACCGTCAAGGCAAAGAATTGTATCGATTATAGTTGAGCTGTAGTTGTAGTTTTCGCAAAGCTCCTGTGCCACAGCCTTAGCCTCTGAAAGACGGGACTTTTGTGCGGCAACATCAATATAGTAATTTGTGTGGGAATGGTTTGCGGCAAAGTGACCTTTTGCTACACGAAGGTAGAGGTTTTTGCGTTTTGTTTTAATTTTCTCGACATTTGTTGTTGGCATAAAAGTTCCTCCTTTTGTGGGCTATGCACCCTATAGAAATATTCTATAATATAACTGTATGAAAAATCAATTCACATTATATATAAAAGGGAAAGGCTGTTTTTGTAGAAATTATTTAATCATTTCTTCAAATTCATCTTCTGAAATAACTTTTATACCTAAATCGTTGGCTTTTTTTAGCTTACTGCCTGCGCTTTCGCCTGCAAGGACAATACTTGTTTTTGCAGAAACAGATCCTGATGCCTTACCGCCGAATTTTTCTATAATCTCCTGTGCTTCGCGTCTGCCGTATTTAGTTAAGGTGCCTGTAAGCACAAAGGTCATACCTTCAAAGCGTTTATCTTCAACCTCTGAAAGATTTTTAAAGTTAAGCCCAAATTCTCTGAATTCTTCTATCATTGCTCTTGTTTCAGGGAGTGCAAGGGCTTTGACTAATGTTTCGGCACTTATTTTACCCATACCATCAATACCCATAACATCCTCTTCGGTTGCATTGAGAAGTGAATCCATATCACCAAAATGGTTTGCAAGAAGCTTTGCGGCTTTAAGTCCTATATGGTGCACCCCTAATGCGAAAATAAGCTTGAAGAGATCATTTTGTTTTGATTTTTCTATAGCATCGAGGAGGTTCAATGAGCTTTTTTCTCCCATTCTTTCAAGGGATACAAGCTCCATAGGGGAGAGCCTGTATATATCTGATGCTTTGGAAATGAGTTTTTCATTAACTAACTGCTCTAAAACAGCGGAGCCTAAGCCTTCTATATCCATTGCATCTCTTGAGCAGAAGTGAATAAGCTTTCTCAAAAGCTGTGCGGGGCAATCGGGATTAATACATCTTATTGCAACCTCACCCTCTACACGGGCAACTGTACTGTCGCAAGCTGGACAGTTTTCGGGATAGGTGAAAACAGGATTTTCGTTATTATGTGAGAATACCTCAAGCACCTCGGGTATAATATCTCCCGCCTTACGGACAATAATTGTATCACCTATGGCAATGCCTTTATCTTTAATGAAATCTTCGTTATTGAGTGTTGCTCTTGAAACGGTTGTACCTGCAAGAATAATCGGCTCAAATATCGCAGTAGGCGTTAAAACCCCTGTTCTGCCAACCTGAATTTCCACATCTAAAAGCTTGGTTGGTTTTTCTTCAGGTGGATATTTAAAGGCAACAGCCCACTTAGGAAATTTTGCGGTTGAGCCTAATTCACTTCGCATTGAAAAATTATCAACCTTAATAACTGCACCATCAATATCAAAGCTGAGATTTCCGCGGTTATCACCTATGCTTTGAATTTTTTCTATGGCTTCATCCATATTATCGCAAAGCTTATAGCCGGGAACAGTAGGGAAGCCTAATTCTGAAAGATAATCAAGGGACTCCTTGTGGGAATTGAGCTCTTTGCCGCCTTCTTTTTGTTGGATATTGAAAATGAAAATGTCTAACTTTCTGCTTGCTGTTATTTTAGGATTCTTTTGCCTTAAAGAGCCTGATGCTGCATTTCGTGGATTTTTAAAGGTCTTTTCTTCGTTTAATTCCTGCTGTGCCACAAGCTCCTCAAAGCTGTCGTGAGACATATAAACCTCACCACGCACCTCAATAAAAGGTATATCGGTTTTAAGCTTTAAGGGTACTGAACGGATTGTTTTTACATTAGCGGTTACATCCTCACCAACCTCACCATCACCACGGGTAGAGGCACGGAACAAAACACCGTTTCTGTATTCAAGTGAGCAGGAAAGCCCGTCTATTTTTGGTTCGACCACATATTGTGCATTGGGGAAGACCTTTTTTACTCTTTCATCAAAAGCACGCAATTCATCTTGAGAAAAGGCATCCTGAAGGCTTTCCATTTTAACAGAATGAACAACCTGCTCAAAGGTATTATCACTACTACCTCCAACGCGGTGGGTAGGGGAATCTTCCTTTAAGAGCTGAGGGTATTTTTCTTCTATAGCTGAAAGCTCGCGCATCATCATATCGTACTCGTAGTCTGATACATCACTTTCGTTACCCATATAGTATTTCGCTATACAGTTGTTGAGAATAAGAGTTAACTCTTCTGCTCTTCTTTTACTGAATTCAAAATCCATAATACACCATCCGTTAAGAACCTTAAAATATAAAAATATTGTACCATATGTAACAAAAAAAATCCATAGTTTAAGGCTTTAATCTACCCTTTTTACATTGACAAAGGTTTATGATTTTTTTATAATTTATTGTGTAAAATTATCACTATGCGAAAGAAGGCTTTTTTTTGAAAGAGAAACTCAAAAATAGCTTGTTATTGTTTTTGACCTTTTTCAAAATAGGTGCATTTACCTTTGGTGGTGGCTATGCAATGATACCTATAATTGAAAAGGAAATGTGCGAAAAACACAAATGGCTTAAGGGTGAAGAAATTCTCGATATTTTTGCAATTTCAGAAAGTACGCCGGGTCCGATAGCAATAAACTCTGCAACATTTGTAGGTTATCGCGTTGCAGGTGTTTTGGGCTCAATGTGTGCAACCTTTGGTGTTGTGCTTCCGTCGTTCATTATTATTTCTCTCATATCACTTGTGCTTAAAGAATTCAGTGAATATGAGGTTGTCCAATTTGCTTTTAATGGTATACGTGCAGGTGTTCTTGCACTTGTTATAAAAGCATTTATATCAATGTACAAAAAATGTCCTAAAGGTCTTTTTTCATACATTCTGATGTTTGGTGCGTTTGCTGTATCTGTGTTTATAGATGTTCTCGGTATTGATATAAGCATTATATACATCATTATTACATGTGCTGTTATAGGTCTCATTCACTCGGTAATCGAGAGAAAGAGAGGTAAGGCACAATGAGTATTTATCTTGATCTTTTCTTAACCTTCTTAAGCATTGGCGCTTTTACCTTTGGCGGTGGCTATGCAATGCTTCCGCTTATTCAGAAGGCTGTGCTTGATAACGAATGGCTTACAGAGGAAGCAATAGTAAACTTTATTGCTGTAAGTGAGAGTACACCGGGGCCATTTGCAATAAATATTGCAACATATGTTGGTATGGAAACAGCAGGCTTTTTAGGTGCTGTGTGTGCAACCTTGGGTGTAGTTGTTCCGTCGTTTGTTGTTATTCTTGTTGTTGCAAGAGTATACAAGCAATTTCAGGAAAGTAAGACTGTTAAAGGTTGTATGAGCGGTTTAAGGCCAACTGTAATTGGTCTTATCGGAGCCGCTGTAGTTAAAATTGGCAAAACAGTATTTTTCCCCGATGGTTTTGCTATTGCAAACATTGATTTATATAACATTATTATTTCAATAATAATATGTGGTACAGGTATTTTCCTTCTTTTCAAAAAGAAGGTGCATCCGATTATTCTTGTGCTTGTTTCAGCTCTTCTGGGCATTGGAGCAGGGTACATTGGTAAGTTATTCTAAAAGATTATATAAAAATATAAAGGGTTGATTGTTATAAAAACTGTAACAGATTTTTTCGGTTGTGACGTTTTTTCTGAATCCGTAATGAAAGAAAGACTGCCGAGCGATGTTTATGCTGAATTTCAGCGTACACTTCAAACAGGGCATCGACTTAATATTGATGTTGCAAACGTAATAGCAAATGCTATGAAGGATTGGGCAGTTGAAAAGGGTGCAACACACTACACACACTGGTTCCAGCCTCTTACAGGCATTACTGCTGAAAAACACGATGGCTTTATCACCTGCAAAAAAGATGGTAGAGTTATTATGGAGTTTTCAGGCAAGGAGCTTATTCAGGGTGAGCCTGATGCATCATCATTCCCATCAGGCGGACTTCGTGCAACTTTCGAAGCACGTGGATATACTGCATGGGACCCTACATCATTTGCATTCATAAAGAATGGTGTTTTATGTATTCCTACTGCTTTCTGTTCATATGGTGGTGAGGCTCTTGATAAAAAGACACCTCTTCTTCGTTCGATGGAAGCAATCAATAAGCAGACATTAAGAATATTAAAGCTTTTCGGCCATGATGATGTTGTTGCAGTTAAAACAACTGTTGGTCCTGAACAGGAATATTTCCTTGTTGACCGTGAGGTTTTCAATAAAAGGAAAGACCTTATTTACACAGGCAGAACACTTTTTGGTGCCATGCCACCTAAAGGTCAAGAGCTTGATGACCATTACTTTGGTGCAATTAAACCACGCGTTCAGGCATTTATGAAGTCTGTTGACGATGAACTCTGGAGACTTGGTGTTCTTGCTAAAACAGAGCACAATGAGGCAGCTCCTGCACAGCACGAATTAGCTCCTATTTTCACAACAACAAATATTGCAACAGACCATAACCAGATTACAATGGAAGTAATGCAGAAATGTGCTAAAGAGCATGGTATGATTTGCCTTCTTCATGAAAAGCCATTTGCAGGCGTTAATGGTAGCGGTAAGCACAACAACTGGTCTATTTCCACAAGCACAGGCGCAAACCTTTTAGAGCCCGGTGAAACTCCTGCAGAAAATGCACAGTTCCTGCTCTTCCTTTGTGCAGTAATAAAAGCGGTTGACGATTATCAGGATCTTTTAAGAATATCTATTGCCTCTGCAGGTAACGACCACCGTCTTGGTGCGCAGGAAGCACCACCTGCAATTGTTTCAATGTTCCTTGGTGAGGAGCTTACATCTATACTTGAAGCAATTGAAAAAGATGAGGATATAGATAACAAGGAGAAAGAGCTCCTTAAGGTTGGTGTTCATGTCCTTCCTCGTTTCCCTAAAGATACAACAGACAGAAACAGAACATCTCCATTTGCATTTACAGGTAACAAGTTCGAATTCCGTATGCTTGGCTCTTCAGCCTCTGTTGCAGGCCCTAACACAACACTTAATACTGCAGTGGCAGAGGTGCTTTCACAATTTGCGGACGAGCTTGAAAATGCAGAGGATTTTGAAAACTCACTTCATCAGCTTATCAAGAAGGTTATCAAAAACCACAAGCGCATTATATTTAACGGAAACGGTTACGATGATGCATGGGTTAAGGAAGCTGAAAAGAGAGGTCTTCTTAACCTTGTTTCCACACCTGATTGCCTTCCATATATGCTCCACGAAAAAAATATTGAGCTTTATGAGAAGCACAAGGTTTACAGCGAAACAGAAATAAAAGCACACTACGAAATCAAAAATGAAAAATATTGTAAATACCTCAATATTGAAGTTCTTACCATGATTGATATGGCTAAAAAGGATATTCTTCCTTGCGTAAGCCGTAACATTCACGAGCTTGCAAATACACTTCTTGCAAAAAGAAATGTTTGCGACAGTATTGATATAAGCTACGAGCAGGAGCTTGTTGAAAAGCTTTCTTCACTTTCTGCAAAAGCATTTAGCGATGTTAAGGAGCTTGAAGAACTTTCAGGTAAGGTTAAGGCTATTGAGGAAAGCGATGCCGCAGCATGCTTCTATAAGTACAATATTATTCCTGTAATGAACTCTTTAAGAGAATCAGTAGACGAAATGGAAACACTTTGCTCCTCAGAGCATTGGTGCTATCCATCATATGGTGACTTGCTTTTTAGTGTAAGATAAAACAAATCGTACAGTCGATTGACTGTACGATTTTTTCTTTATTGTATATATTCCTGATATTTTTCAAGAATAAATATTTCTGCCGTAATATCGAGAAGCAAGCCTTCTGCAATATATTCCTCACTATGCACAACACCTGTTTTGCGTAATTCTGCCGCAACACCACCCAAAGAAAACGGGAGAAGTATTTTTACTCTTTTTCGTGTTGGAGGAAGGGCTTCGTTAACTTTTTTCAGAAGTTCTTCTAAACCTTCTCCTGTTTTTGCAGAAACTCTTACACAATTTGTAACAAGAGGAATCTGAATGTCATTAATAAGGTCACATTTATTAAGGACAGTTATAATTGGTTTATCAGTGCATCCCAGTTCTTCCAGTAGTTCCATTGTTACTCTGTAATGCTCTGCACATTCGTCACTTGACGCATCGCATATATTAAGAATAACGTTTGCATCAACGGCTTCGTCGAGAGTCGATTTGAATGCCTCAACAAGCTTATGTGGCAGTCTTCTTATAAACCCAACAGTATCAATAAGCTGTACTGTACTGCCGTCAGGCAAGGTCAATGCTCTTGCGGTAGGGTCAAGTGTTGCGAAAAGCTTGTTTTCTGCAAGCACACCTGCATCTGTAAGAGTATTCATAATGGTGGATTTACCAGCGTTTGTGTAGCCTACAAGTGCAACAGTAATTACACCATCCTTTTTACGTCTTTCTCTGTGTCTTGTTCTGCGTTCGTCGAGAGCCTTTAAATCCTCAGTTAAAGCGGCAATCTGACGGCGAATGTGACGCTTATCTGTTTCGAGCTTTGTTTCACCGGGACCTCTTGTACCGATACCGCCACCAAGCCTTGACATAGATGCACCTTTTCCGCCTAATCGGGGAAGGGCATATTTTAACTGTGCAAGTTCAACTTGTAATTTACCTTCACCTGATAATGCTCTTTGAGCAAAAATATCAAGAATAAGTGTTGTTCTGTCTATTACGCGGGTATCTGTTGCAGTTTCAATATTTCGTTGCTGTGCAGGTGAAAGCTCACCATCAATTATAACAAGGTCGGGCTTTTCTGCATCGCAATATTCGGCAAGCTCATCTAACTTTCCTCTGCCTAAATATGTGCCCGGCTCCGGTGCTTCTCTTTTTTGTGTCATTTCGCAAATAACATCTGCACCTGCTGTACGCGCTAACTCTGTAAGCTCCGCAAGAGAAGAGTCTACGTCAAACTCACCTGTGTCTACAGATACCAAAACGGCGCGTTCCTGTTCTACTTTATTTTCGAAAAATTCCATAATTCACCTGTAGTAAAATTTTTATCTAACTGATTATATCATTGTTGTTGAAACTATTCAAGATTAACATCTGCGAAAACAGGGTAGTGGTCACTTAATATGTTTAAAATTGGTTGTGACAAAAGGGTGTAGTTAGTTATAACAGTATTGTCAGTTGCGAAAATATAGTCATTTGCAGAATTTGATATGTTTTTTTCATTACTGTAGGACTTGCTGAGTGCGATGTTTTTCGAATTGTTGAGAAAAAGTGTTATATACTCGTAGGTGGTTGAGTAGCTTTCCAGATTATCATCTTCTTTAGTATTGAAGTCACCTATAAGAAAAACAGGACACTTGTATTTTTCCTGAAGCTCTAAGGTAAAATTGATAAGCTCAGTTGCCTGGTTTATTGGGAAAAAAGGTGTTTTCTCAAATAAACTTAAGTGAGTGTTGATTACAACAAAGGTTTTGTGCGTGCTCTTTTGCTCGAAAACAGCCCAATTGTATTTTCTTAGCCTTGATATAAAGGAAAATGAAAATGATTTTGTACCATGGTGCAAAAGCTCGAATTTATCGGGATTATATAAAAGTGTGGTCATTGTGCCTGACAGCAAATACCCAACAGGGCACACAAACCTTAATGGCATTTCCCATTCGGTTATTGTGCTATACCAGTTACGGCATACTTCTTGCAGACCTAAAATGTCGGGAGTGGTGCTAAGTAAAACATTATATAGTACATCCTTTCGTGTTTCTACAGAGAAGCCGTCAAAGCCCATACTGTCCGAAAGAATGTTGTAGGTCATAATTCTTATATCAGTATTTTTTTTAGGATACAAATTTATATTTTCTTTTGTGACCGAAGGATTTCGTTCTTTTTTTAAGGCTGATGTCAGATTGAAAATAAAGGTACATACCAAACAGATGATTAAAATGTTTTTTATTGCTTTTTTCATATAGTTAGTATTCACTTATAAAAAACAAAAATGCGATAAGTTAAGACTTATCGCATTTTAAAATTATGGAATTATTTTGCAGAAATTGCGTGGGTCTGCCTTTGGGCAGAAACAAGGTTAGCGTAAATACCACCCCGGCTTATAAGCTCTTCGTGTGTGCCGTGCTCAGCAACCCTACCTTTTTCAATAACAACAAGTTTGTCTGCATTTTTTAAGGTTGCAAGACGGTGGGCAATTGCAATTGTTGTTCTGCCTTCAATAAGTCTTGTAAGTGCTTCCTGGATTTTAATTTCTGTTTCAGGGTCAAGCGAGCTTGTTGCTTCATCAAGGATAAGTATTCTCGGATTTTTGAGAATTGCTCTTGCTATACTTACTCTCTGACGTTCACCACCTGAAAGTGAGTGACCATTTTCACCTATAACTGTGTTATAGCCATCGGGAAGTTTTGTTATGAATTCGTGGGCATTTGCCGCTTTTGCTGCTGCAATTACTTCATCAAGAGAGGCGTTGGGACGGGCATAGGCAATATTATCAAATATCGTTCCTGAGAAAAGATATGTTTCCTGGAAAACAACGCCGATACTGTTTCTTAATTCCTCCGGTGGTATATCTTTTATGTCAATTCCATCAATGGTTATTTTGCCCAAAGATGGGTCATAAAGGCGCATACAAAGATTTATCATCGTAGATTTACCTGCGCCCGAATGTCCCACAAGACCTATCATTTCACCGGGATTGATATGAAGATTTATGTTTTTAAGAACCGGTTCATAGGATTTGTACCCAAAG
>JAZSCV010000033.1:0-2323 GCA_045530855.1 Acutalibacteraceae bacterium
GTGTAAACAGTTTATTAAGGCAAAATTTTTGCAATAACAAGGAAAAAAGTGAAGGAATACTGTCGTATTTCAAGCTTTTTGACGCAGTTAGTGCGGGAATTTGCCTTAAGAAACCGTGCGGTGTTCAACTCTTTTCGGCTACACCCAACAATATAGTTTTTACAGATTCCACGAGTATTCCTCCTTAAAAGATATATTCATTGTATTTCTACACTCCAAATATAACATAATCTTTTTCATTACGCAAATTTGCAATGTAATCACTCTTTGTAAGACCCTTAGCATTTTCTTTGTATGCCTTGAGAATTTCTCTGCTCATATTTGTTAAATCTTCGCGACCAAGCGCTTCATCTGTTGTTAAAAGTAAAATCTCGCTGTTTTCATAGCCATCAGATTTCGGCTCACCCGAAATATAATCTGCAGTAAATACCGCGCACCATTGTTCACTTTTAAATTGCATTGAAAATAAATCCCTTGACTTGCAAACAACACCTGTTTCTTCGAAAATTTCTCGTTCAATGGCAGTTGTGGGAAGCTCGTTTTCTTTCACATATCCACCGGGCAGAAGAATTCTGTCTTTTGCCACACCATATGTGTGGCGGACAAACAAAATTTTATTTTCTATTTCAACAATACCGCAAACAGCAAAGTTTTTGGTGTTCTGATTAGTTTTTTTGAATAAACTCATATAATCACTCCACTCACATTATACAAATCACGTCCAAAAAAATCAAGGCAGAGCCGTATATGTATCTTTTCCTTGACCTTATTTCTTCTTTTTGGTATAATTTTCTAACTAATGGGAAACGGGCTCGAAATGATATATGCATTTCGGCATAGGTGTGAAAATATGAACAAGAAAAAGGCTCTGTTAATTACAAATCCTTGCTCCGGTACTAACCGAAAAAGAATCAGCCCTACGGAAATTACAGAAAACCTTTCCCCTGCTGATTTTGATTTTACAATCGAAACAACCAACGGACCTAACCACGCCACCGAAATAGTCAAGGAAAAGGGCAACGACCACGATATAATCATTTGTTGTGGTGGCGACGGAACACTCAACGAAACAATAAACGGTGTTTTAAATCTCAAAAAAAGAGTTCCCGTAGGCTATATACCATCCGGCTCAACAAACGACCTTGCAACAACACTTGGCATTGGGTCAGGTGTAGGCCCTGCTGCTAAAATGATTTTAAATAACAAAACTAACACATACGATGTTGGTAAGTTTCAGAATAAATATTTTAATTATATTGCCTGCTTTGGTGCCGCTACAGATCTTTCATATTCTACCCCACAGAAATGGAAAAACATTTTAGGTCACAGCGCATATATGATACACGGCTTTATTATCAGGTTTTTCTCCATGCTTGCAAGCTTTAAGCCTACATATATGAAAATAGAGTATGATGGCGGTGTTATTGAAGATAATGTATATTATTGTGCTATTTCCAACACAACCTCAGTTGCGGGTCTTGCTAAATTTGATAATGTTAAGCTTAATGACGGTGTTTTTGAGCTTCTTATTGTAAAAGGCGTTAAAAGAAATATCGACGTTTTAGGTGCCCTCATTCAAGTTATTAATAAGGATTACAGTAGTGACAATATAGTATTTACTAAAACAAAGCACTTGAAAATCACTACTGATAAAAAGGTTGCATGGTCACTTGACGGTGAATACGGCGGAGAGCACGGCAATGTTGATATAACCATTGTAAACGATGCTTATGATATTTACTCAGATAACCCCGAGCTTTTTGTAGAAAAAGAGACTGTGAATAGATAAAAAATATAACTATAAACCATGGGAGCTGTAAAAACGAATGTTTTTACAGCCCCTTTTTCTTTTTAAATTAACAAGTTACAAATTTGCATCAAAGTCTGTGCAATTCTCAATAAGCGCATCCGGTACGGCAACAGTTACAAACCACCCTGCCATGGCATTTGCTACAACCTGAGCTTTTGTGGTTTCTGTAATATGAGCACTAAATGATTTTTCATCATACACAACATTTTGCACTTTGTATCGGTAAGTACAGTTAGGTACGCTGATATAAACCAGCATTAACGTGTTTTCTTCAAAAAATGAACCACCATACTTTTCGGTTGCACTATTAAATGACGGAACCTCGTCATAACCACTTTTCATTGTGAAAGTGCTTGCGAAATCATTTTTAAACTGTTCCAGATCCTGCAAAGTATCAAATTTATAAATGGGGTAATGTATGGAACTGCTGAGATGCATTTTACCGGCATTAAGAGCCTTTGGATAAACCTCTTCTGCTTCTGCATAACCAGCATAAGATACTGTTGATTCGAA